>NZ_CP037452.1:1872663-2172663 GCF_007754425.1 Gimesia fumaroli
CGACGATGCAGACGCATCCGATATCGACGACTTCTTCAGCGCCATCACCGGCGGAGACAACCCGCTGCTCAACTAGCAGCCTGTGTCTCACAGCCGCGGACAAGTAAAAACCACAGCCCTCTGAAACTGACGTTCCAGAGGGCTTTTTTTATGCGCGTTGAATGGCTGAAGTCTCATACCCTCCTCAGTCCCCTCGCAAGGGCATCACAGTAGAGATCTGACTAAATCTCTGCTTCTTAAAATGGTAGCGCTCGGATGCCTGCTCAATCAAATCATCCCGCTCCGGGGCTCCGTTCCCTTTACAATCGTCATAATCGATACGACAGGGATTCTTATCAAAAGCGTTAAATTCCTTGTAAAGAGATTTGAACATTTCCTGGGTTTAGCGACTTATGAAAATCCGTGCTCGAAAAAAGTTAGTGTTGTAGTGATTTTATAAGTTATTACATGTCTGAGGCTTATGACGAATATCGTGGTGTTGATTGTTGTAGAGATTCTACGAGTGGCACATGTCTTGCGAGTTATACCAGTCAAACCAGTTATTCCGAAGTTACTGAAAAGTCGGGATCTAACGGTTGTAACGAAATCTGAATGAACCACTTCTGCCACTTGAATGAAGGCTAATAAGAAGTGAAACGCATAGAGAGAGTGTGTGGCGACCTGAGAGACCGTTACACAAGTCGGTGACCTGAGAGACCACCGATGACTGATTGACTGAAGCGGAGAGAACTTCTGGTTACTTAACCCTGATTTTTATGGTGAGTGAGGCAATGAGTTCCGCCTTGAAAACCAGAAAAGGAAAGCCTGAGAAACTTTCCTCTCCCGCTTTAGCCAATCGGCAATTTCAAAATAGAAATCAAAATATTGGCAGGGCACTGTACCTGATTTTGTAAAAGTAGCGGCGTCAAAACAGAAATCGAGTTGCAGTGTGATGCCACTGTCTGAGAAATGAGACGCCGTAAAAACGATCCCCTAAATTTCAAAAGTGCTGTTAATCAAAATACACAAAGGAGCTTCAAATGAGTCATTTCGCAAATCAGTTTTGGAACGACGAAGATGGTTTCGTTATTTCCGCGGAGCTGGTGATTATTCTGACGGTAGCAGTCCTGGCGATGATTGTCGGGTTAAGCTATGTGCAGTCGGCTGTCGTGAGTGAGTTTTCTGATGTGGCGGGAGCGATTTCGTCTCTGAACCAAAGCTATGCTTATACAGGTTATTATTCGCGCAGCTATTTTGGGAAATTCAAATCGTTTTATGCTGGTTCTGCGTACTACACATATCCCCGTGGTGGTGCGGTTCTGGGGTACAATGGATGCGACTACGTGCAGCGAGGCGGCAGTTACTCAGAAGATATACTGTTGGAAACTGAAACAGTCGAAGAACCATGTCAGATTTGCCGGCCAGGAGAAGTGCAGGAAGAAATTATTGAAGAATCGGAAGTCGACTGCCCTAAATGTGAACTGGGCAAGGAGATCATCATTCCTCAGGCGGCTGATCCAAGGCAAGAGTAGTGAATGAGAAACTGTGTGAGGCTCATTGCTCCTGAACTGAAGAATCTTTTCCAGCCAGCATTGGTAATCAATGCTGGCTGTTTTTGTTTTAAATGAGGAGTTCTCAGGCGGCTTCAGGAGGGGAAGCTGTCGAGCTACAAAAAAAGCTTACTGTTGAATGCAACAGTAAGCTTAAAGTGGAGGATACCGGGCTCGAACCGGTGACCTTTTGGCTGCCAGCCAAACGCTCTCCCAACTGAGCTAATCCCCCAGAGTGCGGTAAAATTACCTGAATGTAAGGGTAAGGATAGAAAATAGTTTCGGCAATTCAAGTGCTGAGAAACAATCTAAATGAAAAAAACGGTTAAAAAACGCCCGGTATGTTGAATCGTGCTTAACTAGAGGTTTGAAACAGAGTTGCATGTGGAAGAATGAGAATTCTGACTGGCGAACCCTGGTACCTGAAATTGGCTCTCAATAGCAGAGAAGAGGGATAATTCGGGGTTCTCTTCAACTAAAAAAGAGGAAATCTTCTCCACTTAGATCATATCAGGAGGCATTGCTTTGTCAGTCAGGTTAATTTCACGATTACATGAACATCGTCGCTGGGTGAATCAGGCGTTACTGGAGTCTGTTCAAATGCTTTCTGAAGAACAGTGTGTTCAAGAGTTTGCAATCGGACAAGGATCAATCTGGCACTCTTTGCTGCATTTATATGGGGCAGAATATGTCTGGCTGGAAGCACTGCGGGGGGATGAGAATCCCCGAGTGCCCGGTGATTTGGAGGGAGAGATTCCGGGAAATCAAAAAGCTGAGGGAGCCATTCAAACAGTGTCCGACTTGAAACTGAAATGGGTGGCATTGGAGCAACGCTGGATGAATTATCTGGAGCGGTTGACGGAAGAGAAGCTGGATGAAGTCATCAGAAAGCGCAGCAGTAGCTCGGGCAAGGGACGCGTACATCAAACCAGCCGCCGTGATGTTTTATTACACGTTTGTACTCACGCGCATTATACTGCATCGCAAGTGGTAAACATGTTGCGTCAGGCTGGTGTAACGTCCCTGCCGGATCTAATGCTGATTACTCTGGCACGCACACAAATGGCGGCGCTGGCAGATCAGGGTTAAGTCGAACAAAGAGTCAAATGAATTTTCGGATGACCCCTTTTACGACGCCGAGAATCTGGACATCGTTCGAATAGATGGGAGCCATTGCTGAGTTGGCGGGTTCTAATCGAACGCGATCTCCTTCCTGAAAGAAGCGTTTTAACGTGGCTTCCTGCTGTTCAACCAGCGCGACGACGATTTCACCCTGCTGGCAGGTGTCCTGTTTTTGGACCACGACATAATCACCGTCCTGGATCTGGGCATCAATCATCGATGTGCCTTTGACCTTCAGACAGAAATTGTCAGACGTGTCGAACAGAGGACTGAAATCAACTTGTGTTTGACCTTGTGGCGGGTGATCCAGAGGAGCGCCTGCTTTTAAGGTGCCGGCTATTGTAATATTGGCCGGTTTTTGTGAATTATCACACAGTTGAATGGATCGGGAGATATGAGACTGTCGTTTGATGAGTCCCTTCCGTTCCAGTGCTTTTAGATGTCCCATAACGCCGTTGGGGGATCGAATATCGAATGCGTCGCCAATTTCTCTGACCGTCGGGCCATAGCCGCGATTGATAATCTTATCTTTCAGAAATTGATAGATTGCTGTTTGTCGTTCCGTCAGTTTGACAGTTTGGTTTATCATGCCTGCTTCCTCATCACTTTCACGTAAACGGTTGAAGTCATTGTGGCTTACACCACACAATGGCCCGTTCTATACACTAATGGACCAATGGAACCTGAAAATCTAACCGTTTTTTTACAGGATTTCGTGTAAATCCTTATAAGTGATGTGGATTTTATATTTCGATAACTTCAGACATGATTATCGTTTAGGTTAACTACTGAGTTCTGTAGAATACGCATCAGCGGCGAGTTGTTTGATTTTCGCCAAGTCCAGTTTCCCTGTTCCCAGAAGCGGGATCGTTTCCACTTCCAGAAAACTGTCGCTGCTGGGAATCCAGAGATTGGGAATCTCCTGGTTGGCGATTTCTTTCAGAATTGTTTCGATGGAGATATTCAGTGGCTTATGGAGAACGATTAATCGTTCTCCTTTTTTAGGATCGGGAACGGCGGTCACGGCAACTTGAACTTCAGGCTCGTCTTCATCTGGGTCACTGACAATATTGGCGATCAGCTCTTCGATTCGAACATGAGGCACCATTTCCCCGCCAATTTTTGAGAAGCGGGTTTGTCTGCCAGTAATGGTGATAAATCCCTCTTCATCGATTGTGGCAAAGTCTCCGGTGTTGTACCAGCCATCAAAAATGACTTCTGCTGTTTTCTCTGCGTTATTTAAGTAGCCTTTCATGACGTTCGGGCCTTTGATAAAAAGAAGCCCTTCCTGCCCGTCAGGCAGGTCCTGCATGGTATCGGGATCAACGGTTTTCGCCATGACGCAGGGAATTGCCCGGCCAACGGTACCTGGTTTTGAACTGACTTCGTTCGGGTCAAGTTGTCGACTGGGGGGAATATTGACCGCAGCAACCGGTGAGAGTTCGGTTGTGCCATAACCTTCGGTAGGAAAGATGCCGAATTTATCATGGAACTCTTTCGCCAGGCTCTGCGGAAGTTTTTCTGCGCCGGTGATGAC
This sequence comes from Gimesia fumaroli, assembly GCF_007754425.1. NCBI lineage: Bacteria > Pseudomonadati > Planctomycetota > Planctomycetia > Planctomycetales > Planctomycetaceae > Gimesia > Gimesia fumaroli. The sequence continues at coordinate 1,876,852 of NZ_CP037452.1, forward strand.
GATCTCCAGCGTCTTGAATTGCTCAGGGGTGCAGCGTTTCAGGTAATGTCTTAAGAAGGTTGGGGTCGATGCGAAAAGCGTGACTTTGTACTTCTCGACCATTTTTCCAACCGTGCGCGCGTCGGTAGGATTAAAGTGATAGCAGACTCCCATATTTCGGATGAACGGCATCCAGAGGGAAATCGTATAGCCGAAGGAATGGAAAAACGGCAGGATTCCGAGAATGCAGTCTTGGGGAGAGAGGTGTAGTAAATCGTCGGCGGAATTGATATTGGAAACAATATTATGGTGTGTGAGCATGACGCCTTTAGGACGGCCTGTCGAACCGGATGTAAAGATGATGGTGCTTAGCTCGTCGGAGCCAACATGCCTTAAGCCGATGAGTCGTTCGAGGATCCACGCAGGGACAATATACGCCATAAAAGCGCAGATCAGTTTATCGAAGGCTGAAGCTTTCGGTTTTAAATCGTCAAGAAGTACGACATTGGCGTCCATTTCAATCGGTTTTTTTTCCAGGAATTTCTGGCTGGTCAAAACGGTTTTGATGCCTGCTTCCTTGATGCAATAGTTTATATCGCCGTCAGAAAGAGTGTAGTTCAGGTTGATCGGAACTCGCCCGGAGATCGCGAGGCTGGCATTGATGACAGACCCTCCCACCGAAGGTGGCAGGAGTACGCCGATCATTTTTTCGTCTTGTTTTAAAACGTGTTTGTTGAGTAACCGTCTCATTAACAGCGCGCCGGTCAACAGCTTGCCGCCTGTAATTTCAACGCCCGTTGAGTCGGCAACTTTTTGCTGGAATCGTCGGTTTTTACATTTTCTGAGAAACAATCTTGGTGGAATCATTTGATACGTCTTTCGAAAATTGGCCGCTTCGATCCCCAGGTTTTGAACAACCTTCTGGACATGTTTTTCATTTTCCGGGTGCAAGATGGGTTTTCCAAAACGAATGGAAACCGGGTAAGGCCAGCGCCGGGGTTTTTTCCAGAAAAACTTTCCGCCATGAAAACTAAAAATGCTCCCCCATAATTCATCGATGTAGACGGGAATGACGGGAGCGCCAGTTCCTTTGATGATTTTCATTAAACCCGACTGAAACGGTTGTAGATAACCGGAACGAGTCAATTTGCCTTCAGCAAAGATACAGACTAATTCGCCATTTTCAATTGCAGAGCGGGCATCTTTAATGGAACGCATTAAAGCTTTCGGCCCATCTTCTACATTAATGGGGATTGTCTTATACAGTTTTGTCAGCCATGAAATCCAGGGGCCTTGCACATAAGTCGAATAGGCGATCATGCGGACCGGCCGCGTTGAAGTGAGAATCAGAAAGATTCCATCCAGCCAGGAAACATGATTCGCTACGAGAAGTGCGCCTCCTTTTTTGGGCAGATTCCTCAGTCCTTTGACTCTGAGTTTATAGATGGTACAACTCACAAGCCAGACCATAAATCGGATGGTGGCGTTCGGAAGCAGTTTGAAGATATAAATGCCGACCGGAACTGTAAGTAGTCCAATGACCATGAAAATCTGGCTGGCAGACATCTTCAAAGTATCCTGCATCACCCAAAAGGCAAATGAAGCAAACAGGATGAACGCGAATGCGAGAAAGTTCGCTGCTGCGAGAATACTGCCACGTGTTTCTACATCGCTACGGTGCTGGAGGAATGTTTCCAGCGGGATATCGAATAATCCGGAACTCACACCCAGCAGAAACAGCCAGAGTAGTGATAGCAGGTAATAGGTCTGCGAGCTGGATTCCTGCCCCGGGATTACGCTGCTGCCTGTGAAAAACAGGAGTATGGATGTGATGACGATTCCGGCTGCTCCTAAGGGGACGATTCCCAGTTCAATGCGTCCTGCAGACCAGATACCGGCGAGCATGCTTCCCAAGGCGACACCAAAAACCAGAATTCCCAGTAAGGGGCCGATATCTTTTTGTGAGAGACCCAGTTCATGAATTCCGTATGTATCGACGTTAATTTGTGCGAGCGAAGCCAGCATCCAGAAAAAGGCAACCCCCAGTGCAGTTCTAAGTAGAGGCGTACTGCTGCGGAGTAGTTGCAGCTGGTGCCAGGTCTCTTTGGCAGGATTGAATGGAAAGCCTCGGTCGGGAGCAGCAGGGGGGAGCTTGCGAATTTTCAGGCTGACGAGAGTACCCACAATGGCTACACCGACGAGCGTGAGTGCAGCAATCCCGATATCAGTGAGTGATCCGGGGGCTTCTAGATTCGGTTGTGTGACGTGGTATAAATAGTTACCGGCAATAAAGCCCAGAGCCGAAGAGACCACGGTGATCAGGCCCATGACGCCATTCCCCTTTGAGAGCCGGTTATCACGCAGCATCTCTGGAATACTACCGAACTTGGCAGGGCCGAAGAGTGCACTCTGACAACCCATTAAGGCTACGATAAAAAAGAGCAGATAGATATTCCCGATCTGTATGGCGAGGATCCCTAAAGTCATGATGATAATCTCAGACACCTTGCAGGAGATAATCACGGTGCGCTTACTGAAGCGATCTGCCAGATAACCAGCGACACTTGCCAACAGGAGATAAGGCAACGTAAAGCAGGCTAAACCTAATGAAAGCGCTTCGGCATCGCCGATGATCGGTTTACCGATGGGAATAATGAACCAGCGAAACATATTATCATTCATGGCGCCCAGAAACTGGGTTGCCAGCAGTGCCAGAAAGGAAGGTGAATTTAAAGTTCCTTTGGGCTCACCGAGTTTCCGAGGCGCTGTTTCGGCGGAGTTCGTTGAAGTCATTATTTGTTGAGATCCAGATATCGATATTACGCCCCGGTTAGATGATCTCAGATTGCATCAGAGATTGTATTCTGGGCGACATTCGGAAAAGTAATTGAAAGCGAAGCAATCAAACTGCTGCCTTCAAAGAAGGCGAAGAATGCTCGAAAATATCACGAGAAAAATGTGAAGATCGAATTAAGGGCATAATATGTCAAAAAGTATTTATCTGTAAAGACTTAGATTCTGACAGAGCGTAAGATACTGCGAGAGAATATTTTGAGGTGTATGTTTGTGATGTTCTCGTGCGAGGTGGGATCAGGGAATAAAGGTGTAGCTGCCTGAATTCTGCTCCGCCAGCTCTCGAATGAGTGATTCGCCTTCCCGATTTCCTAAGCAGATACCGTTGACGATCACGTTTCGATTGCCTTTGGTCTGTGTAGCTACTTTGTTGAACGCTTTGACGATGGAAGCGTTGAATTGTCCGTCCGTCAGAAAATAAATCGTGTCGGGCTGAAGACGAAGTGCGATCAGCAGGGCTTCCAGAGGTTCCGTCGTTCCAACACCTGGGACCTTAGCGACCCAGGAGAGGAACTTTTTCTTTGCTTCGGGTGTTGCTGGCTGGAGGTTTCTGGCCGGCATCGGAATGGCGAAATCGCTGAAGAAGATGACGAAGAACTCCTGATGCTCATCCATAGAGTAAATGGATTTGGCAAGTTCCAGCTTGACACGTCCGAGTCTGGTTTTTCCCACGCTTTCATGGGGGAAATTCATACTTTTGGAAGAGTCAACGACGAAGACAATGCGTTTGCTTTTGGGATTCAGGCCAAAAAATTCACCATTTCCCGATCCGTTTCCCGAGCCGGAATTGGCAGTTCCAATAGCGGATGAGGTCAATAAGGCTCCCACAATGTCAGCCGCATATTTGGTCGTGAGCGATTCTTCATGCTGCGTTGTCTGGGGAAGAGGGCCGTCCAGAAACGAAGAAAGCGATTTGGTATCAGGGGCAGAATTCAAGTCGAGTACCGGCGGCAATTTCGAAAGTACGGGTGCGCTGGACGCGCTTTCCTTTTTCTGCGTCACTGCGGTTACTTCCAGCACAACGGGCTCAATGTCTTTTGAGGGTGCAGACCAGCGCGTTTGAATAACATTCGTGGCAGATGTGGAATCACGATCCACCTGATGATCCACAACGATAGCTAAACTGCCGATGAGGATCAGGTGAAATAGTGTCGACATACCAACTCCCTGATTCCAGCGCGATTGCGAATCAGAATGCGGGGGGCATGTAGACATGGGTGACTCTTGTGGAAGAATATGAAAAACAGCACCTTTCTGAGGTGGTTTGGGTTAGTACGTCATTTCTATTCTAGCGTTTTTATCAGCAAACGACAGAAAGAATTCTGATCAGTTGATCCAGTGCGATCACGATCCGAACTTTGCAGCAGGTTTTCGCAGGATTCCGTTCAAAGCATGAAAAAACGACTGGAGATAAATGCTTGTTACGTATAATATTAGGTGACATGGGCGTTTTACGAATTTGTCCAGGTCCTTTTTACGTTTTTCGAGGCTGCGGTACGAAACCAGATGATGAAATCAACGGCCGTTGACCAGACAGTTCAGGAAAGCCGAAACGAAGTGGCTCCCAATTCTGTTACTCAAATAGAAGCACAGGAAGTAAATCGCGAATCGGGGGCGGTAGTGGACCAACCTGTTCTGTTTTTTGATGGTGTGTGTGGTTTATGTAATAGTAGTGTGGATTTTGCGATTGCGCGGGATCAAAAAGGGCGGCTTTTGTATTCACCCTTGCAGGGCGAGACAGCGGCCAGGTTATTGAGTGAACAGGACATTCAGAATATTGACACGGTGATATTTCGCACAGCTGAAGAGGGGCGGATTTATCGACGCTCGGCAGCGATTGTACGAGTTCTGTGGCTCCTGGGATTTCCCTGGAATATTTGTGGATGGCTGTTGTGGCTGATTCCATTGCCGATCAGGAATTTTGGTTACCGCATGGTGGCGGGCTCACGTTATCGGCTGTTTGGCAAACACGAAACCTGTCGGATGCCGACACTAGAGGAACGGACGCGTTTTTTACCCTGAACCTGAAAAGTCAGAAGTGAGTGAAGAGAGAACTATGCGATTGATTCCGTTTTTATCCGTGGTTGCGGCACTATTGGTTTTGAATTTTTGCGGTGAAGCAGTATTTGGGCAAAAGCCGACTGAGGGGAAACCGAATTTTATCGTTTTCATCGCCGATGATATGGCGTGGGATGATTGTGGTGCTTATGGTCATCCTAAAATTCAGACTCCCCATCTGAATCAACTGGCAGTGGACGGCATGAAATTCAATCATGCGTATTTGACATGCAGTTCCTGCAGTCCGAGCCGTGCGAGTATCATCACCGGTCGCTACCCTCATAGTACTGGCGCTCATCAGCTGCATCTTCCATTGCCTGAGAGTCAGGTCACGTTTGTGGAACAGTTAAAGGACGCAGGGTACTACACTGCATCTGCTGGCAAGTGGCATCTGGGTACGCCGACGAAAAGCAAGTTTGATCACGTGACCACAAAACTCAATGAATGGGTCTCGACTCTCAAACAAAGACCGAAAGACAAACCTTTCTTCATGTGGTTTGCATTTACGGATCCGCATCGTCCGTATCAACGAAATATTATCGAACGTCCGCATACAAATGAAGATGTCATCGTGCCTCCGTATCTGCCGGATACTCCAGAGGTCAGAGATGATCTGGCGCTGTATTACGATGAAATTACCAGACTGGATGGCGTGGTCGGGCGCGTCCGTGAGGAGTTAAAAAAACAGGATGTCGCGTCGAACACCGTGATTGTGTTTTTAAGTGATAACGGGCGCCCTTTCCCCCGCTGTAAAACCACCGTGTATGACAGTGGCGTCAGAACCCCCTGGATTGTGACCTGGCCTGCGCAGGTAAAAGGGGGAACGGTTTCTGATTCTTTGATCAGTTCGGTTGATTTGGCACCAACGATCCTGGAGTTGGCGGGGCTGCCTATAGCCGAGACATTTCAGGGGAAGAGTTTTAAGCCGATCCTGCAAACTCCGGCTGCGACAACGCGACTTCATATATTCGCCGAACATAACTGGCATGATTTTGAAGATTTTGGACGTGCGGTTCGTTCGTCTCGATTCAAATACATTCGCAATTTTTATCCTGATCTTCCCGGCACACCACCGGCTGATGCGGTCCGCAGTGAAACGTATGTCAAAATGCGTCAGTTACGCGATGCCAGGAAACTCAATGGAGATCAGCAGGGTTGTTTCCTCGCGCCGCGGCCTGCAGAAGAACTGTATGATCTAGAGGCTGATCCACATGAGTTACATAATCTCGCAGGTCAGAAAGAGTTTCAAAAAGTGCAGCAGGAATTGCGGGTCGTCCTCGATCAGTGGCAAGAGGAGACGCATGATCGTCTGCCTCGCATGCGTCGGCCTGATGAATTTGATCGTGAAACGGGCCAGCAATTGCCAGCCTTTCGCAAAAAATGATCGCTCAGTGTCGTATTTTTCAATTCAGGAAGAAATTTGAAACGGAGCACTGACTTCGAAGGTAAAGCTAACAGCCTGTTGTTTGAGCGAAAGGTACGGAAAAATGACAGCTTCCATTGATTCCAATTCGATGTTAAAGACAGATACGGAACAACCGACCTTTGTGCAAAAGGCAGGTGTCGGTTTGATGTGTTTCACTGCGTTTTTGCTGCTGTACTTTGTGATGGCAGGACCTCTGGTCTGGATCGAAGGAAAGATGAAGTTCGGGCCGTTTTCAAATTCGGTAAAGACTGTCTATGCTCCGCTGGCTCAAGTCGTGGAATCGGATCTGAAACCGGCTTCCACCCTGGTGAAGTCCTATGTGGGATTGTTTAAGAACTAAGTCGGAACAGAGTTATGAATGTCAGCGAACCGGAGCACCAGGAACTTCCCGAGCTTGATGGCTCCGTATCTCCCCCAGTGCGGAAGCTGAGGTGGAAGTGGGGGCTGGGGATTCTACTGTTGGGCATCGCTGCCATAATTTATCGGTGGTTTCAATTAGCCCCGGACCGAACGTATCAGGTGTTCTCAGTCTATTCTGGAACCCTTTATCTTCTCATTGGGATGTTGATCTGGTGGATGCTGATTTCCGGCGTCGCCTGGAAAATGCGGTTCAAAGGCTTGTTGGGAACGGTACTGCTTTTCGGGCTGTTCTTCGCATTGTTCCGTGTCGAAAGTTTTGAAGGCGATATGGTGCCCCGTTTTCGCTTTCGTTTTTTACCAACGTCTGAGCAGCGCGCCGAACAATATTTTGAACAGATCGAAAACAGCGCGCCCGCAGCGAACGTTGAGCTTACCGAACAGACTTTAGAAGTTTCTCCTGATGACTGGCCTGCTTTTCGAGGTGCAGAACGGGACGGCGTGGTTCGGGATCAAACGATTCGCACTGACTGGAAACAGAATCCACCTGAATTACTCTGGAAACATCCCGTTGGTGCTGGCTGGGGTTCTTTTTGCGTGATCGGCGACCGTGCGTTTACCCAGGAACAACGTGGCGAACAGGAGACTGTTGTTTGTTATGATGTGTTGTCCGGTGAGCAGATCTGGACTCATGCGGACCCGGTGCGTTTCTCGGAAACGCTGGGAGGTGTAGGACCACGGGCGACACCCACGTTCCAAGATGGTTTACTTTTTACGATGGGGGGGACCGGGATTCTCAACTGCCTGAATGCAGGAACGGGAGAACGGGTCTGGTCGCATGACTTGTTGAAGGAAGGGGGGCTAAAAAATCTCGAATGGGGGATGGCGGGGTCGCCGCTGATCTGGGAGGATCTGGTAATTGTCAATCAGGGAATTCAGAAAAGTGAATCCAAGGCGGAGAATCAATCACTGATTGCGTTTGACCGATTGTCTGGTGAGAAGGTCTGGTCAGGAGGGACCAGGAAGTCAAGTTACAGTTCACCTCAGTTCGTTGTGTTAAATGAAACGTCGCAGGTGCTGGTTTTTCATTCCAAGGGACTGGAAAGTTTCGCTCCCCAGGACGGAACCTCGCTCTGGTTTTTCCCTTGGACAAATCAAGCAGGCATCAATGCGGCGCAAGCAATTGTGGTCGATGATCGCAGTCTCTTTCTGGGAACCGGATATGGAAAAGGTTCCACCCGGCTCAGGATCAATCCTTCTGAAAATTCAGACGCAAAAGTGACGCAGGGCTGGAAGAGCCAAAGCATGAAGCTCAAATTTAACTCTGCCGTGCAGCGGGATGGATTTGTGTTTGGTCTGGATGAAGGTGTGCTGACCTGCCTGAATCTGGAAACTGGAAAGCGGAACTGGAAACGGGGCCGTTATGGATATGGTCAAATTCTATTGGTCGGTTCTCATCTGCTGATTCTGGCAGAAGATGGGCATATCGAACTGGTGAAAGCTGATCCTGAACAATATGAGCAGGTTGCTGAATTCCAGGCGATTGAGGGGCAAACCTGGAATCATCCGGCGTTGGTGCGTGGGAAATTATTCGTTCGAAATAGTGAAGAGGCCGCCTGTTACGAGCTTAAGCCTGTCTCAAAGTAATCGTCATCTGATTGCGACTTCAGTCAAAATTACTATTCTGCGAAAAAAATCGTCGATTCTGCAGCTTGTGTGGTTTTCGTAAACCTAAGCAAGAACTACGGTTTGAACTTGACTGACTGAAGTAACGCCTGCAAAATAGACGATAGATAAAGATCCACCTATGTGTATTGTCTTCAAACTGAGTACCGTATGGTCTTGAAGTTCGATACATCCCGCCTCAGATAGCCTTACTGTCTGAATTAAATTGAAGAGAACGGAAGAGAGGAGACCCATGTTTTGGACAAACATGCGTGTTTACGTTTTGCTTCTGGTCGTTTTCCTGTCTCACGCTTTATTTGCGCAGTCTCAGCCTGCCGTAGCGGCCACAATCCCTGAACCCCCCCTGGTCGCGAAAAAGCCAGTGTTGCCTGCCGCGAAACCATTGCATCGGATCATTGATCAGCAGATTCAGCAGGGACACAAAGACTACCAAAAGCTGTCGTCTGTTCGTTGCAGTGACAGTGAATTTTTGCGGCGAGTTACCCTTGATCTGACAGGCCGGATTCCATCCATTGAACAGACGCGTGCTTTCTTAACAGAGAAACGTCCTGAGAAGCGAACAATCCTGGTGGACCAGTTGTTGGGATCGCCGGAATATGCCCGGCATATTTCGCAGCAGTTGGATGTGACATTGATGGAGCGTCTGAGAAAGAAGTACATCGATGTCGGCGCATGGGAAGAGTTTTTGCGTCAGTCTGTGGCTGAAAATAAGCCATTGGATCAGATGGTGCGAGAGATTCTTTCCGCCGATGGTTCGAAAAAAGAGGATCTGGCAGCCGCCCGTTTTTACCTGGCACGTGATGGTGATGTGAATGAGTTAACGCGTGACATCAGTCGGATCTTTCTGGGAGCCGACTTAACGTGTGCTCAATGTCATGATCATCCCGATGTGAACGACTGGAAGCAGGATCATTACTACGGCATTTCTGCATTTCTGGTACGGAGCTTTGTATTTAAGGACAAAAAGAAAAAGCAGACGGTTTTTGCCGAGAAGGCGGAAGGCGAAGTCAAGTTTGAGTCGGTGTTTGAAGTGCGTGACAAAACTTCAAAAGGTCCCGAGACAACCTTGCCGGTGGTGTTTAATGGAAGTAAAGTTCCGGAGCCCGCCTTCAAGAAGGGGGAAGAATACAAAGTCAAGCCGGCGAAAGATGTCAGACCAGTTCCGAAATACAGTCGGCGGGAACAATTGGGAGCCGCGATTACTTCGCCTGAGAATCGCCGATTTGCCCGCACGATGTCGAATCGTCTCTGGGCGATGGTGATGGGGCGGGGCATCGTGCATCCGCTTGACGCCGATCACTCTGAGAATCCCCCTTCGCATCCGGAACTGCTGGACACTTTGACGGATCAGATGATGGCTCATCAATTTGATCTGAAATGGTACCTGCGGGAACTCGTTTTGAGTGAGACATACCAGCGTTCCAGTGCTAACGACTTATTCAACAGCAAAGACGCCGAGGAACTGGATGATTCGAAGTTTACTCATGCGATTTTGAAGCCGCTCACCCCGGAGCAATTTGCCTGGGCGGTTCTAGAAGCCACGGGGCAGGCAGCCGTCTATCGTAATAGTTTAAAGAAAAAGTTGACCGAAGAGAGCTTACGGAAAAAACTTGTGGGCTATGAGCGTCAGTTTGTTTCTTTGTTCGGTGGTTTACCCGGCAAGCCTGTGGAAGGGTTTGAGGCTACCGCGGACCAGATTTTGTATCTCTCCAATAATCAAGCCATCCAGGGAATTCTTTCTGCGCGGGCCGGCAATACGGCTGGTCGGGTGTTGAAGGTTCCCGTTGAACAGCCAGAAAAAGCGGCGGAAGAATTATATCTGAGTGTTTTAAACCGGCATCCGGATCAGGCAGAGACGAAAGAAATCGTCAGCCTATTGGCTGGGAAAACCGGCAAAGAACGCTCTGATTTGGTGAGTGATTTGATCTGGGCGTTAGTGATGTCTTCGGAGTTTCGTTTTAATCACTAAGCATCATTGTATGCGAATTCAGTTTTTATCGTCGTCAGACACTTTATTGAAATGCAGGGAAGGTGAGACAATGCGTTGTAAATATGCTTGTGGATCCCATGAATCGTTGACACGTCGTGCTTTTTTAGGAGGCACGGCGGCAGGCGCATTGAGTATGCTCGGCTTTGGCGGTATGACTCAGGTCGACGCTGCGAAAAAACTGGCGTCACAGCAAAAGCAGGTTGTGGTGTTCTGGCTTTCCGGCGGAGTCAGCCAGTTAGAAACCTGGGATCCCAAACCGGGAGTCGAAACGGGCGGGCCGTTTCAGGCGATTTCAACTTCAGCGCCAGGAGTTCAGATCAGTGAGTTGCTGCCTTATACCGCGCAGCAGATGCATCACCTGGCACTGGTGCGGGGCATCAATACCAAAGAGAACGATCATGGCAAAGGTGCCTACATCATGCAGACCGGACGGAAGAAACAGCCCGGTTTTGCGTATCCTTATCTGGGGTCAACGTTCTCACACCACCTGTCACCGCCGAACAGCCCTTTGCCGGGTTACATTTCAGTGGGGGTCGGAGGTTCTTCTGCCGAGTCGACATTTTTAGGACCTCGGCATGCACCGCTGGTACTGTCGAATGGAAAAGCGCCCAGCAATCTGGGGCTGCATTCTTCGATGACAGCTGATCGGGACAAGCTTCGCAGAAGCCTGCGCCATAAATTCAGTCAGCGTTTTGAGCAGAAGCGAAGAACTGCACATACGGAAGTTTATAATGAATCGTTCGATCAGGCGGCAGCATTGATGGCGCGGCGTGATATTTTTGACTTCAGTCACTTTTCTGACAAAGATGTCGAACGTTATGGCAAGCATGATTTTGGTCGTCACTGTTTAATGGCCCGGCAGCTGATTGAAAAGGGAGTGACATTCGTCAAAGTCGGACATACTAACTACGATACGCATTCAGAAAACTTCAACTTTCATATCGAGCAGTTGGGAGAGTTCGACAAGCCGTTTGCGACATTCATTTCTGATTTATACGACCGTGGTTTATTAGAGCATACATTAATTATCTGCATGTGCGAATTTGGGCGGACGCCTCGGATCAATCAACGCGTGGGCCGCGATCACTGGGGAACGGCCTGGTCGGTAGCCCTGGGGGGCACAGGTATCAAAGGGGGCGCTGTTTCCGGAAAGACCAATGAAACAGGCACAAAGGTAATTGATCGTGAAGTCAACGGCGGTCATCTGTTCCATACGTACTATCAGGCTGTGGGGCTCGATTCGACAGAAGAGTTTTATCCCAACGGCCAGCCAATTGCGAAGGCGGACCCCCAAACAGAGCCGATCAAGGAGATTCTGGCGTGAGTGGTTTTGAACCAATGAAATCCTGGAAAGTCTGTTTGGTTGTATTGATAACGATTGCTACAACACTGCAGCCCGTCGCAGCCACAAAACCGGGCGCGAAAACGGAGCCCGTCGAAGAACCAGTCCTTGCCGTGAAGCCGATTTTGATTCATGGGCCAACCCCTTTGCCAGCGGCACTCAAATTTGCACAACTGGATGCACACAAGGCAGCAAAGCAGACTGCAATAAAAAACAAAGCCTTAGATGAAGCAATACAAAAATTGCAACGCGCTGATGAAGAGATCAAAGGGATACAGAAAAGGATTCAAGAGACAAAGCAAAAGATTAAGGTTGATTCTGATACCCTGAAGCAATCTCAACAGGCACTTAAGAAGTTCAATGAGAACAAAGCGAGGGAAAAGAAATCGAAAGGACCTCTGATTGCCGCTAAACCGGTCCCCGATATCGATCAACTGAGAAAACAAATCGCACAGAGCGAGAAGCAAGTCAAATCATTCGAACAGGCAATGAAGGAAAAGCAAAAACAACAGGGAGAGTTGAAGAAACAGGCTGCCGAACAGGAAAAACAGTTGGCAGGTTTGAAAGCGAAAGAGTCGCAATTTTCTGAGATTGCTAAGTTGTATCAGGCGAAACCGCCGATTGCTGATCCAAAGTTAATTCGCGAAATTGCCACGTTTCAGAATTCACGCCCCCTATATTCCTGTAAAATTGATGCAAGCGGAAACTATTTGCTGGCTGGTGCTCAAGGTTCTGACTTCCAGCGGTGGGATCTGGTCAGTGCCGAGAACACACCGCTGTCAGGTCATAAGAGTTGGGTTCGCCGCTTTGATATAGATGATTCCAAACCGTTACTGATCACAGGGGCCTATGAAGGTAAACTTGCCTGGTGGGATCTGGCTTCCGATCAACCAACGCCAAAGCATTTGATTGATGCACACAAAGGTTTTGTACGCGGAGTTTCACTTAGTCCAGATGGCACGTTGGTGGCGACTGCCGGCAATGATCGGCTGGTCAAAATCTGGTCGGTAAAAACGGCCAGGCTGATTCGGACTCTCGCAGGGCATGAGCATCAGGTTTATAACGTGATGTTCCATCCCGGTGGTCGATATCTGATTTCCGGTGACCTGCGAGGAAACCTCAAGCAGTGGGATGTCAATACTGGGGAACTGGTGCGGGACTTTGACGGGAGTGCGATCTACAAATACGACAAAACGTTTCACGCGCATATTGGTGGCATACGGGGGATGGATATCAGTCGGGACGGGAAATACTTTGCGATTTCCAGCATTGGAGAAGTTTCAAATGCGTTTGCAGGCATTGGTGTTCCGACAGTGATTCTGTTTGACTGGGAAACCGGCAAGCGTCTGGCAGTAATGACGCCGAGCGATAATATCAAAGGCACCTGCTGGGGAGTTCGGTTTCATCCCGAGAATGATTTCATCGCCGCTGCGGGGGGAAATTCTTCTGGTATGATCTGGTTCTGGAAACTGGGGGAAGAGAAACCTTATACAGCACAGAAAGTGAAGAGTGTGCCTTACGACTTGACTTTCCATCCAGATGGTCTGCGGATGTGCGTGGCCTGCTACGACAAAACGGCGCGTCTCTATAGTCTTGGGCCCAAGACGCCGGCTGAACTGGCGAAGGAAAAAGGGAAAAAGAAGAAGTAGTTCAAACCACTGCTCTTCTTCGCGCGTGGCTGCTGTTCATTCTGCCGGGGGAGGCCGCCGAACTGATTCCTGCTCTGCGAGCAGGCTCAGTTTTTTCATTTGCGTATTTAAGATTCGCTTTGTCAGTCCACAGAATAAAAAACCGACAATCCGATGAAACAGCGAAGCGAAGACCAGCTCACAATGGTAATCGAGCTGCGTTTTACGGCCCAGGTCGGTTAATTCATAGGTTACATTGATCTGAAATGCATTACTTTGCAGTTTGACTGCGAGCAAAGTGGGAGGTTCGTATTCCGTAACCATCCCAGTATACTGCTGTGTGAGACCACCCTCTCGAATTATTTGGATAAACTCTGTGCCCACCGGGTTCTCCGCATTCTCGCCGTTAGGATATTCGGTTGATTCCAGACCTTCCATCCAGAGCTTCATTTTTTCGTCATCGTTGAGAAAGCTGAAAACCACATCAATCGGAGCGATGATTTCCTGCTGATAGGTAATTTCCAAGGGGGCCCACTCCTTAAAATTGCCACGACCAACTCCTGTCTTATCTGAAGCAGATCTTCTAAGATCAGCGCGAGGCATTTGAGGTGGCTCTTTGTGAATTCAACTTCGCCGAGGCTTGGTAGCCTGGATTCGCGTTTTTTATTGTAACAGTTTCTGAAGCGTTTAGGATCAAGAATCCGGTAGAATGGAGGGGACCAACTCGGGATAACCGATTTGTGCAGAGAAAGCATGTCTGATTACGTGGGGAATTGTTACTCTGGTTGACGGATGTTTGGTTCAAAGGCCCAGCCGGCGCATAAAAAAAGCAGGGCTGAAACAGCCCTGCGGGATATTGATTTCCGTTGTTGCAGGAACTTATTTTTCTTTCTTTTTAGCGTCTTCTTTCTTTGCCGCTGGTTTTGGGGCAGGCTTCTTTTCTTCTGGTTTCTTTTCCGCTTTCTTTTCAGTCTTCTTTTTTGCGGGTTTGGGAGCAGGTTTTTTCTCTTTCTTAGGGGCCGGCTTTTTCTCAGCTGGTTTGGCGGGTTCGGGTTTTGCTGCTGCTACCGGTTTGGGTTCTTCGGGAAGACCAACGATCTCCAGGCCGGTAATTTGTTTTTGTAAGGCCAGTCCCGCGGGGCGAGTGACCTTGGTTTGCCAGACATAGAGTCGTTTCAGTTTTTTTAATGAGCCGAGCTGGGGTAATCCGGCATCTGTGATTTCTGTTCCATAGAGGTTCAAATATTCCAGGTTGGGGAGGGACTGCAGGTGTTTGAGACCGGCATCGTTGACTTTCGTTTTTTCAAGGTGCAGATGTGTCAGATCTTTGAGGTGTTTCAGATGGGCTAGGCCAGCAGAAGTGACTTCGGTTCCTCGCAAATTGAGGTTGGCTACTTTGGGCAGGCCGGCCAACGTTTTGAGAGTGTCATCGTTAACTTTCTGGTCCGAGAGATGGAAGGCAATTTCCAGACGGTCATCATTTTGTGCCAATTCCAGAACCGATCCACCTGCGGCTCGAATCTTTGATTTGGCCTGTTCCGTCGCCGGGTCTGCTTTCTTATCTTCTGCCGAAACTACGGGAATGATTGAGAGTGAAATTACGGTAAATAGCGCTACTGAAAAAATTCTCATTTTACCTATCCTTACTTTCGCTGGTGTTCTTCGGTATCGATGTCAAAGCTGAAGGAACATCATCTTTTATCATGTTTTCTCTCGACTACCCTGAAGAGTGACGTGCATTAAATCAATATGGACAATAGAGATAAATCCTAAATTATCAATTCAACTTATCTTGATGTATTTTATCAGGAGGGGACCGGTTTCGAAAAGAGTCAGCTCAAAAAATGTCAGTTTTGGACTGGAATATCAATGGAGGCTGTTTTTTGCCTGTCTCTGGGGAAATGGTCTCGATTCAAATCAGAAAATCTATTAACCTTCCGCCTCGGAAGTTTCTACCATTTGAATAGTAAAGTCTGAACTGGAAACAATTAATGTCATCAGTTTCACCTTCGTACCCTCGAGATACCATCATTCACGGGTTGGGTCGCGGAGTGATCAATACAATTTGTCTCATGGGTGACCTGTTTCTCTTTGGCTGGGAAATGCTGGGTTGGATGGTGACGCGCCTGCCTCCCCGCAGCAATCTCTGGTGGTGTATGTACCACATCGGGATTCAAAGTATCCCTGTCATCCTGATTACGGGCGGTTTTATCGGCATGGTACTGTCTGTGCAGTCCTATGATCAGTTCAAGCTGATGCACCTGGAAAATCAAATCGGTGCGGTGATCTCCATCTCGCTGGTGGAAGAACTGGGACCGGTTCTGGCGGCGATTATGCTGGCGGGACGTGTCGGAACTTCGATGTCGGCCGAGCTGGGAACGATGCGCGTGACCGAGCAGATCGATGCCTTGCGTGCGCTTGGGGCAGATCCGGTCCATTACCTGGTCGTGCCGCGATTTCTGGCCTGTTGTTTATTGATCCCACTACTCACAATCATTGCGGACGCGGTGGGAATATTGGGAGGCTGGTTTTTCAGCACCCAGATCTTAGGCGTCGATTCATTTTACTACTGGCATTATTCAATACAATTTGTGTACGCATATGATGTGATGGGCGGGATTTTCAAGAGCTTCTTCTTTGGTGCTGCCATTTCGTTGATCTCCTGTCACCGGGGGTTCCATTGTGGTGCCGGCGCTGAAGGGGTCGGTAAAGCGGCGACAGAAGCATTTGTGTATTCTTTCATCATGATCATGATTCTGGATTTCCTGCTGGGAGTTGGAATTGTTAATTTCTACCACTTCATGCAGACGATCTATCCGGGCGTACTCAGATAACACAGCGTTAATTAAACTGAACCAAAAGAAAATATTGTTATGGATGATAAAACATCAAAAGACGGCTATGTGATTGAACTGCGCAATGTATCGCGTCAGTTTGGCACGCAGCAGGTTTTGCGCGATGTTTCATTTGGGGTGCGTCGCGGAGAAACACTGGTTGTGATCGGGGAAAGTGGTTGCGGAAAAAGTGTAACCATGAAATTGATCATGAATTTATTGCAACCAACTCAAGGCGATGTATTGTGGAATGATCGTTCGATTTCGGATCGCAGCCCGCGTGAATTGCACCGGGATCGGTTGCGGATCGGATATCTGTTTCAAGGGGCGGCACTATTTGACAGCCTTTCTGTCTACGAAAATGTTGCCTTTGGTTTAACTCAGAATACCAAACTGAAAAAAGCAGAGATTGATCAGATTGTGGTCGAACGATTAAGAGAAGTCGGCCTGTCTGAAACAATCAGTCAGAAGAAGCCGGCACAACTTTCCGGTGGTATGAAAAAACGTGTAGGCTTGGCGCGCGCTCTGGCAATGACGCCTGAAGTCATGCTGTATGATGAACCGACAACGGGTCTTGACCCTGTGATGACGGATGTGATTAACGAGCTGATTCTGCAGACACGTGCCAGTCGCCCGGTAACCAGCATCGTCGTGACTCATGATATGAGTACTGTGAAAAAAGTCGCCGATCGGATTATTATGCTGTATCCACTGGCGCGTCTGAATTCGGGAGAGGAGCAAATCGTCTTCGAAGGGACAGCAGACGAAGCGTTTGCGTGTTCTTCGCCGCGCGTGCATCAGTTTGTCTATGGCGAAGCCGGAGACCGGATTCGGGAAATGGCAGAGGCTGCCTGAGCGGTCACTGTTCAGGAATCGTATTCATCAATCAATTTAAAACGAATCAGAAGGTTTGATCTCAAGGATGGGATCGAGATTGAGGCAATTATGACGGATCGCCAGATACAATTTCGAGTAGGGCTGTTTGTGATTTCCGCGATGATTACGGGAGCCGCAATGATTTTCCAGTTTGGTCAGTTAGAGACCTTATGGAAAAAGAAATACACGATTGCGATGCGATTTGAATCCATCTCCGGAGTACATCGTGGGACGCCAGTTGTGCGGCACGGGATTCGGATTGGCGAGGTGAGTAAGATTATCACCAGTGATTCCAAGCCGGGGGTGATGTTGCTGGTGGCCATCAGTGAAACTCAGCATTTGCGAAAAGACGCCAGCCCACAGATTGTCAGTTCGATTATGGGCGATTCAAAAATTGTGATCACTCCTGGCAAGAGTACTGACTTTATCAAGCCGGGAGAACGTCTGATCGGACAGGCCTCGAGTGATCCAATGGAAGTTGTTTTCCGGATGGAGAAGCAGGTCTCTACAACACTGGAAGCGTTCACTTCGACCAGTAAAGAATGGGAAAAACTGGCTGGGAACATGAATCGGCTGATGGAGACTAAAGAGGGGAACCTGGATGTCGTGATCGAGCGTGCGGCGACTTCCTTAGAGGAATTTTCTCTGGCGATGCGAAAAATGAATCTGATGATGGGGAGTGTGAATCAACTCGTTGCCGATCCGAAGCAACAGGAAAATTTAAAGCGTACGATGGCCGCGATGCCGGCCATGATCGAAAGTACGCACCGTACGATCGCTTCGGTGGAAGTGGCGGTCAAGAAGGCGGGGGAAAACCTGGATAATCTGTCACAGGTCACCGATCCATTGGCCAAACACAGCCAGTCGATGATCGTCAAACTGGATCGGAGCCTATCCCGACTCGATGCGATTATGGCTGAGATGAATTCGTTTACCCGCGCGTTGAATTCAGGTGATGGTTCTCTCAAAAAATTCATGTCTGATCCCGAGTTGTATCGCAATATGAATCGATCGGCTAGTTCGCTGACCGTGCTGTTGAATAACCTGGAACCAATCGCACGTGATATTCGCATCTTCAGTGATAAAATCGCCCGTCACCCTGAAATACTGGGAGTAGGCGGCGCCATGAAAGGGAGTTCGGGGCTCAAAGAACCAACCGAAAAATCTTCGCAGATCAAACAGTCCGGCTTTTCTTTTCCCGGCAGAGCACGCTGAAGCAGAGTTGCTGCTGTATGCTTAAAGCTCGACTTCTCGCTACGTCTCCTTGATTGTTGAGACTGAGGTTCGAGGAACGTCTGCTCTCTTATTCACGACTTGATCAGCGATTTTGATTTCGTCTTGGTTTTAGATAGAAGACTGCAGTGCTGCGCTGTTATCTACGGTTTGGGATTCATGGCTATTGGTTCACGTGTCGTGTTCTCGGATCTATGATTAAGTGCTGTTTTCTAGCATCCGAACCAGTGAACAGTGAAATAAGAATTTGCTATTTAGAGTTCTTAACTGAACGTTCATCAAAAATTAACAAATGGCTGTATTATCCCAAAATAGATCCAGCCGTTGATTTGTTTCAATGAGTGAAAACTGGATGTTGAACTCACTGTTTATAAGGTAGAGCAAATCGTGCGCACCTCTTCTTCGCGACGTCATTTCTTAAAGACTGCCATTACGGCCCCGGCAGTGGGAACGGTTTTTTCCCGCTTTCTAACGATGGCGTCTGCCAACGGGATCACGAAAGATCATTCCGAACTTCGGCCTGTTCAGGATGAGACGACAGGGTTGCCGTTATTGCGGCTGCCTGAAGGTTTCCGTTATCAGTCATTTGGCTGGGTGGGAGACAGAATGTCGGATGGAGTGATTACGCCTGAAGGCCACGATGGCATGGCAGTGATTTCCCAGACAGGGGATGTAATCACAATCTGCAGAAATCACGAAATTCGTGGTTCCCAAAGTTTCGGTCCGGAAGCGATCACCTTTGACCAGAAAGCGGGCGGGGGCTGTGCGAATCTTCAATTCAATGTCAAAACAGGAAAATGGTTGAAAAGCTGGACCAGTTTAGCGGGAACCGTACAAAACTGTGCTGGCGGACCGACTCCCTGGGGAACCTGGTTATCTTGTGAAGAAACAGTGATTGGCCCGAATGAAAGTTTTCGCGACGTTCAATATCAGCATGAAAAACATCATGGCTGGGTTTTTGAAGTGCCCGCCGAAGGGACCGCTTCCTTAGAGCCGCTGAAGGCATTAGGGCGATTTGTGCACGAAGCACTCGCCATTGATCCACGTGATGGCATCATTTATGAAACAGAAGACCGGGACACAGCAGGCTTCTACCGCTTCCTGCCGAATGAGCTTGAAGTGCTCACCAAAGGGGGCGGCTTGCAGATGTTAAAAGTCAAAGGCCAGTCAGATTTGAGAACCGGAGCAAAACGGGGCGTACGTTATGAAGCGGAATGGGTCGATATCGAAGATCCGGAGCGTCGAAACACACCCGGCAAAGAGGACGGTCTCGGCGTTTATTCTCAAGGTAAAGAGAAGGGGGCGACCACCTTTGGTCGCCTGGAAGGCTGCTGGTATGGTGACGGGCTGGTTTATTTTAACTGCACCAATGGAGGAGAGGCGGGCCTGGGACAGGTATGGTCATTCTCACCCAAAGATCAGACGCTGCAGCTTGTGTTTCAGTCTCCCAGCCATGAGATTCTGGACAGCCCGGATAATTTGACCGTCAGTCCACGAGGTGGTTTGATTTTGTGTGAAGACGCCGACTTGAAACCGTTGCGTCTGCATGCATTGAGTCGCAAAGGAACTTTGAAAACGGTCGCCATCAATAACATTCAACTGAAAAAAGGACAGCATCACAATCTGGAAGGTGATTTCAGTGGTGGCGAATGGGCGGGCGCCTGTTTCAGTCCGGATGGCAAATGGCTGTTCGTGAACATTCAAGACCCCGGCATGACCTTTGCGATTACCGGCCCCTGGGAGGAGTTAGGAGTATAACTGACAGAAGTCCAAAATCGAGAAGACTCTCAAGCCCCTTGTTCCCTGGGTGAATAAGGGGCTTGTTTTTGACTAAGGAAACAGGGGTTTTCCGCTTTTCCGAAGATCGTGACTTTTAAGCACTTGGATTGAACTGTAAACTGAAAGAGAGGCTGGCGGGATCTGCATTCATTCCACGGCCCTGGTTTCTGATTTTACAAACGATTGATGCCTGTCTGCTTTTAAGTCTAAACTTCAAACGATGTCGCTCAAAAATTATATCAAGAATGATTTGGAAGTCCGCTTGCGGAATGGGGAGGATTTACCTGCGCAGCTGACATTGGAATCACTGTCAGAGCATTATGAGGTCAGTTTTTCACCCGTCAGGACGGCACTGGCAGAACTGGTCGAAGAAGGACTACTGCAAAAAGGAGCCAATCGCAGGCTGGTTTTAAATACGGAGCAGATCAAACCGTTAAAACGCGGGAAGAAGTCTGTTCTGCCAGAACCTCCTGTCGACATGTTCGAAGTAATTACCAATGATTTTGTGAAATTGAGTTTACAGGGAGAGCCGATTGATATTCGTGAAGAAGTAACGGCTCGGAAATACAACATCAGCCGCTCTTCGCTGCGAATTATTTTAAACCGTCTGGCGGGGACCGGAATTCTGGATCATATTCCCCGCCGGGGTTGGAGACTCAGGCCGTTTCGCCAGGAAGATATGCAGGCGTTTCTGGAAGTGCGCGAACTGCTGGAATTGAAAGCACTCGAACTGGCGAAGTCACATCTTGTTCAAGAAGATCTACAGAGAATTCTCGCTGGTAATGTGATTCCCAAAAAGAAGACCGAGAGTGTCTTAATCGATAATTCGTTGCATGAATATATCATCGAGAAAGCAGGGAATTACTACATTCAAGACTTTTTTCAGCACCAGGGCCGGTATTACGATATTCTGTTTGACTGGGAAGACCAGGACCGGGAGACTGCCATCGAAACGGTACGTCAGCATCAATCAATCCTCAATGCATTGATCAAAAAAGATTGGCGTTCTGCTCGCAAAGCCCTGTCTTATCATATCCGCAATAACCATCCCATATTGAGCAAGATCACGGAATGAACGCCGATGTTGGCGATCACTGCAGCATGCTTCCTTAAACCGGTTGGCACTTGATCGCTCTGGACGTCGATGATCGTTTTTCTAAGATAGGTTCTTCATTCATCAAGGGATCAAAACGGAACAGCAGATGAGCGAACGGATTTCGGAATCAGTATCTCAGCAGGTGGACGAGATCTATCGTCTGGAATCGAGGCGTGTGTTTGCTTCGCTGGTACGATTACTGGGGGATTTCGATCTGGCCGAAGAGGCACTGCATGAAGCCTTTACAGCTGCAGTGGAACAATGGCAGCGGGATGGAATTCCCGATAATCCCGTTTCCTGGTTGGTCTCGGCCGGTCGCTTTAAGGCGATTGATACGATTCGCCGTCGTACTCGATATGATCGTTCTCAAGAGGAACTGACCACCCGGCTGGAGGGAATCGCGGAAGCAAATGCTGAGAAGTCGGATACGGAAGTCGAAGACGACCGTTTGCGATTGATTTTTACCTGCTGTCACCCGGCGATTGCGGCGCAGATCCAGGTTCCCTTGACTTTGCGCGAAGTTTGCGGATTAACGACGGAGGAAATTGCCAGCGCCTTTTTGACCTCTCCCTCCACGATGGCACAACGGATCGTACGCGGCAAAGCGAAAATACGGGAAGCAGGCATCCCGTATGTCATACCGACACGCGCCGATTTGCCGGAACGACTGGATGCAGTGCTGACCGTGATTTATCTGGTGTTCAACGAAGGGTACTCAGCCTCTTCAGGTGACTCGCTCACACGGCAGGATCTCTCAGAAGAGGCGATTCGGCTCGGGCGCTTGCTGGTCGAACTGTTACCCGATGCGGAAGCTCTGGGCCTGTTGGCCCTGATGTTACTGCAGGAATCACGACGGGAAGCCCGGGCGACCTCGATGGGAGAGCTGATTTTACTCGAAGATCAGGATCGAAGGCTCTGGGATCAGGCAAAGATCAGAGAAGGGATTTCTCTGGTTGAACGGGCAATCGCAACCGGGGAAGTGGGCGGTTATACGGTGCAAGCTGCGATCGCTTCGGAGCACGCGCGAGTGAACTCTTCTGAGCAGACCGACTGGTCAAAGATTGTCTCCTGGTACGATCTCCTGTTTCAAATTAACTCCTCTCCGATTATTGAGTTGAACCGCGCGGTCGCAGTCGCGATGCGTGATGGCGCCGCCATCGGCTTAGACCTGGTAGATGCCATTTTGACCCGCGGCGAGCTGACGGAATACCATCTGGCACATGCCGCCCGGGCGGATTTCTTTCGGCGACTGGGACGCAGGGCAGAAGCGCGTGATGCTTATGAAAGGGCGATCGGATTGACAAACCAGACAGCCGAACGTCGATTTCTCGAACTTCGTTTACAAGAACACGTTAACGCCGGCTTATCTGATAGCGAGTGATTTTTTTGAAAATAATTGTCATCGGTGTCGATCTACGGTCGTTCGATTCGACTAACTGGTAAACCGCCGTTTTTTAACTCTCCAATGTAAGGAGAACCGGCGATTGATATCCTGTTGAATCTGGGAGACACCAATGAATACGTCTTTAGGAAAGCCTGCTGAAAAACCGATCCCCGACGGAATGCATACACTGACGCCTCATTTGATCTGTGTCGGGGCAAATGAGGCTATTGAATTTTACAAAAATGCATTCGGTGCCATTGAACAGATGCGACTGCCCGGCCCGGATGGAAAGTTGATGTATGCCTGCCTGCAGATCGGTGATTCGCAAATTATGTTGACTGAAGAAAATGAAAACTGTGGTTCCCGGGGCCCCAAAACGTTACAGGGCTCACCGGTAACGCTACATCTACAGGTCGAGGATGCTGATGCGATGATCGAGCAGGCGGTAGCAGCGGGGGTCACACTGCTGATGCCAGCCACGGATATGTTCTGGGGCGATCGCTACGGTCAGGTGGAAGATCCCTTTGGTCATCGCTGGGCCGTTGCCACGCACGTACGCGATCTCAACATGGATGAAATCCAATCAGGGATGCAGGCGATGTTCGAAAACACGTAAAGCAGAATCTGAAAATGATTCCTTTTGTATATACGGCAAAACAACAAATAAGGAGTATGTATGTCTGATCCACCAAAAATTGCTCCCTTCCTCTGGTTTAATGACAATGCGGAAGAAGCCATCAATCACTACACATCGATCTTCAAAAACTCAAAGAAACTGAACGTCACGCGTTATGGTGAAGGGGCCCCCGCCCCTGCGGGGTCTGTAATGGTCGCCTCGTTTGAACTGGAAGGGCAGACGTTTATTGCACTGAATGGCGGTCCGATGTTCCAGTTTAACGAAGCCATTTCGTTTGCTGTGAATTGTGACACACAGGACGAAATTGATGAATTGTGGAAACGGCTGACAGAGGGAGGAGCACCAGGCCAGTGTGGCTGGCTCAAAGACAAATTCGGTCTCTCATGGCAGATCGTACCTACAATTTTACCGGAGTTAATGCAGGATCAAGAAAAATCGGGCCGAGTCATGCAGGCGTTGATGCAGATGACCAAACTGGATATCCAAGGTCTGCAGCAGGCTTATCACGGCAAATAGACAGGTCGAGATTTGTAAATATAAAGAAATCAAACATTTTTAAACGAGGATTAGACGATGAAATTCATTTGTCTGGGATACTATAACGATACCCTCTTTGCCGAAAAATCGGAAACAGAGATGGCACAGATGATGGAAGAGTGCATGGCCTATGACGACGAGTTGCGACGCGGCGGTCATTTTGTGGGCGGCGAAGCGCTGCAGCATGCGAGCCAGGCGGTCACGTTGAGAATGCAGAGTGGCCAGGTGGATGTGACTGAGGGACCATTTACTGAAACGAAAGAGCAGATCGGCGGTATCCTGATTCTGGAAGCACGTGATTTGAATCACGCCATCGCACTGATGTCAAAGCACCCCGGCGTGAAGGTCGGACCTTTCGAAATCAGACCCGCTGATGAAGAAATCAACGCGCTGATAAAAGCCCGCGACGAAAAGATGCAGTCAGAATAACTAGTGGCTCAGAGTGATCATGAGGGGATGCATTTAGAATTAGAACTGAGAACAAGGAGAACTTTATGAAATATATGCTGCTGATTTACAGTACCGAAAGTGACTGGACCGAAGAGGAACGTGCAGCCTGTATGGCGAAATCGACTGAAGTCTGCCATGAATTGAACGAGAAAGGTCAGTTTTTGACTGCCTCGCCGTTACATCCCGTTTCCATGGCGACCAGTGTGCGTGTCCGAGAAGGGAAGCGGATGATTACCGATGGTCCGTTTGCAGAGACAACTGAGCAACTGGGGGGATACTATATCATCGATGTCGAGAATCTTGACGAAGCGATTGCCATCGCCGGTCAATTGCCTCCGGCGAAGAAGGGCACTGTAGAAATTCGGCCCATTGAAGAAATCACGGATACTCCGGTACCACAAAATTAATGCGTTCTCTCAATTGTAATGCGCTGATGGCTACAATCTGATCGGATCGAAGTTCCGAGTCGGGGCAGACATTTCTAATAAAACAAGAGAGGTCAATATAATGAAAGTGATGGTAATCGTAAAAGCAACAAAAAGTTCCGAGGCAGGAGAAATGCCCAGTGAGCAGTTGCTGACAGAGATGGGCAATTTCAATGAAGAACTCTTCAAAGCGGGAATCATGCTGGCGGGCGATGGTTTACAGCCGAGTTCCGCCGGGTATCGTATTCGTTTTTCCGGAACAGCAAGAACGGTTATTGATGGACCCTTCACCGAAACGAAAGAACTCATCGCTGGTTACTGGTTATGGCAGGTCGATTCAATGGAAGAAGCCATTGAATGGGTGAAACGTTGTCCGAATCCGATGCCTGAAGAGTCGGAAATCGAAATACGTCGCGTTTTCGAAGCGGAAGATTTCGGCGAGGCGATGACACCAGAACTGCAGGAACAGGAACAACGGATTCAAGCAGAAACCGAACGTTTAAGAAATACTTAAAAGGATCGTCGAATGAATCAGACAGACACAAAACCAGTTCAAAAATCAGGTCGCCTTGCGGTCTGGAGTGGCCGGATCATTTCAGCTCTGGTTGCATTTGTCTTTGGGATGAGTGCAATCATGAAATTCAAAGGGGGGCCGGAATTAGCTGAAGGAATGGCACATATGGGATTGCCTGATTCGATGGTACTCCCCCTGGCCATTCTGGAGTTGACCTGTCTGGTCATTTACCTGCTTCCCTGGACTTCAGTGCTGGGCGCAATCTTGTTGACCGGATATCTAGGCGGCGCGATCTGCACTCACTGGCGTGTCGGCGATCCATTTTTCGTGCAAATCATCATCGGTGTATTGGTCTGGCTGGCGCTTTTTCTCCGCGAACATCGTTTGTGGCAGCTGTTGCCATTTCGGAAATTCAATCAGCAGCCAGAGTCGAGAGATCTTTGAACGGTTTTTTGAAGGGCTTGTCTGCGGTGTAGCGATGTGAGGTCATCCAGGAGAACTCTCGTTTGTTCAAGTTCGCCGGATCAGGATCGGGCAGAATTTCTCCATCCGCTTCGATATAGGCGGTCCGCACGACGCGCACCGGCTTCGAAGCTTTCGGCACCAGATCGTAATCAGTTCCTCGGGTCAGCAGGAGCCAACTGTTTTCGCGAAAGCCTGCTTGCATCCGTTTACGGGCGGCGACTCTCAGAGCCGCTTTTTCTGCATCAGAGAGTGTTTTCGAAATTTGAATCTTTTTGACAAGTTTCTGTGTCTCCGAGAGATCGAAACTGACCCAACCATACGGCGGTAAAAAGGCTTCCATCTTGCAGTGAGAGGGGGAATTTTTCGGATACAGCGCCAGGCCATATGTCACACGCGTCGGATAGCCAAGCGCGCGACCCATCGTCGCGCACAGTCCATGGTAATCACTGCAATGCCCTTGTCGCTGTGTGAATGCATGATTGGCGTCTGCTTTCAGTGAAGCATTGATGTGATCGTAGGCCAGATTCTGGTCGATCCAGTTGATTGCATTCATGAGAGGTATGCTGGCATTCTTCGAACCAGTGGCGATTTGTTGGATCACTTGTTGAAACTTTTGTTCCTGATTCAGCGATTGCGGTTGAAGGTAAGACGCAAATGAATCGGGCCATGTTTCCACTGTTTCAACGGATTTCGGATTTAACTGCCAGTCCAGATTCCAGACTTTGGCTGTAAAACGGTGGGTAATGATCTGAGCCCCCTGTGGATCGTGAAATTCAAAGTAAGCAAATCGATTTCCGTAAACGGGTTCACGATTGATTTGCGGTTTCACATCAGTGGGAAACGTGCTGAACTGGCTCTCTTGAATCTCTTGGGCAAAATCGGTTTGTGGGACCGGGACCCAGACTTTCAAGACTTTGCAATGGTAAAGTGGAGTGACGACGATGGCAAATTCCACACTGTGATTAATTGGTTCCTGCTTTTCCGCATGATAGGGGGCATCAGGAGTCAAAGCCTGGCCGGACTGATTCTGAGCGGAGCAGATTGAACTCGTCTGGAATAGAATCGCCAGGGTAACAGTGAGAACAAATCGATTCAGCATGAGGGGCTTCCTGATTCAACCATAATATTTGTTACTTCGAATTCGTGATCACACGTCGGATGGATGATATTATTAAGTTCGTACGAATGATAGATTGATTGTAGTCGCCCTGTTTGGCGTTGGCAACTTGAAATGGAAAAACTGGATCGGCGTTAATGAAAAACAGCGTTCCACAAAACCTCGTGAAACGCTGTCTGGAATGGAGTTGGGATGACATGACGCTGTTCAGATTTTTTCTGGGCGTTACCCTTGTTCTCGATTAGCGATTGATCATTTTCATCGCGGCCTCAGGATAGCGATCTCCTTTTACATTGATTTGCGCGGCGGCATTTTCGATTTCAGCGAGATCGGATTCGGAGAGCGTAATCTCAGCTGACGCGATGTTCTCTTCGAGGCGATGGACTTTGGTCGTTCCCGGAATGGGAACAATCCAGGGCTTTTGGGCCAATATCCAGGCCAGTGCGATTTGAGCCATTGTTGCATTGTTACGCGTGGCGATCCGATCAAGCAGCGCAATCAAAGCCAGGTTTGCTTTCCGATTTTCCGGCGCGAATCGTGGGACTTTATTGCGGAAGTCACTACTGTCGAACGTGGTGGATTCATCAATCTTACCGGTCAAAAATCCCTTCCCTAAGGGGCTGAAGGGAACAAAGCCGATCCCTAGCTCTTCAAGTGTCGGGAAAATTACGCCTTCCGGCTCTCTCCACCAGAGTGAATATTCACTCTGCAGAGCGGTAACGGGTTGTACGGTGTGGGCCCGGCGGATGACGTCTACCCCCGCCTCAGAGAGGCCAAAGTGTTTCACTTTGCCTGCCTGAATCAGTTCTTTGACTGTTCCTGCGACATCTTCGATTGGCACATTGGGGTCAACACGATGCTGATAGAGCAGATCGATGTGGTCAGTCTGCAGCCGCTTCAATGACGCTTCGACGACATCTTTGATATGTTCCGGCCGGCTGTCGAGGCCCGTCTGTACGCCTTGCTCATCAATGGCGAACCCAAACTTGGTGGCAATCACAACCTGATCACGGACGGGAGCTAACGCTTTACCAACCAGTTCTTCGTTCGTAAACGCTCCATAGACCTCGGCTGTATCAAAAAAGTTTATGCCCAGATCGACGGCGGTTCTGATCAAAGAGATTCCTGCTTGCTCTTCCACAGGTTCACCGTATCCGAAGCTCAGGCCCATGCAGCCCAGCCCCAGTGCGGATACCTCCAGGTTACTCTTTCCCAGTTTTTGCTTCTGCATTGTGATTTCCTTTGGATGTTTTGGTGAATTTGTTTGTTATGTAGCTCACGTAGCAGTTCAGCCGAGAATATTAGCGGCTTCTTTAGTGACAAGAATGAAAGTGTCGTTGAGTGACTTTGTGAGTTTTTCGAAATCACTACGGTTGAGCAGGGGATAAAGAAAAAGCTTAAATCCCGTCAACAGTTGTCTTCACAACGTTTAACGAAATTTAAGCTTTTTGAAAGAGTCGGGACGACAGGATTTGAACCTGCGACCTCTACACCCCCAGTGTAGCGCCCGATTAGGTAACTAATGTAAACCCTAACAATTAAAGTGTTTACATCCTCAATCCGCAGATTTGTTACAGCCCTCAATGTCAATTTTTCAGATTCTATAAATTTGTCATAAAGAATTATTACCGTTCCGCTTATCACTGTTCGGTGTTCTACTTGAATGACTGGAAATCTGTAAAGCAGGCATCTACGGATTACAGGCAGCGGATGGAGTCGCACAGAATTGCGATTGCTGCCAGATGATTGAGAGAGTTGTTTCACTAAGGGTTGCTCTTGATGAGAACTTTTGCCCACCCCGTATTGTCAGGGAAAGCACCTACAACAGGTATGTCTACGACTGCAACCGCTGGGAGAAATTTACAGATGACCCTGATGTTCGCAGAATTAACACCGACATGATTCTGAGTTTCCGGAAGAAACTGATTGATGATAATCTATCGATTAACACGATCGTTCCGAATCTGAAAACGATCTACTATGTGCTTGTTTCCTGCCAGAAAGCCGGATTGATTAAAGATGTTCCTGACTTCGGTGTGCCGCTCGAAGAGGAGCCTCCTACTCCCGATCCAGTACCGTTCGATGATCTAGCGAGATTCCTGGAACACACTCACGTTGCAAAGTGGCCACTGGATCCAGAATACTGGAATCGATATGTCGGATTCGCATACCTCACTGGTCTCAGGCGCGATGACCTGAAAGCGATCGAGAGAAAGCACTGCAACGAGCACAGAATCAAGTACAAGGCCAGTAAGACCAAAAAGACGCACGTTTACCCAATGCCAGTCTGGTTGTGGCGTATGGTCAAACCTCAGGCTGCAGGAAGGCTTTTCACGGTCTCTCCGAAAAGAATCTATCGGGAAATGCGCCGGATCTGCAATGCTGCAGGAATCGAGTATTTCACGCCGAAAAACATCCGCGTGCTTTCCTGCAACGAATGGGAATCGGCCCGGGAGAATTGCGGGGCCGTCATCCAGGGCGGTGCTATCAAAGGCTGGTCAAAAGCAACAGGCAATTATATGACTACGCACGGACTGCTGTTTAAAGGGGTTCACAAACTCAGGATTCCCAGTCCTTTTCTGACAGAAGAGGAACGCAATAAAGAAGTTAATGACAGGCAGCGTTGGCACCAAATGTTTGAGAAGCTTCCCACACAGATGCGCGAGCATATCCTGGGACTGGGGGAGAATATGATTCAAGGAAGCTGATTAATTAAAGACGCCCGACACGAATTCTACAGGTACAATACAGTATTTTCCTGAATGCGGTCCGTCGATGATTCTGACGCCACAAGTCAGGAACCCAGGATCGATCATTCTTACCTTTGTACCAATCGGGGTAGCAATTATCTTCCCCTGTAAAACCATTTGTGATAGGCCTATATCATCCTTCGCAATTGCCAGCTTCATCATCCTGCTGTGTGATTTAGAATCTACTGCAAGATAACCAGACCCACCGCTAATCATTGTGATATCGCCGGTTCTTGGAGATTTTCTCTTTCTAGTGACTGCCTGCTTCTTTTCATCCTGAACGGGCGCACCACTCGCAACCTTAGGCGTCAGGGCCACCTTCTGTTCCAGTTCTTTATTTCTACCCCTCAGTTCCTCAATCTCCTTTTCCAGCCTCTCCGACCTGGACTTCAGTGCCGCATCGGGATTAGCCAGATTCATCAACACTGCCACCAGAATGAGAAACGCGAACCCGCCACCCCCGATGATCAGGGTCAGCTTTGCGATCCTGCCCACCTTTTCCACCCCCGTCTTGGCAGCGTCTTTGATCCGTGAATCAATAATCCTCTTGTTTACAGGTTCTTCTTCAAGAAAGTCCTCAGGCTCCAGCAGTAGATCATGCCGTAGCGGTTCAACCTGGTCTGGCATTGGCACCGTCAAATTCGCTTTACATCGCGGGCACTTGCTCCGAATCCCGGCAGCGTTTATCTGGGCTTTGATACGGTGCTCACAATGAGGACATTGAAATTCGATCATGGTCCGTTTCTCCAGTGGTGAATGATGTACACGTCAGACACCAGCGTAAATCGGACAGCCTGCGATTGCAAGCAAAAGACATTTCTCTAAACATCATCCCATCATGATGTCTGTATTAATGCCTGATTAATGAATGATTAGTAGGTCATTGTGTCCTTAGTTCGGGTCAATATGTCCTTACTTCAGGTCATTGTGTCCTAACTGAACGGGGGAATACACTTTGGTGTTGAGACGCGTTTGCACTTATTTGTATACGTAGGACACGGCTTGCGAAAACTTTTTTCTGATATTTTTAAGTGATATCATTTATTGATATTTACAATCTGATATCATGCCGATATTATAATACACATACAAGTTACTAACACTCTTCACTGAAAGGAACGACATGAAAGAAATCAGCACTTACCTGCCTCTCGATTACAACGACAAGACTCCTGTTGAGTCTCACATTATCAAGGGAATCATCCGAGACCTGACCATCAAATTCGGTGGTTGCTCAGTTGGTTCACAAGGAATGGGGTACTGGCAAGACCCAAAAGACGGCGTGATTTACGATGACAGAAACGTCATGGTCACCATCGCTGTTTCTGAAGATCAGATCGACGAAGCAAAGTCTCTGATTACTCAGATCGGCAAGCAGCTCGGACAAGAGGCCATGTACTTCAAGGTGACAGAATGTCAGATCGACATTCTCGATTGTTAATCCCAACGGGAGGGCGAAAGCCCTCCCCTCTATCTCGGTATTTATTACATAGGCGGCATTTATTATGAGCACCAAAGCAAAAGAACTGCTGAAATTCGCGCAGGAACTCGCACCGTCAATCAGCGACTGGTACAGCTTTCACAACGCGCTGTTTGGAATCCATGGGAAACTCGGCAAGCTGTTCAAGACTCAGGAGGAACGGGAAGCCTTTTTCAATACGATTGAGTATCGGAAGATCGATAAGCTGGCGAAGGACATTGAACAGCGACAGAACGATTCCAAAGAGGCCAAGATACTTGTTCGCCTTCCGGAGTCGCTGAAAGAGCAGCTGACGAGTGAAGCTGAACTGGGCGGCTACAAGAGCGTTAATGATCTGTGCATTAAAAAGCTGGCACAGCCTGTTGAAACGCTGGTATAATTGAATTGGGGCCGGGTGCCTCTGAATTCCTTTCGTGTTGAAAGAAATTAGTAACTTGTATGGGGCACCTGGTTCCTTTTGTGGGGATCGCCGTGATTACTGCAGCGCCAAACTGGGAAGTCTATCAATACATTCTCGGGCTGATTGCCGTGTGTGAATGGGGCAACGATTGCAAATACTATAAGCGGCTTTGTCAGGTCGCTGCAGAATGCTTACCGGTTCCAGAGTCAACCGGGGTTTACGATGTTCTCACAGCTGATGAGCCGCCGACTGAAGAGCAGGGACGGCGCGTTGCTTTGATACTCGCGAAGCGCGCGGTTGAATTGCATTGGGAACTGTAGCTGCTAAACAATGATCAGATCAAACTTCCGATCATGCGACGTCTCACCTTCGATCACGCGTTCTGCATTGAACAGCTGCTGAATCGCTTCTGACAGATCCTTGTCCTTCGCGCGGTTCGTGTCATCAACGACAATCACCGTTCCTTTTATGACAAGCCTGATAATTATATCCAGAACGCCATTTCGGTTTCCCTCGCCCGCGGGGCCATCAATTAGGATGCAGTGGAATGGCCCCTGCGGTATGGTGTCATAGAAACCTAAACTATTCAGGTCGGAAAAAATAATCGTAGTGTCTTCGGATGGTGAATGAGACTTTACCAGATCGATGTACTGCCGGCTGTTATCGATTGCCGTGTGCCGGTGGCCAGCATAATCAAAGAGCAGGGTGCTCAGGCCACAACCGAACTCCAGCGTTTTTGAATTCGGCTGGATGTGCAGAGCAATCGCGTTCCACACTTCCTTACCGATTGCCCCCTTCGATAAATCCTTTTTCTCATTCCAAACTTGAGAAACTGCATCATAAAAAGCCATAGTCCGCTTTTCCTTTTACTTGTGAACAAAGACAACGTTTGCTGAGTAGTCGAACTTTCGGAACTCAGAATTGAACGGGTAACCTTCAGCCCAGAAACGGAAGTCCCTGTAGGCAACCTGGTTGTAGACAGCCATGTTCAGATTCTTTCTGCCCGCCCTGATCAGGTTAAATTCTCCGCAGAGCTTGATAGCAAATTCCTTTGCGGCCTCGTATTTACCGCCCCAGTGACCGCTTGCCAGGATCGTCTGATTCAGACTCTCAGGCGGTACGTCTCCATAGGCCTGTTTGAATTTGTTGACCATCCACCGACCGTCTGGAGTCGCGAGGTTGTTCTTCCACTCGATGCGTTCGATGCCTAAAAACAGATCGTGTTCGGGGAACAGTTCCAGCATCACCTCCGGCCTGCGATTCATTCGCACGTCGAACAGGTCGCAGTACCAGACCGTTTCGTACTGGTGATGATTCAGCCAGTCGAGAATGCAGAAGTGGCGATAGTCGCAAATGGAATAGGTCGGGGAGACGGGAACCCGCACGAACTGAACCAGATCGCTCGACCATTTTTCGCAAAACGGATTGGAAAGCAGGTCATGAAAGATGATCAACTCCACTCCAAGCCGTTCGCAATCTGAAATCAGAGGTTCGACTTTAGAATCGTCATCGGCCAGCATCTGGCCTTTCCCCTGTGGATCGGGAAAGCCAGTGAAGTAGCAGCTAAAAAGCATTAAGGTTCAGTCCTCTTGAGTAAGTCCGCTTTATTTTGGATCCAGTGTTCGGAGACGTTGCCTTCAATTCTGAAATACTCAGAAACGGCTGAGGTCCAGTTCCGTTCTTCCGGATCCGGAAGAACTTCGACAACCGGGCATTTCTTCCAGTCGTCTTTTAATAGTTCTCTCCCGTTTTGTGACAAGCCCGAAATGTGGTAGCTGCCTGTGTGGTGCCATCTGTAGATGTAATACGGGGGCCAGTTCTCGCACGAATCAGCAATATCGAGACCAGCACGCACGAACCCCCTGTGCAAGTCGCGGTCTTCTCCGGTGTCTTTGTGAGAGTAGCCGCCCGCTTTCTTGAATGCTTCAGGAGTGAAAGCCCAGGCACCGTGAAAGACTCCTTTCCCCCGCTCGAGCAGAATCTGCCGGCTCTGCCTGTGCTCAGAAAGAATTCGTGACGGCATGGAAACGCCGGCGTTCTGCAGCGCATCCGCGTGAGCCCTGAGAGTCCACGCACAATAACCGTCATCGTCATCCATGACTACGTAGCCGTCTGCATCGGCAGGAGCGATCGAGGCCAGGGCGTTTCGTTTTTCGCCCAGGGACGCGTGCTTGTTTTTGACCGAGATGATTGACCAGCCCGGGCCAGATGGCTCGCTGGGGTACTGCCCGACGTCGTCATAGATGAGCAGTTCCTTTTTGTCCTCTGGGTAATCGAACTGTTCAAAGTCGCGGATCATGCTGGCGAGTAGCTGCGGTCTGAGGTAAGTACAGCAGAGGCAAACGAGTTTAGGTAGTGTCATTTCACCCTTTCGATCTGATCAGAGTTACGATGTTGATTTAACGCTCCAAAGCCTTCAGGCTTCGCTCCTGCGGCGATCTGCCGGTAATGCGTCTCGAACGTCACGTGAATCGCTTTCAACTCGCTGGAACCGAAGCCTATGCGTTTTCCGTGCGACAGACTCTTTGAGTGCAATCGCCTGAGTGCAACGACATCGGGAGATATAAAAAACGAGCAGCCCATTTCATGGGCCCGCCGAATCAAATGCGTGTCTGCCGCAGTCAAAGCCTCTGTATAGCCGTTCAGCTTTTCAAAAGTTGACTTCCTGATACCCATAGTCGGATGAACCACGTTCCCACCTGGGTTTGCTTCGTTGATGTTGCCAGATGTCAGTGTTGGAGATTTGTGGTAGATTCGTTCGACCAGAGGGCAAGACCACTTGTGGTCAATGAACTGCTGGACTGACGCGCCGAAGATCTCACGACCGGTCTGTTCCAGGCACGCCACCGTATACCAGCAACGGTCGGGCATGGCGATATCATCCGAGTCCTGAACCAACATGATGTCGGTTTCCAGATGGTCGAAAATTCGCATGGTGGAAATGAATGGACCAACGGCCGTTTTGTTTCGCCACTTTCGCACGTTTGGCGCGTCGTTGAACTTAAACCGCAGGGCATCCTCTGAGGTTGGGAAGCCATCTGCGATCAGATGGATAATCGGCCTGGCACAGTTCTGGTTCAGGATCGAATTGACGGATTCTTCTACCCATTCGAATGTTGCGGGGTGATATGGAATGATGACGTCACAGGTAACAGGATCTCGCTTTCCTGTAGTGATGTGCCCTGGCTGCAGGTTGTCGGTCTTCCGCTCGCAATAGTGATAATGGTGCCAGTCAGACTGGCATTGCCTAACTTCTGCCGGCGTCTTCTCTTTCAGGTGACGCGGACAAAGCCCCGCTGCTTTACATTGACAAAGGGTTTTCATGCTGCCTGTTCTTTAGGTGGTAGTTCGTGTTTGATACCAGTGCTTTCGATGATGCGTTTGATTTCCGCGTCGTGCATCCCGATTGAACGAAAATGATTGATCGGGTCATTCAAATTCATGCCTAGTTCTTTCCAGCCGATCAGATAGTTCCTGAGCTTGTAGCTGTTGCAGATCGGGTACTTGGGACCTTCTGGCCTGAGAAAGCAGTGGTTCCAGCGCAGGAAGGGCAGGCACATTGTTTTGCGTCCATGCGTGCGGTATTTCTCGTGGATGTATCCTTCCTCACCGCCGAACCGCTCGAACTTCGGATTGAATCCGAGCCAGGCATCTTTTCGGCACGAGAACAGACCGAGTCCGTGCATGCGGATATCGAACGGAAGAAAATCGGGATTGCTGCCGCGCGGGTCAAAGCCCCACGTGCCGAACATCCCGTCACGCCATTCTTCATTCATGTGCGTTGCCATGTTGCCGTCGAGCCCGTCGTAGATCATCGGACCATGGAAGAGGTCAAGGGCGTCTGGGAACTGCTCGTACCAGCTGAGAAGGCGGGGCAGGGCATTATCACCGAGCAATACATGTGAGTCGAGGCAAAGCACAGAGGGAGCCGTGGCGACTTCGAAAATATGGTTCCGAGGGGCAGCAGTCCCCCCCTTCTCAAACGGTATATAGCGTCCGTTGCTAACCCACCTCTCAACCCAGTCCTTAGTTGCTTTGCCGTGTTTTGATTCAGGATTATTATCGACCACGATGAACTCAATTTGGTCCATCAGCTCCGGGTAGTCATCCCTGATGTCTTGGATCGTAAACCACACACCAGGTGCATCATCATAGACTGCCATGCCTATCGTCAGTTTTTTCATCTCAGTCCTTTTTTTATTCGCTGTTTGGCGTAACCGTTACATGGTCAGGGAAGGTGAAACACGCGCTGCCATTGTTGTATGGAATGTCATAGCTATCTGCCGTTGGAACAATGCCTTGCAACAGAAACGTAACGTTTTGCGATACCCCGTTTGGATGCCCCTCTTCTTCTCCGCGGTATCTGATATAGACATTCATGTTCGTGCTGTCGTTTTGCCCAGGATTACAATAAAGCGTCACGAATATCTCACCACGCCAACCATAGTCACCGGACCACGGCGATCCCCCTTCAAAGTATTGAACGTGATACTGATTTGTGCCGGTTCTGGGGATCGTGTGAACCTTTGCCATGACGGACTGTGTGATCGCTGAGACACAATCGCCTGTGGCGTAATTCGTGAGATCTAAATCAACTGATGGTCCAATAAGATTATCAGGGCAGGGCCAAGGAGCACCTGTTGTGGTTGTTCCTCCTTCTGGTGTTGTTCCTGATGCTGTCGTTGTTGTTGGCGCGCCAGTCGTGGTTGGTTCGCCAGTCGTGGTCGGTGATACTCCTGCTTCAGGCCAGGACACAATGCCTCTTCCACCATCGACCGCAACTCCGATTGATCTCGCGCAAGTCTGGTCATCTGGTGAAGACGTATTGATTGTGAAGTCCCACAGGTTCGATTCAATCAGAAGCTGAATCTCTTCCATCGCTCCCTGCTGCAGGCTTCCTGAGATGTGACGGACCGTTCTGATTCGCCCGTAGACCCCGTCGAAGACAAGCCCGCCGTTGCCGTCAGCATAATTCAGGAGCACCACATCCCCCGGCTGCAGGTGCAGCCCATTCAGGAACGTACTGACGTTGATCATGCGATTGATCAGCAGTTTGTAAGCCAGCCAGTTTTCAGTTGCATAAGCAACGGAAGTCGGGAGCTGAAAAGCCCAGAGATCCAGCTCCTCACGCTTCTCTTTAAAGTTGGCAACAGCTTCGTCACTGGTTCGCGACAGCCTTTGTTCCGGACTGGGAATTGCCTGTCTGAACTTGGCAATCATTTCTGTCGGCATGTCTTTGTCAGGAACCATCTCGACCTTGATAGAATCCATTTTGACATTCGACGGCGTGAGTGCGAGCTGATGGCCTGTGAAATTTGTTTCAATATATTTCAGAGTGGCCTTGCCCTGATCCCAGAAGAGGAGACAGTTCGCCTGCTGCGCCAAGTTACTGACCAGTTCATTCAGTTTCTTTTCTTCCTGAATGGCGAATGCCATTTTCGTGACGATGCTAGCGGCAGCTGCCGTGAAGGAATCTGAGTCGATGAACCCCGAACTGATATTGCCCAGGTACGGGTTTGTCAGCATGTGTTGAAGCACATCTGCCGGATCTTCAATCACGTCGTCTGAATCATTCATGATCCCTTTGATGGTGGCGTAGATGGTTTCGTTCGGAAATCCGTAAACTGCAGGTGTGCTGTTTAGGGTCAGAGTAGTGACACCATCTGCATCAGAAGCCCGCCCCAGTGCTTCATTGTGTGTTTTGTCGTTCAGGCTCACTGAATAGGAACTATCACTGTAGCTGAGGAACACGTCTTTAGTCTGCCCACCACCAGCCGAACCCGACGAGCCTTTTGCTTCAACCAACACAACCTCTTTTGAAGGCAAGTAATTCAACAGATATTTGTAGGTCCCAAGTTCATAGACTGGAGTACCAGGCATCCAGTTGTATTTGAACTGGGCAACAGAACCGATCTTAAACTGCGTCGAGGTATCAGCAGTGAAATCAGGAGGCTCTTGAACAATGGCTACCTGGCTACCTTGGAAGCTCCAGAGTGTGATCGTCGTTTCGTACCAGCCAGCCCCATTGTTTAGCCAAAGTGGATACCCTCTCAGATTAAAATTAGGATCACTCAGAGCAGACTGATTGATCATGATGTAACGCTGCCCGCCCTCTGCGTAGATTCCAGAGACATTACCACTGGCAAGAATGCTACCTCTGCTCGTGACATTAAATATCATGGAAGTGGGGCCCGAGAAACTTCCAGTCACAAGTTCGAAATTGTTGGGGTAGCCAACGACAAGTTGTATGGATGAGCCTGTTGTGAAAAAAAGTTTGTTGGCTTCATCATGAATCGTCATGATCGTGTCATGTTGGCCAAATGGACTGGATAGATAACCTTCACCAGGTCTGTCAATCACACATGCCGGCACTCGTTTACAGGGATTTCCGTAAACAATGGGGATGGTCTTGCCATCGCATTCTGAGCAGTTGACGTCGTTGAAGTCTTCCTGTTTGATCAGCCGACCAATCGATTTGTCGAAGTATTCCTGCAGGCCCTTCATGCTGATCGACCAGTTGACGTCGCGGTCATTCCAGTTGAGCGGAGTGGACAGCACGCCGGCGAACAGAACGATTTTGTCAGTATCCCAATCAGTCCCTTCAAACCAGAGGTAGACGTAAGCCAGTTTGTTTTGCACGCCCGGGAATGATTCAAACAGCGATCGCATGGTCCGGTCTGAATCTTCCAGAGTAATCGTGAGCTGATCGAAGCCGCCGACCTTACCGGGTTCGGCAGACAGAGAGAGCTGCCCCCAGTTGACGATTCTCCCTTCACAGGGAACCGGACCGTGCAGCAGTTCTTCGGCGTAGTATTTGTTACCGGTTGCACCGCCGAATTGGATCTCCAATATTTTGCGCGGAAACGCACCGGTGACTTTGTTTTTTTCTGTGGTCGTTGCGCTCGTTAAAGTTCTAGCCACTGAATCGACCTCCACGGCGCTGAGCCACCTGATCAAGCCTGTCGTACAGCTCGTCCACTTCGATCTGAGAAATACGGGTCACATTCGGCAGATTGATTTCGTTCCGGTTGTTTTGCGTATTAACTGACTGCAGGCCCGGGTCTTTAAAGAAGTTGTTGCCTGTAACTCCCGAGAACGTTGGAGGTGGTGCCTGGGTGACGGCGTCCAGTTGATTGAGCAGATTGTCAATCATGTCCTGAATTCGCTTGCGTGCCGAATAGGTATCAACGAGCGTCATGTTCTGCTCAAGTTGAGTGATCTGGTTCCGCAGGTTGGCAGCCTGACCTTGTGTTGAACTGAAGAACGAGCGAAGTGTCTGGATGGCCTGGTCAGAGACCTGTGAGACACCACCAAAGGCAGAACCCAGCTTATCACCGAATCCATCCAGACCGCTGCGAAGTTGGCCGAAGCCTTCTGTGGCCAGTCCCATCTGCTGATTGAAGCCAAACATGGCATTGAAGGAACGCTCTACCGCGCTGGAGAACTGCTGTTGCCTGAAGGCAATGATCCGGTCTTCTAACGCCGTTTTGAAATCCTTTGCGGAGAACTTACCCTGAATCAACCGCTTGCGTTCTTCTGCAGCTGCGGCAGCTTTGGCAGCATCGGCTGCTTTCTGTGTCTCTTTCGTCAGGGCTGATACACCAGACTTGTATTCGTCGATGCCGATCTTACCATCGCGGAATTGTTCACGTAGCGAGTTGAACGAACCGGCCAGAGATTCGAGAACGCGATTGGGGATCTTACCTTTCAGTCCCTGCATCATCGTCCCGAGTTGCTGTAATGACTGCTTGTAGACTTCCTGTTTGCGTTCACGTTCGTCTTCAAACTGGCTTTGCCGTTGAAGTCGGCTGGCCGTTCTGGTTGCAAGATAGTCCATCTCACTCGCAGTAAACTCTCCGTCCTGGAGAATGTAATCGTATAGCTCTGAGATGTCCTGCCGGATCTGTGGCGTCATACCCTCAATGGTGCCGAGGAACTGATTGAACTGTTCCTGTGTGGGGCCGAGGTCAATGAAGTCCCTGACTTTTGAGAAGCCCGGGAGTTCCCTGTCTTTGGCATCCCGCCTGGAATCGCGTAGGATGTTTGCAATTTCATTTGGATCAACTTCAGCCTGAATTGCTGACTGCCCTTCCGCCGCCTGATCGACTGGGGTAAACGGCGCGTTGTCCTGCAAGGATCGTGATTGATCGAAAGTCGCCTTGGCTTCAAAAAACCTTTTGGCTACCTGGCTAAGTGTTCCTTCCAATTCTTTGACTCGATTAAGATCCTCTTCTTCTATCAACCCTTTCTTAAATGCGTCATGTGCTTCGGCAGCAATCTGCTCAATCCTCTGTCGCGCATTTAATAAAGCTATTAACTGTTTCTTTGGGTCTTCTCCAGTCCCCATGTTTATTGCAGCATCAGCAATCTTCTTTGCATCCTCGACGGCGTCTTTCACTGCCTTGGTGCGATCTTTTTCGAGATCATTACGCTCCTTGAGCGTCTTGATTTCCTTTTCTAGTTTCTCCTGATTTTTATCCATTTCAATACCGAGCGCTTTTAGCACAGGTGTCAATGTGGAATCAATCAGATTTGCCATACCAGCGAGAGCGTCAACTGCAAATCCTACAACCTCAGTAACTGCAACAATGGCACCGTGCAATGCCCAGAATCCGAATTTTACCAACTCTCGCATTACCGGTGTTGCAACTTTGAATCCGGCAACGACCAGATCACCTATCGCTTTCAAGATGTTCTTGAAGCTTGGTATCATGGTGCGAACCATCGGGATGACTTCATCCCTGATGATCTGTGCAAACTTCTTGAATTCCGGGAATAAAGCTTTTGCGAGAGTGCGGGCCATATCAGCAAATGCAGGTAGCAACTCGTTTTTTGTTTCGACCCAGATCTCTTTTAGAACTGGCATCAATTCGTTACTGACTATGTTGCTGATATCTGAAAAAACCGGTCCGAGTTCGCGCCTAATGATGCCACTGACATCACAAACGACGGACATGAATTCACGGTAAATTGCAATTAACGGATTGAAAACACCAAAGTTCTTTTGAGCCCATGAAGCTACTTTTTTCAAGGCCATAGCCAGAGCAACGACAACTCCGATTCCAAGAACCGTTTGAAGTGTGACTATCGAGGCAGAAAATAACTTTGTCGATACACTTGCTGCTCTTACCCATGATATGAACGCGGCGAGACCAGATACTGAACCTGCAAGAGCAGTTCCCAGACTTGTGATTGCCTGAGTAACTCCCAATGCACTGACTGCTTTCAGCGCCAGCATGGTAGCCAGGATTCCGGGGTGTGCTGCAATAAAATCCCGTATCGGCCCCATGAAGCCAGCCATCATATCCCAGGCTTCTTTCAAGCCAGGCGATGCCTCATTGAGCCATTGAACAAGATTCTTCAAACCGTTAACCAAGGCGATGGTTGCGTTCGAAACCTTCTCTACAATTCCCGGCTTATGCTCTTCCAGGTATTTTTTAAATTCGTTTGTTGCACCTACAAGAGCGTCGCTCTGATGCTCACCTATCTCAATGACCAGGTCCGAAATGGATGACTTCAGCAATTCGATTTGGCCAACCTGCGTGCTTAGATTGGCCTCTTCCATTTTAGCTGTCAATCCAGCTGCTTCATTTATCCCTTTAGCGAATTCCCGTACTGCATCCGTTCCACGGTCCAACACCGCAATCATTGCCGGCCCAGCACGAACGCCAAATATTTCCGAAACAATTGCCAGCCTTTCTTGCGGGTTAGCAACGCTTCGCAATGCCATTTCCAATTGACTCAGAGTATCAATCAGTGGGCCAGCTGTATTGATATTCATGTCTTTCAAAAGCTTATTGGCTTTTGCAGACGGGTTAGCGATATGAATGAATGCGTTTCGCAGTGCAGTACCTGCGAGCGAAGCCTGAAAGCCTGCATCACCCATGATGCCTAAAATGGAAACTGTATCTCTGAGATTCACGTTCACAGAGTTAGCAACCGGCCCTACCATCTTCAACGCTTCCGCAAGCTGCGTTAAATCAGTATTGGAGCTGGTGAATGTTGCGGCCAAAACGTCGTTGATATGCGTCAGGTCTTTCGCTTCCGCGCCATAGGCACGCATTGTCTTCGCACTAATGTCTGCGGCCTGCGCGATCGAAAGCTGAGCAGCAGAAGCAAGTTGCAGTGTTGGCTTTAATGCCGTGGTGATTTCATTCACCTTCAGGCCAGCCAGTCCCAGCTTCTCCATTGCCTCTGCAGACTGCGTTGCCGTGAATACCGTGGTTCGGCCAGCATCACGAGCCGCATCTTCAAGAGTTTTGAAATCGCGGGTTCCCAATGTGCGAGTCACTGCCCCAACGCGGGTCATCGTCTGTTCGAATTTACCGAATGTGGTCGCAGAGATCAGGCCAATGGCACCAATCACCATGACGATTCTGGCCCCTGCAGAAGCCGTGTCTTTGGCGGCAGACACCCACTGCTGACGTAGCTGACGAGTCGCAGAGATTGCCGCCTTCATTCCGCGCACAAAGCCAGCCGTCTTCGTACTGACGATTGCTCTAAGTGCGTGGATTGTGGAACTCATACTGGAATTCTTTAAGCAGTAGGATCGTAATCGGTTACGTAAATCAACTCAGCAGGGAATGGATATGAGAACTGACCGAGCAGTCCAGTACATGATGTAGAGGCTGCTGGATTGCTCGACGTGTTTTCAATATTGGTCCATGTCAGCCACCATTCGCCATCAATACACTGAAAGCTGAATGCATCACCATCACCATCCACAGCACCGGTCGTCCAAGGGACTGAGGATGATGCTCTTGTCATCACCATTAGCTTCTTGCCCTCAGACTGAAACTCAACGTACAAGGTGTCAGGCGGTGCAGGATTACAAGCACAGTTCGGATCTGGAGCTGCTGTTGTGGTTGGGGCCCCAGTTGTGGTGGTCGTGGTCGGGACACCAGTTGTCGTGGTTGTCGGGACGGCCGTCGTCGTGGTACCTCCTGCAGTTGTGGTCGGACCTGCGGTGGTCGTCGTACCGGCAGCCGTTGTCGTGGTTGGCGCAGCTGTCGTAGTCGTCGGCTCCGCAGTTGTTGTCGTGGGCTCACTGGTCGTTGTTGTTGGCTCAGGCGGTTGGGTTGTGGTGGTGGTCGTCGTAGTCGTAGTCGTCGTGGGACTTGATGTTGTGGTCGTCGGACTCGACGTGGTCGTGGTCGGTACTCCTGTCGTAGTCGTTGGCGCACTGGTCGTGGTTGTTGGTTCTGCAGTTGTCGTAGTCGGCTCAGCAGTCGTAGTAGTTGGTTCCGCTGTCGTGGTGGTCGGTTCGGAAGTCGTGGTCGTGGGAGCAGACGTTGTGGTGGTTGGCGCTGCCGTTGTTGTCGTAGGGGCTGCTGTGGTCGTCGTAGGTGCAGCAGTCGTGGTCGTCGTTGTGGTGGTGGTCGTGGTTGTTGTCGGTGCCGCTGTCGTCGTAGGAGGTGCGGTCGTCGTGGGAGGTGCCGTGGTCGTCGTGGTCGTGGTAGTAGTAGTGGTCGTCGTCGTTCCGTTCGCTTCCGGCTGCTGAGTCGATTCAATGGTGAGAGTGATCCCAAATGTGTTGGAGTCATCCCGAGACCAGCGCAGCTCAGTATCAATAAAGCGAACATTCGCATATTCAGTCCCATCCGTGTAAGTCAATGTGAAAGTGTTAGTCGGACCTTTGACCGAATCGGTGAAGAAGTCTTCCAGTTCTTTACGGTTTTCCAGCGTGAGGCTACGGAAGGCCAATCGCCATTGCCAGGTCTTGCGTGAAGTCTTCTGGTAGACGTATCGCGTGTGATCAGCAGATTGGCCTGTCACCCACATGGGGAGCAACCGAGGTTCTGTCGTCGCATCAGGTCCGGCGATGTCCACCGATGCCGTGCCGTCGTTCAGATTGATCGATGTTTGACCTGGCATTAGTGATCCAATCCGTAAACTGCTGTTCTGCTTCCTGTGGCGTCAAGCCGTTTTCTTTTAACCACGCGATTTCACCCGAGTGTGAGTCAATCCATTCCTGGCCCTGATCGTGAATTGCGGAACCAATCATGTTGATACGATCCTGATAATCGACCGTTTCATAAACCGATTGCATTTCAAAGCCGACATTGGCCTGCTTCTGGATGTCTAAGTAAACCGACTTAATGTTGTCAGGCTCCCACTTCGTATGAGCGGCTGCCTGAAACTGCCAGTTAATCCTGTTTGCTTCTTCCCGTTTGATAGTGACAAAGTGAGTGTAAAATTCCCGAACACGCAGCCCCCGGATTACGCTGGGGGTCCAGCCGTAGGCTCTGGCGAGGACGGATTCCCATTGAACGTGCCAGCAAGTTGAGAAAAGGTCTCTTCGATTGATTCGCGGTGCTCCTTTGGAATCGCCGCGATAAGTGAGTTTTTTTCCAATCTCAAAAACTCCATGAAGTCATTGGCTTCAATAACCGCCGCACGCAATTTCAATCCGTCGCTGGCTCGCAATCCCATTTTCTCAAGTGAGAATTCAGGCTTTTTGACGCAACACTCTTCAGCCAGATAGAGCGTGTTCGTGTCGATCGTTTGCAAGAACAAGCCGATCAAACGCGGGATTGCCGGTGCCAATGTGGTATAGTCCAGCTTGATGTCGTCACTGCCCTGGATCTCTCCCAGAATCACGCTGAGGATGCCCTGAGATGCTTCGTCTGATAACAGAGACATGATCTCTCGTTTAATCAGGAACCAGCCCTGCAGGCTCATCTCTCCGATTTCCAGTTCAGTTCCGTTGCTTAATGGAACTTTGATAACTTCGCTCATAATTGTTAGTCCGCTTTTTATTCTGAGGTTTTTAAATGAACAGTCCCGGCAGCCTACTTGCTGTCGGGTTTCTCTGATTTCTTTGGCTGCGTTTTTGGCTGTGGATCTGCTGGCTTAGCAGCCTGCTTTGTCAGTTCGCCGTGCAATGATTCGAACTCGTGAGCCAGTGCCTGGATGAAGACCTTGGCTGACTGACTGACGTCTTTGCATTCATCAACGGCCTGCTTCAGATCACGAAAGGCAAGCCGTGAATCATCTCCCAGCTTCCCACCACAGCACCGCAAGAGCGCTCTGTGCGATCGCTCAACAACAGCGAATTCTGACTCGCCATCGACAAATTTCTTAACTTCTTCAACAAGAGCGACTGCACGCTCTTGTGCAACTATGGGATACATGACAAATCCTTCCAATATGAGAGAACAGGAGCAGAGACCGCCGCGGTGTCGGCAACCACGACGGCCCCCGGCGCCCGGTATTACGCGGCGGCAAACTGGATGTTGCCAATTAACTCGCCATCGTCAGCAGACTCATCTCCAAGGCATTCGAATTCGACATTGAAAATCCGATCCGCTTCGTTGTTGAAGGGGATCTCGAATTCGCCGATGGCGACGGTCCGGTTGAATGTGATTTTCTTGGCAGCTTCCGCAGTTAAGAATGGAATGATTTCAGCAGCTTGAGCCGTGTAGATGTAGCCGGCACTGCGGCCAATGCCGATGTACGCCGCGCCGGATCCAGCAGTCTGGTCGTTGCCGGCTGC
Source organism: Gimesia fumaroli (assembly GCF_007754425.1). Classification (NCBI taxonomy): domain Bacteria; kingdom Pseudomonadati; phylum Planctomycetota; class Planctomycetia; order Planctomycetales; family Planctomycetaceae; genus Gimesia; species Gimesia fumaroli. The sequence goes on from NZ_CP037452.1 coordinate 1,921,643, forward strand.
ATAGACTTCGGCGAGTGCGGCAGCCGACCACTCCGCGAATGGGATCGTCATCCGGCATTCATCGCCAGTGTGTCGCAGGTTCATTGGAGTGGACCCATATTGATCCACCGTAACTGGTCTGGTTTTGGGGCTGAACTTCGCAGTAATGCCGCCCTGACTATGGCCGATGGCAGTGCCTCCGAGAGTTGCATAACCAGGACCACCTAATACATTGTCTACGTCACTTGCCATGATTAAACCCCTTCAGATTTAGGCTTTACTGTCAGTCTCCATGAACTGGCCAGATGTTGAATAAAGTTGTCTTCCGTATCGATCTTGAATTCCAACGCGTGTGAATCATCAACCTGATGCATCTCTGTAATGCGATAGTTTGTTGACTCAATACCTGCTGGCTTCTTCAATGGGATCGAATAGTTATTGATCAGATAGCCTTCGACTTGCTCATTCAAATGCGGGTCGATCGAGTAAATATTGATCTGCAGGTTTATCCTGCGACGGCCTACATAGGTCGCTCCCGGTATTGACGTGTTGCTGTTCCACTGGAGCGAAATAAACGGAAACACTGGTGTTGAATTCGGCCAACCTCTTCTGACTCGGCTTTCACCGATTAAGGCAGTAAGGCCACTGTCTTCCTTCAGTGCCGTCCATAATGCTTTTTGTGGTTCATCCAGGCTCATCTGATGTATCCTCTGGGCGAATTCGTACCACGCACCCAAACGCTGTAAAGGCTAATTCCGGCTTTTCTCCTTCCGGACCGACCTCACACTCGATTCGGCCATTATTTTCGCGGCATGTCAGACGGTGATTCCGGTAGCCGCGACTGAGTGAATTCGCCAGATAGTCTTCGAATTGCCGTGTCATGCGATATTCCTTTGCCTTGAACGAGGGGGAGCTAAAGCCTGATCAAGCAATGCAATTGCCCAGGCACGATTCTTATTAAACGCCGGACGCAGCCACGGCATCTGTTCCTGTGGTCGGGCCTTGAGAAACTTGCCTTTGGAACTTCGCAATCGACCTTTAGCCCCACCGCTCGTATCAATCCGCACCGAGGTCAGTTCAGTTGCATTGCCAGACTTGGCAGGCCAGTTATGTACCGCCTGCTGATCGGTCAGCAACGGCGAGGTCCCCAGTTGTTTGACCCGACCGCTGGCAATGTATTCAGTGCCGAATTCCAGAAACTCAGGATAATCGATCACATTCGTGCCGATCTCAACAAACCACTCACCCGCCTGCTGGTACAGGTTCCAGAGAATTTTCTGCTTGAGATTGGACGTCTCAACGGGCACGCGCATTACCGCCTCTGCCTGGGTTCGTGCACCGATCTTGCGCAATGACTGCTTGAGTTCTGTTTCTGCTTCGGTACTCCAGCGATAGAGCAGGGTCTCCAGCTCTTTCAGATCAGTCTCAAATTCACGACCTAAGGTAATCATGATGCTGAAGGAACCCGCTTCAAATAGGCTTTCAAATGATGCCCGCGCCCGGATTCATCACCAACGTGAATCACCTGGTAGGTAAAGCCAGACATGGAAGAGGGGGCTGTAAGCACAATCAAATCAAACTTGTCATCACCGCCACGTGGTTTTAGATCGACGTCTGGCAGAAAGTAGCCCACTGCTGTGTATTCGTGGTACTGTCCGACTTTGGATGACTGAATGGATCCGGCGCGTTCCTGAATCGCACAGGCAACACCTGTTGAGGAATCCGACCAGCCCTTGGTTTCCACACCATGATCGTCTGTGACTGTGGATCGTCTAATCGTGCATTCATAATCCAGCAGGTCTTCAAAGCTCATTGGTGGTACCTCGCGAGAATTGAACGAACGGTGCCAGCTTCGGGGTACAGATTGGAATTCTGGTGCGAAAGCAGCTGATACGAGTATTGATCAAGCCGCTCTGAGGCGAGCATCCCACCCTCTTTCCGTCCTTTGCGAAGCAACGCCACCAGCGTGTTGGCAGCCAGTTCCAAGTCTGCTGGGATGGTCTCATAACCTGCCGTGTAGGTGACCTTGATATTCCCGCGCCCTTCAGGCCAGATGCGATTCAGGGAAATCAGCATCGACGCGTTCTGTTCGTTGGCTTCTTCTGACTGAGGAACGAACTCGCCCCCTTCAGTCCATGCTGAATCAGATGGGAAGGCGTCGGTCCCCTTGCCGAAATAGCCGTCTGGATCCACCCACACGCCTGTCACGCTCGTTAAGGGACGATGGGCAAGGAACAGCTCATCTTTACCGTTACCGTCCAGGTACTCGGTCCTGGAAGCAGAATCAAAGCTCTTGCGACTGGTGAAGTGCTGGATCACCGATTCCACCTCAGTGATCAGCTGGTTCAACAGATCATCCTGAGCAGAATTGGAAATGCCCAGGTGAACCTTTACTTTCGGCAGTGTCGTCAAAGCCATTGCTACCTCGAGAACAAAAAGAAGCCCGTAGCGTTAACTACGGGCTCGAATCTATTAATAAACCAGAAACCCGGATTAGCTGACGGTTTGCTTCTGACCACAGATCTGAGCTGAGACAGGTGCAGTCGGGCTGGTACCATCCACAAACGCTGGAGTGGCGACAGCTCGCACATAGCGCTTGGCACGCACACCGCGAATGATGCCGACTTCGCCATCTGCATCCAGCACGAGTGCAGACTGTGTTGCCAGGTCTGTCCAGTCACCAGATCCAGAATCGGACTCCTGCAGCTTGCAAGTGACTGTAAAACTGGTGGGCGATCCTGTCGCAGCCCCGACTGCAAACAGACCGTGAACAGAACCAATCATGTTATCGCAGTCGAACGATGAACCGTTGGCTGGAGTCGTTCCTGATAGGGACACGCCAGGGAGAATCGACTTACCCAGCAGGGCGTTGGACAGCATGTCCATTAAAGGTGATTGAGCCATGTTTCTATTCCTAAAGAGAAAAAATGATTTCATGAAAGCCACCGGGCTGAGTGCAAGCTGAGGGGGCCCAGTCTCACACTCAGCACGCAGCGGACTAATAGCCAGGCAGATCCATATTGATGCTGTCACACATCACGAATGACTCTTCGTAAGTGACCGATGTATCCACGTGCTGAATGAAGCGAATGGAACGCTGGTCTGTTTCGAAGTTGTTTCCGTTCTGGTCGGCAGTTGCTACCTCGAGAACCCCATGCCGACCGATGATCAGGTTTTGCCAGATCCCCAACAGGATGTACGTCAGGTCGGTTCCAGAGCCCTTGGTGCGTTCGTTTGAAACTTGAGACGAACGTACGACCTGATGGCCATTCAGCATGGATGGAGCACCCTTGGAAATGTCATCACGATTTGCCTGGAACAACCATGCTCCCTTACCGTCATCAGCAGCATAGCCAGAGCCAGCTCGACGATTGAGCATGTTACGCCACATCGTTCCACGCATCAGCCACTTCGGACCCAGGCGGTCGATGTCGAAGTTGGAGTCTTCCAGTTTGCCCAGCATCATATTCGGGTCTTCTGGCTCGAACGTATTACCGTCTGTTGCCACAGTCCCCGCAGTATGAGTCTGAATACCACTGTAGTTGATGATCCCCTTTGGTTTGAGATCCGATCCCACACCTTGCAGTGCAGCATCATCAATCAGCAGTGCGAGTGTCAGGGCCACATCGGCACGGATGAATGCTTCAACAGACGCCGAAGCGAACCGCACGAACTCATTCGGATAGGTGACCAGGGCCGCACATTTTTTGGCCCGCATCGATTTGAGGCCAGTACCAAAGGTGCTGCCGGTGATCGTGCCTTTTTCACCCACCCAGTAACCAACAGTGGAACTGGTCTGAGATCCCATGTTAAACGCACCATTGGGTGGCAGCGTCAACGTGCGAGCTCCCAATCGGCTCATGACTTCCATGTTCCGAATCAAGGGCAGGAACTCAGTAGAGATATCGGAACGGGTCCAGATACCACCAGCAGTGTCATCGTAAACGCTCAATGATTGATTGACGCGGTCACGCTCGTATCCCATCTGCTGAGCCATGTGAGCAGCCATTCCAATATCAGCACCCTGCACACCAGCGGCCATGCACTGTCGGACTTCAGTCGCCAGTCCAGTGTCATTCATGGCAATTTCAGAAGATGCCATTGGGATAAACACCGAATTTTGGGCTGCTCGTGCAAAACCCTGCTTGCAGTAGAAGTCAACAAGCTTCTGGCTGAGGTCTGTTTCGACCTTACAATTCTCCGGTTCCAGTTCCCCCTTTACCATCATCATGGCGCGGGCTGTCTGGAATCCGCGAGACGACATTGGGTCTTCACCTTGGCGAATTCCGGGAGCTCCGAACATTTGAGAGCCATTCGTGCGCGGCTTGGAAAGCTGCTCGACCTCAGCTTGCAATCTGGCCTGATTATCGGCCAGTGTTTGCACCTGTTCCTGAACGGCCTGAGTAATCGCTGTGGTCACTGACTGCAATTGATCAGCGGTAAACCCGGTATTAGCAGGCTGATTCTGAGACTGTGTCTGAGTGCCCCCGCCTCCACCCTGGGGAGGATCAGCGGTTGCAGTCCCACCGCCTGTGCCTTGTGTGCCGTCTGTGGCTTCGTCCATCAGAACGCAAAAACCTAACATCATTCGTTGGAACCAGGTCATGATCAAACTCCCGTAAGTGCAATAAAAAAACCTCGCACCACAAATGAATGTGATACGAGGTTTGGTTCTTCCAATACCCGAAAACGAGTTAAATGGCCGGTGCTGGATTTGAACCAGCGATCTCTTGATTATGAGTCAAGCGGGATGGCCGAACTTCCCTAACCGGCGTTATGTAACTTTGTGCGATTGCTTTATTGACGTGTCGAAGTGAACTATATTTCCATCTTTCACTTTGAATTCCAGATTGGCAGAACAGAAAGGAATGTCTTCTGTTTTTTCAATGAGCACAGCAAGTGCCGTTATCAGCTGCTTGCGTCTCTCTGCTCGTTGATCACCGTTCAACCCACTTTACCCGTCATGTCTTTAAGTTGTTGCTGCAACTGCTGCTGACCTTTTTGAATCGGCTCCAACATCTCATTGACTGATTTCATAACCGATTGTGTGAGGCTGTCTGCAACCTGTTGCTGCTGTTGCTTTGTCTGATTCAACTGTTGAACCACATGATTTCCTAAATATTCGACGGGAATCAACTGTGGTTCTTCAGTCTTCCCAGACTGTGTTTCTGCAGGTTTGATAACTTCTTCCCGATCCGAGTCAACACTTTCTTCAGGTTTTTGTCGCTGGCCCGAGAATTCTTTGCCAATATTTTGCAGGATCTCAGCCGAATCCGACTTGAGGAACTGGCTGATCTGTTCATGAGAACCTTTCATTTCAACCACGCCACCGATATTCAGCTGCATGAAATCCATGCCAGGAGACCAGACATCTCTTTCGTCACCGATCGCCTGCTTGAACGATTGCATCATGAACGGGGGCAGCTTGACATCGTGGACCTTACCGCGTTCCAAAGCCTGCTTGAGTGCACCACGGTCTGCCCCAATCGGTGTGATCGACCACTCCAGCATCTCAGTTTCTACGAAGTCGTAACCGCGCCAGCCGTTCCAGAGTTCGACGCCTTCTGCCAACTGCTCTTTATTCGGCTGCTTGCCCAGCATGGCTTTCAGGACGTTGAAGCCGATGGAGGCCATCCGCAGCGTGCCTTCATCAACACAGGCAAAGATCGGTTCTGCATGAGGCAGCTTGGAGAAGTAGACTGTGGCAACGGCCTTGGTTTTCTGGATCTTGAGAGCCAGTTTCCCGTTGGGATTGCGACTCAACCCGACCGGGAGCGTGATGCCACTGAAGCCGTGATCGTAGAGCACGACGGGATTCTGCTCGTAGTAGTCAGTCACAATGCCGTTGCCGTACTTGTTTTTTGTCAGTTGCAACATATTGCCCTGACGGTTCTGCTCGTTGGGACGAGTGACAATAACAAAATCGGCGGTCATTGCCCCGCCATCAGATGCCTGGCAGACTGCTGCCTGGTCTCTCTGAAAATAGTGACCCGATGGAGACACCAGCTCTGGTGCATGAGACATCATGTCAGATTGGATCGATTCGAGATCCGAAACGAATTCGGCTTCCTGATCCAAATCATCTTCAATAACAGTTGCAGCAGGCATGATTTAACTCCATCGGGTGTTTCAGTGAACTATCTGGCAATTTCAGAAGATTCGGTTTACTTCTCGGCTTCAAGACCTTTCTGGCGATCTTCGAACATCATGGCGACGATATCACGCAAGTCTTCTTCAGAGAGCGTGGCAGGGTCTTCACCCAGGTCGAATTCGTTAACCGCAGCAAATTCGATCAGTTCCGGCCTTTTCAATGCACGGACTTTATCGACCGTCATTGGCCCCTTTTTGTTTTCGCCCTCGGCAGTGTCCGTCCCTTCGAATTCAATAGGCTTTGCGGGGGTAGGCTGTGGCAGGATCTTCACAGCTGGCACCGGTACTTTGTACTCACCAGCCAACACTTTTTTAATCGCTTCATCCTGTTCGGCCTGATCCGATTTCGGTTCAGGAATGATGACGTTCCGGGTTTCAGGTTTTCGTCCGAGGATCTGGTATTTCACCTTGAACGGGCCTTTGGTTGACTTTTTAGCCATTGATTTCATTCCTCAGTCAAAGTAGGCCACTGACGTGCAGCGGCAATGAATAATGTTTCCTGCAGATGCTCCGAGTGAGCTGTCTCCCGGGTGAATCAGCTTCTCACCACTGACCGTGTAGGCTTCATTGTTCTTCACAATCTGGCCATCCGCTGCGATGTGGTTGAACCGATCACCGGGTTTGACTCCGCGTGTTAGCTGGTCGATAGTGCTAATCCACCATTTCTTGTCAATTCCAATTTCCGTGCGGGTGATCTGCTGACCATAATTCATGGACCCAGTGACTTCCGTGCGGGCAATACGGCGGGATGTGTACTTTGTCTGATTGTTTAAAACGCCTCGGATGCGCTTAGCCATTTCGTCAATGCTATCGCCCGCTTTGTTACCTTTCTCGATCGCTCGCCTGAGGCTCTTTTTCGAGGTCTCGCCAACGTTTGACCAGACGCCAACTTCCCGGTCCGTCAGAAACTTTTTGACCTTGCGCTGCAGCTCCGGAGACATGTCAACGCGAATCGATGGCGGGGGGGCAGCGTCTTCCAGAGAGACGTCTTGAACTATCTGAGCAAGAAAACGCTGGTCAATCTCCTGGGCATCAAACCACTGCTGTTCGAACTCAACGCCGCGGTAGATCATCCGATTCCACTCAGGGATCATCAGGCGGTTGAATGGTGCTTTGTAGTCGGACGGTTTGAAGATGTCATCGACAGCAAAGCCCGTTTTGTCGATTTTCTTCACGCGCGCCATGACGCCTTTGGATACGCCGTTCCAAAACGATTTCTGTTTTTTCAGCACCCGGGATTCAGTCGGATCGTAGGTCCGTCGCCAGCTTTTGCCAATCCGACGCCGGCGTTTGTACGCTGCGTCTTTCTTCGACTTCTGAGCGAAGAATGGCTCAAGTCTATTCTTCGTCGCTGTCGTCATCGTCCGGTTCCTCAGGCGGCTCTGGTGGATCGTCCTCGTCATCCAGGTCATCCATGGCCAGTGCGTCATCTAGCGGGGTGAAGCTGGACGCGATGTAGGTGGATTTCGATGCGGGGGTGTTGAGCGGTTGTCGATTGCGTTTTACCAACTGCATGTCGGGAGACAGGGCCCCGATCTTGAAGTCGAGTTCGTCCTCTTTGAGTTGTCGCTCCCAATCTTCTGGGGAACAGTCTTCAAAATAACAAACGATCCGAGGGTCGAACTTCACAGCGATGTTGTGCGTGATAAAACCGGCCAGCAATCGGTTCAGCGGATTGATGGTCGTTTCGTAAAAGATCAGATAAGCGGTCTCAACCACAGAGCGATTCACGTCTGTAGTGATCCCAGCCAGAGCCTTGGGAACCCCGCGTAGAGCAAAGACAGCATCACGCACCGAGTCGGAAGAATTTGAAAAATCCAGCTCTTTGGGGGCATAGTGTAGTTTGTCCAGCTTCATATCAGGTGGGACAAGGAAGGGCTCTGATGTATTTTCCACGCCGGATATGCGGTACATCACACGCTCTTTGATGCGCCGGATCTCTTCTTTAGTGATCTGAGCGTTGTAGGTATCACCGAGATTGAGAACGACAGACGGGTTGATTGAATTCTTGAACGAGTGCCAGCGACTTCTCTCAATCGACTTCGTGTTGTCAATCCAGATTGCTCCCGCTTCCGTAGGGGAGAAACCTTTATACTTCGAATGAGGATTCTTGAATCCACAGATTTTGATTTCATCAGCAGGAATCCTGAACTGCCGCGCCTGACCTTCTGGTGTCACCAGCCAGTGATCAAGAAAACCGGCATGGTTAAACATCGGTTGCATCCAATCGTTGGGCATCACGATGATGGAAGCCGGCAAGCCAATTCCGTTGGGGATTACCCACCAGTAAAAGTACCCCGTCAGCTGCCAGAACATGTGCGTTTCGTAGGCCAGTGTTTCCCACCAGTCCATTTCATTGCAGGTCTCAAACAACTTGACCAACGGGTTTGTGTCTGGAATCGGCTTTAAATCATATGCTTCTGACTGCAGCACCCCACTATAATTCTGCCTGATATGCTTTTTCTGCCTCAGGTCCAGGTGCAGTTTCATGCCCGGTTCGGTCTTGACTGGTACGCCGAACATGGGGAACGACTTGGAAGTCGTTGTGGCAATGCGATTGATCGCGATGTAATTCCACAACTCGTATGAGGCAAGCTGCTCCTGTTCCTTTTGCATTGAACTGAAATTCGAACGCATCGACGGCATGGACATGATCGTCGGCAGATCGGGGCCTCCCGCATTCTGGCTGACCTGGGGACTGAATGAATCCAGAAATCTATTGCTCATTAGTGACTGCCTTAATTAACGCCTGCAGTTCGGTTTTATGAATCGCCCCCTCCAGATTTGTCCTCGCCTGGAATGTCTGAATGACATCCCGCAGTGCTGCGATTGATTCATCCTGGTGCTGAACCCGCTGCCGCAGAAGTTCATTCTGCTCTTCCAGCCTCCTGAACTTCCGCAGCACAGCACGTTCTACTTTGACCTCACGCTGTTTCCGTTTCTCCGTCATTCCATAGTCCAATGATTCATGTCACAAATAGTCCCTGCTGCGCGGTACACACCGGCTAAAACGGAATCAGGGTAGCGACGGTCCAATTGAAGTAAACACTGATTAACGAATTCGACCTTGTTCTCGACCTGGTAGGTGGGGAGTTGAGAGAACTGTTGCAGCGTCATTTTTCCCCTGAGGACGTCAAACGGATTGCCGTTCACCAGTGTTTCGGTCTCACTGGCCACATCACAGACGAAGTCAGGGAAGATCAGCACACCAATCACCCCGCGCGGCTTTCCGGTATAAACCCGCTTTCCGGCATTCTTGCAGCGATCATTGCGACAGATACACCATGCCTCTGCGGGTCGGTCCATCTGCTGGCCGCAGTTCTTGCAGAGGCCACCTTTCTGCGATCGAGAACCCTGAAGGATCTCGGTTTGGAAACCCTCTTCACCCTTGGTGTGCATCTCAGGGGTCAGGTGGATCCGGAAGAACTCTTTCGTTTGCGATGACCGGATTGGCTTCGCGAATTTCAGCAGAACGTGCGAACTCCGCTTGTCTTCAGGCAGCTCCTTGTTGTGTTTGACCAGCTGGCTGTTTGATGATGTAACTTCCATAACTCATAGTCCTTAAAAGAATTCTTCGTTTTCGAGAATCGAATCGAGGGACACACCCACGAATCGCAATGCTCGGTAAAAGTAAACTGCTGAGTCAGCTCGGTCTGGTGATCTGCCGATCTTTTCATGAACTGACTCTGGTTGATTTTCCTTGTTAGTAACCTTTCGTTTTGGGCTAATAGCAAATTTGAAACCGTCTGAGCTCATAATCTTCTCCGGTGCTGTCAGCTCTAATTCCAGGGCATCACTGGGCGGCATGAGAAACGGCAATCCTTTCCATTGTCCCTTTTCATTCAATCGCTTTGCCAACTCGCCATAGTTCTCCGCTCGCAGATTGGCATACCGTTTAGGATCAACCTCAGGAGTGGCATTGCCTCGCACCTCAACAACTTTCACGCCCCGCTTCTTGAGGATAGAGACAACTCCCCAGCCGATGCCGTCCATGTCGACGCCAACAGGATGGCTACCCTTCTTGAGGTCGATCCTGTAGTGTTTCCGTGCTGAATCAACAACCCAATCAGCCAGGCCCTCTGCATCATCAATATGATCTTCCAGTTGCTCCCTGATGCCGTTTTTACCACCTGCAGTAAGCACAGAGGCATCACCATTGGTTGAAGCTCCCACATCGAGACCGAACGCTTCTACGGGCAGCATAGAATTCAGTACCTTAGGCACATGGCTGGAGAGCAGTCTGCCTTGAATGGCTTTCTCTTTGAATTTTCTGTGAACTTTATGCCACTTCTTCCAGAGTCGATTAGGCTCCTTGAGCCAGCGTCGGAAGATGAGCTGCTTGTCAGGATCTTCGTCTGGAAATTTACCATGGGCAAAAGTACGTACAAAGAACGGATCAGGATTTTCAAGGTGCCCCAAGAATGTGTCGTATGTAGTTTGCCCGGGGATGATTGGCTCTACCTTCACCATGTCCGCATTATCTATCAGCTGGCCAGGTTCGTATCGACGACCACCAATTTCGATGCCACCTTTGGGAGAAACCGAGTCCTGCAGACATTTCATTTTAACATTCAAGCAGTCATTACCGCCGATCGTAATCAGTCGTCGCCTGCCATATGGCCCAATTAGTGTTTGTGACTTATCCTTTTCGTCTTCATCTGCCAAGTCAAAACCTGCGCGGAACTTGCCTGATGTGGTGCGAGGATTCGCCATTGCCAGGAACTTTTTAGATTGTGTGTTTGCCAGAGAGTAACGCCCATTTAGAACCGGGGCAGTAGCCTCATCAAACACATAAAGCACATGCGGAGAGTGTGATCCAGAAAATCCTTCTCCGGTCTTAGGAGAACTGATAACAACTTCGTGCTTTTTACTATTCTTATCTGTGACTCCAGTAGCCTGTAGTTCATAGAAGGGTGGCGTATAGCGCATTTTACGCCACCATGAATCGACCTCGGCAAACATGACGTTCACGGCCTTCTTGTACGAATCACGGGTAATCACGATCCGAGCATCGGGATAAATGCAGTAGTAGGTGCAGATGATGATGCCGGCAGCCCCACCTTTACCACATCCGGTATTTCCTTTGACGTAAACCTCACGGATGGATGGATCGAAGATGGAGCGAATCATGTCCACTTGGAAGTCATCCAGAATCAGGTACCGCTGCTTCCGCTCCCGCATCTGGTAGATTTCAGAGAGCAGGGACGGATTGGCAACGATGTCCTTGGCATAGAAGATCCGGCCCCACTGATACTCAATCCAATCGAACGGATCACCAGCGCGGGCCTTACGCGTCGCCAGCAGGATGCGGGCCGCGTCTGCTGCCTGATAATCGGCTTCGGAATAAACAACATCGGTGACCATCAGTTATCATCGTTCGACTGCATTGCTTTAAGGCGATCGAGAACCGGGGCAGCGGCTGCCAGCTTCTCTAATTGTTCATCAGACAGATTGGCTTGATCCATCTGCTCCAACGTGGTGTGCAGATCGCCGGATACGTGGACGTCATGCTCCTGAACGGGAGGGGCCGCATTGATGTTCTGCTGGTGCATGTGGGTGAGGATTCGGGCTGCAATAGAACGCTTGCGAGCACTGTAGGCGTAGACCTTCTTGCCCGGGGTCTTAGGATCTTCTACCTGCTTAAATACGATCTCAGCCATTGAAGCGGGCAGGCCCTTATACAGCCCGGCTGGCATTTCCCACTGTGGATGCGTAATCACCTGCTCAATCATTCGCAAATCCCTTGTGCCTGTTGTTAAGCTCATTTTCCACCTCCGGGGAGATGAAAGCAGGCGACCGAATGATGTCAAGGTTATGTTGATTGATATGCATTGTACAGGTGTGTATGCTGTGTGCAGTTGGATGTGTACGCCGTGGCTCCATTATTCATTGAGGACACTTAGTTATGAATGAGACTCTTCAAGCTTGCAGTAATTTCTTTGCTAAAAAATGGGATAAAATCATACCGATTGTACTTACTATAATTGTGATGGCCGCTGGGTTTTCGACATACGTGTTGGATACTTTTACATCGATGCAAAAAGAAATCAGAAAATTGAATGATCTAGCCACAACTAACAAAAACAACTTGATCATAACTGAAGGCAAACTCAACCAAGCAATCACAGATGCGCAAAAAAATGCAGATTTAGAAAATAAAGAACAAGATAAAGCTCTTATGAAACAAATGAAAATCACCTCAAAACTTGAAGGTAAAGATGAAGCTACAAAGGAGATGAGACAAAGAGTAGACCAAAACCTAGCTGACACATTAGAGAAAAACGCACTGAATTCAAAAGCGGTGAATGATCTTAGAATGAAGATCGCAGAACTCAGAGTCATTTACGAGAAAAATAAAGGAATCAATAATGTAGATTCTGATCTCCTCGGACAATTTCTAGCTCTTCAAGAAAGTGGCTTAAAAGACCTTCCTTCAAATCTATTAAAAAATGATCAGGCTATTACAGAATTAAAATATTTTAGCAAAATTTTGGGAAAGCAATTAAACGGAAAGCTCGTTCTAAGCACAGCTGAAGAAATACCTGGTAGTTATCCTCAATTGCAGAAATGGAGAACTGCGGAGACTGAGGGGATAGTGCTTGTGTATTTTACCTTGAGTAAAAAAGTAGATGGTATGACATTCCACGATGGACAGTTTCAGTTAATAGGCTCTACTCGTAATTCCATTGAGGATAAGAATCCATCCAAAAATACCAGCGCTTACATTAGTGGTGTTTCAAATCAACCAAAGCAAGCTACTCTGGTCATGCACGTACCTGCAGGAAAGCAATGGAGAATTACTGGAGGAGCGAACGGAGAAACTATTGAAATTGAAGATAAAAAAGCAATTGAAGCATTTAGCCTGCTTAAACATCGTATAAGTGTGAAATGGATTAGAATTTCTAAAATTGAAATACCAAAACTTGATTCCCCAATAATATCTAATGAATCTAATTAGGCAAACGTGAGTAATGCATGACGGCATCCTAGCTATGTCGTCGTGTAGGGGCGGCTCGGGTTTAGCGGCGCGAGCTGCCCCGCTCGTTGCGTGGTATCAGAGTGAACTGCCGAACGCTGTCAATACTGTTGTTGCGTTTCGTCTGAGATCCAGCGACCGCTATCTACGTCCCTCTTGGGGAGATTGAAACAATCTGCTGGTGGGATGCTAACGACTTTACGGGGCTTACCTGCAAGCTTTTCCATTGCACGTTTCATCGCATCGGCTGCTTTGCTTGGGTTCACCAGCTGGTTCTCGCAATCCTGCCTCACATCGACTGCAAGCAGCTGGTACCGAAGCGCTTCCAGCTCTTCATCCGTGATGCCAAGGTCTTTTGCAAGATCTTTGACTTCGTCGGGCCATTGAGGACCTGCATCAACAGCGGCCCTGAAGTCGCCAGGCTTCGGCCAGGGGCAGCCCGGCATCTGCAGGAACCTCTTTCCCTGCATCTCAGTCACTTCTTTCATAGCATTCTTTAATATCCGCCCAGCTGCTGCTCCGCGCCTTCCTGCCTCATTGAATTTCTCAACGATCTCATCAGGAACTGGAATGCCGCCATGGTCAAGTGCGTGCTTCTCACTCAACATGACAATGGCATTACGATCCGCAGGCGAATGCTGAAACGGTCGCACCTCTGGATTGGCATACCTGCAGTTGCATCTGTGTTTCAGTAGGGTGATGCATTTGCTGCTCTCTGTGTTCGCCAGGAAGCAATAGCAGGTGGCTGGTTCTTCAAGCCCGATAGTCTCCTCGTACTGAGACTGCTGGGCCAGGGAATCGAACATGTGATTTGAGGATAATTCGCTCCACCAATCACATGCTTCCTGAATCCAGTCGATGTCATTGTCGTCAGCCGAACCACCATCGTCTTTCGTGGTGTAGTGGCCTTTTCCATGGCAGAGAACGCACCGACTGCGTGACGGCTTCCAGATCTCCCACCAGCTGCGCCAATGGTTCTTGACGTGCCCCTCACCTTCGCACAGCTCGCATTGTCGTTTCATAATTCACCTATCGTGACTTCCTGATTTTAATAACACCCCGCTGTGCTTCAGCCCCGGGAACACCGTTCAACGTCATCTCTTCATCGTGCTGGCTGTGAACGGCATGGGCCCGCAGAATCAGAATCTCTTCCAGCGGACGGCCGCTCTCAAGCTGCTCGGTCAGGTTCTGCAGGCGATCGATTGTTTTCTGACCTACTGTCATTTCGCGATTCATCATCAGGCATCCTCAAACAGACGAGCTTGGCAAACTCCTCAATTGCATAGTCACGCCAGAACCAGTCGTAAATCCACCAGACGAGCCCCTTCAGGAAGAAGACAAGGGACGCGAACATCAACATCACAATGGGCAGGGCTATGTAGAACGGCACGTCCGATTTACTCCATCCGCCCAACCACATAAGAATTCGAGCAAGATACAAGCTTCCGAAAGCACGGCATATGTTGATGCTCGCGTTGGCGTTGATGAACCAGTCAAGCTTTTCTTTTGTGCTTTGGGTCATAGCGGTTTCCTTGAAATGATCCCCATTGATTCGTCGTACTCGAAATCATCATAACTGAGTTCAATCGTAGTGTCGTAAACAGACGCCACAAAGACTTTCTCAGAGTCAGCATAAACGGTATCGAGGCACAGCTCTTTGCGGCACTCATTGCCGTGAATGATCATTTCGGGGTTCAGCTTATAGAAGCCCATTCCTGTGCTGTCACTATGTCCTTGGAAGTGCCCGTGGATCTCACCGCCTGCTGCCTCACATGGCCTCAGTTCTATTTTTCCATCTGAAAATTCATCTGACACGCCGATACAGATTCGCTCTTTGCCGCGCGAGAGTATTTCCAGTAGTCGAATAATAAACAGCCTGTGATTCATGACATCCTCAAATAAAAGGGCCTAGATAAGCACATACCCTGAATCGGATCGGCCCCGGTTCAGGAAACTCAATAAACGTGATCGGCCTGTCTTCCAGGCTGAAAAACCGATCAACGCTGTCCGCCAATTCCTGTGCGAGGCTATCAATTGATGCCTGCCGCAGCGACTCCATAGCCGCCTTGAGATGGATAGCGTCAGCTACCAGGTCATCAGCGGTGATGTCACGCATCTTGATGGCGAAGCTTTGACCGTTTATTAAGTAGGGATCACTGTTTGAAATCATCGTTCGATGCCTCAAGCCTCTGAACTCGGTCAGCGAGAAGGGCTGCAACTTCCATGACTCCGAAACCGCCACGTTCTTGGATTCGCTCGAAAGATTGAGAGTGTCCTTGTGCAGCATATTCCTCGTGAGCGAGACGCAGGATCGACTCTGGCATTGTAATTGGTTCACGTTCCCTGTTCCTTTTAAACCATGAGTGTTCAACCTGGACTACACCCTGTGGCTCTGAATCATTTAACATACGACCGCAGTAAAACCGTTTCATTCATCACCTCTTCCGGTGGCTGCGCGGGATCGGAAAACGCCGGCGTTCTTTTGTGTTCTGGTACCGCTGGAACTTCTGCCGCTCAGCAATGGCAAGTCTTCGGGAAGCGGCCTTCGCCTGTTTCTGCTGTGCCTGATTGATCTTACGGGCTGCCTCAGCAAACGCTTCAGAAATGGCCTGTGCTGTTTTCCGAAGTTGCTCAGAAGCACGAGCAAAAGCTTCGGAAAAGGCTTTCTTTTGCTGTTCTGTCAGCTCGTATCCTGATTTCACATCATCCCCCTAACAAAAGTAAAAGCAGCCACCAAAAACTTTCCGGCTCGTCCTCACGCTTCGGCTTCGGATCGGAAGAGAACTCTCCAGGCGGTGGCGGCGGTGAAGCGTGACCTGTGCTTGGTGGCTTTGGTGGCGGTCCGTTTCGCATCTCACATCTTCTTTTCTTTTGGCCCCGGAGAGTCCAGCCCTTCGTGTGGTTGATAAAAAGTAGGTGCCGGTGTCGTATGCTTGAGGAAGTCAGTTGGCTCTGAGGGAACTGGTGGGATCGTCGTTGTCCAGTTCAGAGGATGCATCCTGCTGTAGATGTCGTCTGCAAGACCGCGTGCATGGTGCAGAGACAACCCATCAGGCGCGTTCTCAAATACAAACTGGTCAACACGCTCTTTTAGTTTATCGGAATCACCGCTCATCGATTCGCCCCCCCTGCAAAAATAAAAAACCCCCAAGCCCCCTGGGTCTGAGAAGGGCGTCGGGAATGAAGATCAATTTGATTCACTACTCAAGTCAGGCACTGTTACACTGCCTTGAGACTCTCCGCATCAGAACAGAATGATACTGCTCCATGTGCTGGAGCTGCTCTTTCAGGTCTTGACGGTCGATTTCCGGAAGCGAATCGTATTTTTCAGACAGAATGAATTTCTTCAGCCTTTCAACCTTCCGATGAAGGTCACTATGCTCTTCGAATAGTCTGCCTCTCCAGTTATCAGCCATATCAGCATCCCCTTTTCAAATGTCGTTTCTAGCAACGATCTTCCCGTTCTTAACTCGGGTCTCGTCACCATGGAAAATCAATGCACCAGAAAGGGGGCAGACTGTTTGAAAAACGCGGACACACATAACCTGAATCAACGTGCTTCCGGGATTCGCTTTGAGAATCAGTTTGCCAGCAAGATATTCATTCTCAATCGCAATTGTCTCGGTCGTTACCTCTCCCGTTATCTTTTGAATAGTTACGAGGTATTCCCGTTTCTGCCTAACGCCCATACGCCATCCTTGCCCCCAATGGTTGTGCAGTGAATGACCGATTCTACGTTTCAGTAATTGAACTGGTAATTGAAATTTATTTCAGTGGTGTAATTGCACTATTGGTTGTTGTCTTCCAGCCACCATGTCACGAACCACTCAATCAGCTTGGGGAGAACCCACCAGAGCAGCATCGTCCAGTCAATGATTCCATAGTTGTCCCGGCTCAATTGCTCCCGCACATCAGCTTTGACCAGCCGTTTCAATTCACGTTTGTTTGTCACGTCTCGATGATTACGAGCTGACATCAGGGCATATGCCAGAATCGTGTTGCGAGAGTAAACGTCTCCGCTATCCCCGTATGTGATGCCGGCTGCTTTCTGCATTCGTAGATTTTGTGCTGCATCTGGACTCATGATAGATTCAATGCTTCCCACGGATAGAACGGATCAAAGCGGTCTGGAATCATTCGGGCATCCACACGAACGCCCTTGATACATAGCTTCAACCCGTTGATTTCGAAGTTCACGCCGTAGTGATTGACTATCGGCTTTGTTCCTGTGAAAGTGGCTTTCAGATCGCCGTTGACCTCTTCCAGATTGAGGCTGATTGAACTACCAGACGGCATTCTGACTGAGTTATCGCCAACATCTAATTTATTGCCACGCAACAGGTTTACGAATTTATCGACGAATTCTGGACCGTTCATCTGCATCTCCCGCTGGAACATCCTGAAGAAAAGAACCGCCTGGCCCGTCTACCTCGTCGGGTAGGCTGGTATTCGTAAGACTCGTAATACTGAACCTGCGGGCCTTCCTGAACTGGCTCGGGCTGTTTAATTGATGGGTTTCTGATGCGGAACTTCGCTTTGAATTCGTCGATGTCCCCGCTGGCCAGCTGATATTCTTCGCCATCGTCTCCCACCCAGTGCAGGGTCGGGTAGGCTTCCACCCATGCGGGAGCTGGGTACTCAACAAATCGCACGAATGGCGCCAGGTGCGTGGTCTGCTTGAGCAGTTCGCATGGTCCGCAATAGAAGTCTGTCGCGTAATACACCCGCACTTCAGGCCGTGGGTCTGCTTGTTTCGGTGCTTCGGTTTTTACTTCAGTTGACCGCGTGCATTTACAATTCTCGCCACAAGAGCAAGGCACCTTCATGTGGCCATCTCCTGATAGAACCTGTTTGGTGCCTTTGCATTCATCACAGCGAGTCTGGACCTTGGAGTTATTCGCCGGCTGTGGCTCGTGAAACGCGATCTGAGAAGCGACCTCTGCTTTAATGGTGGTTGTGTCGGGTTCGTAACCAGAGACGCTGGAGCAGCCGACTAGAGTGACGATAGTAATGATCGTCAGTGAGATCGTAATCAACAGATCGAGTGGATGGATTTTCTGCCAGTAAGATCGCATTGTGTTCTCCTCTACGCCACCGTGAAGCGGCTAAAAATTTTCTTGAAATCGGTCCGATCACGTCGCCAGTTGGCATAATCGCCAATCGCCCAGCAGTCACCAGACCGGCAGATCCAGTCCACGTCCCGCGCTGGAATCCACCAGGTGAAACCCGCAATGTTGTCGGGCATTGAGGCGGGATACTTCGGTCCCGATGCAACATTTGGACCCCATGACTGAGCACAGAGAGCACCAGGTTTATCAAACCGGACACCGATCAAGCACATCTGGTGAGACCACGAACCTGAACGACTGCAGAACCCATTTCGGTCCCGACGCATTGAACAGCCATAATCCGAGGCAATGGTCACCGGGCATTTTGAAATCGCGATTGCCGCGGCTACGTCGTCGAAGCTGTTAACCTTGGAGATCAGCTTGACCGGATTCCCCTTGGCAACTTGATCAAGCTTCCCGCTATCGTTCCGACCTCCGCAGCCCCAATTGCCCCACTCTTTCTCTTTGCTGCCGGAATAGCGACGCAGGTCGTGCTCCGAGACTCCTGTTTCACCGGAATAGTCTTTGCGATAAACAACTCCCCACTCTTTCATAAACTGAGCGGCAGCAGCACCGTAGGCACCGTCAGAGTAACCACCACGTCGACCGCCGTTAGTTTCTACGCGACAGCCGCCATAGATCGCTTCGGTCGCAGCCTCAGCGTATCGTTTCTTCGACCGTGATTTGTATGCCATCTTCGCCGTAATGAGCGTAGCGGCCAATTCTGCCCCCCATGCGACGCACGAACCGATGGCCTGTGCGCCGCGTCGGTAATCCGGATCAGCCCAGAGCAATGGTTCGTAGAGCAAAGTTTCTTCCATGTCGGCGGCGAACTGCCTTTGCAGGCTGAATGTCGCGTTCGTGAAGTCGGGGAAGGGATTGCTCGGATCGTTGAGAACTGCCGTCACGCCTTGCGGGTTTGGTTTCCACCCGCAGAGCTTCTGGATATCAATGCCGTTCACTTTCCGAATCATTTCCCACCCCGCAAAGCTTGAGCCATTGCCTGAAACATCTGCACGACTCGCCGACGCTGATCGCTGGAGAGGTCGACCGCTTCGTTGTCCGGCTCCAGTTCTTTGCTCAATGCATTGCTGATCGTGTCAGCGAATGGACCTAAAGCCGGATCACCGCCCAGCAGATCAAACGACATGCATTCCGCGAAGACCAGGGCCACATCTGTTGAACTGACGATATTTGGTTCACCCTGCTTGCCGTCGAACTCCACGCGGTCAGCAAACGCATTGCAGACGGCAGCTACATCGGCCGCTAGCTGTCGCTTTCCTGTGAACTGAGCGGGCAGGGTAGAACTAAACCCCCAGTCATCGGAGACTGAGGGTTGAGGAACGTCCGGAGAAGGCGTTGGCCCGCTTGGATTGCTCGGCCCGACGTAACAGCCGGGAAGCAATAACACAGCTATCAGCAGTAGTTTACGTGTCATCTCCGTAAAGCCTTTTTAAGATGCGATTGTGAATGACTTCCAAGGCTTCTTCAGCTTCGTCACACCCTTTGCAGGTCGATGCCAGATGCTTGATGGACTTTACATCTTGATCGTAAGTACTGGGATCGGTGCCGGCTCCTTTGAAGTACATGCCAGCTCCACTGAAACCGAGACCGCCGAGCAAACTAACAATGCCTTGAATGAGCACGCTCAAGTTGGATGTGTCCATATTCAAAGCATCGCTGAGAGTAAAGCCGCCGTTGCCGATCAGAAAAAAACCGAGTATGGCGGCGATGATTGGTAGCCAGCTTTTAAACGTTTGCATTGTTATCCTTGCTCCATCGACGAAGGGCATCGATCGCGTAGCCACAAGCCAGGCCAACGAACGATGCAACCATCTGGTTTTCAATGTTCAGGGCCTTAACCTGTTCAAGCATTGCGATGCCACCAACGGCTGCCCCGTAAATCGCAATGTTTGTGATCATTTCGACCGTGTCAGACTTCAACCATTCCCAACGGCCACTCGCTGTTTTGTTTTCATCCATCGCTAAACCTCGTCGTTTAAAAAGTTTATGAGCGACCGCTCAACAGATTATTGATGTGAATCCCATGCTCTGCAGTCTCTTTGGCGCAGGAATCCACTTTTTGGTTTGTGGTGTCAATCCGACGATGGATGACCTCATGAGCTTCTTTGTTTTCAGCCTGATCTTCTTGAATCGATGCCGACATCAACTCCATGTAGGTGGCCGTTTTGGATGCGTGGCGTTCCATGTTGAACATCCACCAGGCGAGCGGTCCCACCGTGGTTACAACCAGAACAGCTATCTGGATCCAATCGCTGGCTGTCAAAGATTCGAACATCACTACTCCATCAATCGCGGCGTCACGGTCACATTGCGCGAGAGGTTAGATCTGCACCAAACGATGTCAATACTGATTTGACTGAGAGATTAAGAGAGGGCGTTGTGGTAGAGGTGTTCGCCGTTATAAACGGGTTCCCATTCAGACTTTGTCATCTCATGAAAATAATCGGATGATGGTCGAACGAGGATATAAATCAGAGATCCCTGTCGATCTTTGACAATGATGCCTTTGATTTGAGACGGTGCCACTTTGTAGCGGACACCATTTGTTATGGCGAATTCGGCAGGGATGAACACAGGTTTTGGTCTGAGGTGACTCATGCCACCGTCTTCAAGCAAGGGAAGGGGATATGTTCCGGCCCAGCGAACGAGCTCCAGATTGTGACTGAACAGAAATGGGATTAGCTGCGGTTTGCCTTTATGGCGAAATGTGACCAGGCCATCACTGGTAGTGAAGTTTTGAAGCTGCTCAGTCTGGGAGTTTGTAAAGTCGGAGAGATTGAACTGGACTGCATCACACATTGATGTGAGAGGGCTATTGAGCTTTTCGAGAGTTGCAGATATTACAGCTTATAGTGACGCCATCATAACCTGACTCCCGAATAAGATTAACCAGTTTTCTATCATGGTCCCAGCAGGCCATGCAGTAGATACTGTCATTTAGGGCATCTTCGTGCCCCTCAACACAGTAGTAATTACCATGCCTAACAAGCTTATTGTCTGTTTCAAAAGCAGATTCTAATTCTTTCAGCTTCTCTTTGAGAGCGAGATTTTCTTCTCTCAATGTAAAAATGTCATCACTAAGATTGACAATTTTTTCGTACAGTTCTTGATTGCCAATCTTTTTGATTAACTCAGTGACTTCTTTTACATCAGAGATAATGCTCATTTTAGTTCCATTATTCGTTCAGAGACTAACTCTGCCAGGGGAAGAACTTGTCCCCTAAAGGAGGTATATCAAACAGTGAGACTTTGTAAAGAACAATGTAAAACAGACAGCTGATCGTGTATAAGCTTAGCGACGTTCGAATGACAGATGCTGTTCTCAATGTGTAGTCTATTGTTGAATTGTCATCACTCTCTTTTATTTCACCCGTTTCAATATGTATTAGATTGCTACTGGCATACCAAAACAAGCCCAGAGCTAGTAAAGAGTTCGCCGCACTGGCAACCTGCCAAATGGGAATAGAATGAGGCTCAATAAACATCGAGAGTTTTGAAAGAATGGAACTGTCTGAGAACCGCTCGTTGAGTTCATTGATTCCTGTGAATATCAAAATTTTAAACACGAACAAAACAAGTACAGCAGAAGACACAACTGAGATTAATCGTCCCCAACTACTTTTGTTGATTACTTTCAATCGTGTAATCATTTTTGTTTTTGGAGTTGCTTTTGGAATGATCCAAAGTAAGGGGGCCCAAACTATTGAAGTGGATTTTAAGGAAAAGCGATAAATGATAGGTCCAGAATAAAATAATAAAAGAGTAACGAGGAACCAACAAAAAAAAGAATATGGCTCAAGAAATATAATGACCAATGAAATTAGTCTTCTTATTAATGAAGTTTTCGGATCAATAATAAGGTCGAAATTATATTTTACTCTTCTAAAAGAAATGTCAAATACGAATTTACAATACGTTACAAAATCTAAGATATCAAAGGATATTTTATTTTTATTGAGTTGAATACCAGGAACTAACTCTGGAGGGTGAAATAGATCAGTGCACACACAAATTTGTATCCAGTTGCATGGTATTCGAGTAATTGTTTCGATGGGGCGCTTAATAATTCCCATGATCATTGCGAAAAGGCGACATAGAAGAGGAACAAATAGAAGTGTGCAGAAATACAAAAAAAAGGCAAGTATTTTTTTGGTCCCTACACTCTGAGAATAGTTGAGTATAGCCAAACTTTCGTATTTCAGGAAAGTATGTAACGCAAGATTACAAGAAGATTCAGTTCTCAGTAAAAGCAACGGTGCTACGCAAGCACCAACTAGAACGTAATCCCATGTTCCTAAATAACTGATGGCAAGCCAAAGTGAAAATGAGACAGCAGCGATTGTTTCTATGATCGCTAGCAAACTGACTTCTAAATTATTGGCAGATTGAGGTGTTGAATAAAGACGCATGATTTTTCTTTGACTGTAGCATCCACTCTTTTATTAAATTCTTACTATCTGCCGAATCTTGACAACAAAAAAACTGATATGCAACCACTGAAACCACAACACTTGTCTGAGGAAGCTTAAATCCCCAGCTGATTTTTAGTTATGTTCTTCAGCAAATCTCCCATTAGATCAACGGAAATTGCCCCACCAATCTCCTTTGTTTTCTCTATTGCTTTACCCCAGATCGTAGGTGACTGTGCTGCTTCCAGGAAGTCGTGCCCTTTGTTAGTGAGTCGTGACAAATGGACTGAGTTTCCTGCCCTTGTCTTTGTCTCAAAGCCTTCAGCCAGCTCTGCATCTAGAACAAGGTATTTGTGATACTCTGCTGTTTCACCGTCCCACTCGCCTATTGGTTCATCTTCGTCTGGTAGACTATCTGCTTCTAAGTTAATTAATATTTCTCGTATTAAATTCATGTTACGTTTCATCTGATTACTCCTCAGCAATTTAATTCTGCTGCTCTCTCTTCCATGGCCTCAACCGTAAGGAATGCTGACAAATCTCCGAAACCATGCACTTCAATACCCCCTGTTTCAGAGATGGTTATTGCAGCCGGAACAGTTTCAGTTCTTGGGTCGTCTTCATCAAACCCGATTTTTTTCTCTATAGTCGTAAATGAAACTATAGTAGCCTTGTAATAACGAGGAATTAGGTCACCTCCCTGATCTTCGGTGAAATTCGCAATACATGGTATTCTCATCGGTAGCTTAATATCTTCGCTCATTTTACCCTCATAGAAAATTTTAAACGTATCTATCGTGGAATTACTAGCCGCCCAATTTCAATTCCTGCCCATACTTTCAACCAACTGCTCTAACTCTTGGAGTTCTTTCTTTAGACGTCGAATTCGCTGAAGTATTTCTGTTTGAGCTGAGCTTTCTGATGATGGGACTGAGTCAGTCAGTCTAGATCTTGGAAGCGTTTCTACAATAGCCTCTAATGGCGAAGAGGTACCTGTATCGAAAACAGCATCGACCGGCCTGTGATCACTTAAGGTTGGACTTTTGGGTTCATCAAAGTCACCTTCTCGGACAATGATCGTAGACTTCGGATTCCACGCATTGGCTTTTCCGTTTACGAACACAAAATCTAATACTGAATTATAATTCGTGTTTGCATTGGTTTTGATAAGCGTACGAGGTCGAACCCATTTGACGCTATTTCCTTTCACCATTTCCTTGAACGCAGGGTTACCAGGTCCATTGGGAATATCGTAGTCAAAATTAAAATCACCGACGACAATGGTAGGAACGTTCTGTTCCTTCATCCACTTTCTGAGGCCTATTGCTTGTCGCTTTCTTTTTCCGTAATTATCTCCAGAATTTCCACGGTAAAGATGATTCACCATAAACCAAAACTGCTTACCATCTGCTTTACTTTTTAACCTGACAGCTAACGGGGCGCGTCCATTTTCCATTTTCAAATCGTGCATTTCGAGTTCAGCGGTTTTCTCGAACTTATGCGAATTCCAAATGAGTAGAAGTCTATCAGCCCCACCAGTCTTTCCGCGTTTGTATTTGAAGAATGCATTCTCTCCCGCTGCTGCTCCGACCACATATTTGATTGCATTCTTTTTCCTAACTTCTGACAGTCCAATCAGGTCGTATCCGTCAAAATCAGCCAGTTGTTGTGCGATAACATCGGAGTCATTTCCGCCGCTTTCAACATTCCAGGCAAGCACTCGAATTTCTTCTGAGTGAGCAGTGGATACAAAAAGTAAACAGCCAAATATCAATAGCATTCTCGACAATTGCATCTCAGCATCTCCTTGAATGTGATAAAGTGAAATAGACGCCATGGCACCAATTTTTACAGAAAGTGATTAAAAATACACTCATTCAATTGCTGTAATTATGCTAATAGTCAAAAATACACTTGTTCTGAAGGTTTTTCTACTAGATTTGCAGAGGAATGACATGGGTGATTTGAATAAACTGATAGAAACCGATGGGGACAGTGTTAAGGGAAAGTTGATCCTTCTGATTGTAGACAAATTGTTCATCGGGGTAATTGTTGCAATAGTTGTTGTGGGATATGACTGGTATCAAACCAATGAACAGCGAGAAGTACTTAAGATCCAGCAAGATAAAGACCGACTTGCCATGTTCTATGCTGGAATCGAAGATAGTCAAAGTCGTCTACTAGCAATTTCTGCTCTAACTAAAAACCGTGAGGAGCATCTTTTATTAGCTCTTACACGTACATACCCTAGCGAAGTTCTTAATTCTATCAGAACAATTGATAGGCTTCCAAAGTTGCAAGAGGATAGTTTTCCTAAGCTGAAAGAGAAAGTTAGTCAAGTAGCTTTGGAAGCTGCTATCGAACGCATTTCAGATTATGAGATGATTGTTAATGATTATCATCTTGAAGGACAGACGTTAGTAAATCGCCTAAGTGAGCTGTCGAAAAAAATCAATAACTTACAAGGGACAGAAGATGATCCGCAGATATTTGTTGAGTTTGAGTTGATCCGTTTGAATATAAATGACCTTATTGAGCGATTAAAACATAGTTCAGATTCAACACAAAATAACTTGGCTTTTGATTTACTAAACACGAGTTTAAGGTTAGTTAAAACTAATATCGAAAATAAAAAATTCGCCATGGCAAGTAAGAGCATTGAATCTATTCGCGATGGTATTAAGGCTGAAATGAAGAAGAAAAAGACATTATGGGACAGAATTTATTCAAATTTCAGCGACTATACTGCTCTTGTTGAAAAAGAAGACAGTAAAAGCGTACAGAAAAGAAAGAAATTGCTTATTGCTATTAAAGCGACAAACAATCTCCTACAAACTAAAAATTCAAAATTCATTGCGTCGGTCTGTCATGAGTTAGATAGATTTCCTTCCCAATCTAAGTGATTTGTAGCTTTTTATTTGACATTTTCCCAGACTGCCAAACTTACTTCTGTAGATGCACCTCATTCTATTGAGAAGATACATAGATTATGTGGCGGTCATACTTTGATAGAAATGGGCTTAAAATTTGTCAGAACAACATTTTGAATTCGATGTTTTTCTTAGCCACGCCAGTGCTGATAAATTAGTAGTGCGGGAGTTAGCAGAGCGTTTAAGGAAAGATGGGCTACGAGTGTGGTTGGATGAGTGGGTGATCAAACCCGGTGATTCAATCTCACTTGCCATTGAACAGGGGTTGGAAAGATCGCGGATGTTAATTCTCTTTATGAGCAAAGCTGCCTTCGACTCCGAATGGGTCGCGCTCGAACGACATACCTCGCTCTTCAGAGACCCCACCAACCAAGAAAGACGGTTTATACCACTACGACTCGATGACTGCACAATTACGGATGTACTTAAACAGTTTGCTTATGTTGATTGGCGCGAAAAAAATCAAGATCAATACAATAGACTATTAGATTCTTGTCGAAGTGGGAATGACTCCCTATCACAACTTTTCTCTATTCCATGGTCGAAAAACAAATGTTTCACAGGCCGTGAAAATACTATAGTTGAAATACATAAGCGATTATCAATGGATAGTAAGGGTGGTTCAGTAGTTGCACTTTCTGGATTAGGAGGAATGGGTAAAACTCAGGTTGCTATCGAATTCTGTTATCGGAATAGAGAAGAATATAGAGCGTTATTTTGGATTAGTGCAACAAGTCGACAAGCTTTTCAGCGTGGACTTATTCAAATTGCGCAAAGACTTGGATTAGGGATTGGCCACTCATATGACGAGAACAAACTAGCTTTGGCTGCAAAAAAATGGCTTTATAAACAAACAGACTATCTACTAATTCTCGATAGCTTGGACGACCCTTCAATAGTATCAGAATTCTTGAAAGACGAACCACGAGGACACATTATTATAACAACACGCAGACACCTCTTAGATTCTATGGGAATAAATGACACCATAGCAATAACTGGTTGGTCAAAAAAAGATTCATTTACTTTTTTGGAATCAAGAACTGACAGCAAGATCACAAAATCGAGCGAATCTAAAGCTGTTTCTCTACTTTTCCAAGAACTTGAGGGGTTTCCTCTTGCATTCGAACAGGTTGGGGCATTTGTCTATTCGACTGATGTCACTTTCTCATGGTATTTGGAGCACTATCAAGAACGAAAACTAGAACTCTTAGAGAGAGGTATACCAACCCAAGGCTCATATAACGCATCTGTCGCCACAACATGGATTATCAATTTTTCGCAAGTTAAGGAGGAGTCAATTTCTTCATTCAAGCTTCTCGAATTGTCTGCGTACTTTTGCAGTCACAAGATTCCTATCTTTTTAATATCTAACGGAATAAGAGCGTTTCAAAAAAAAGAATATTCTAAATATTATAGTGAATTGATAGCCACAATTCCATCCGAAGATCGAATTGCTGTTTTTGACGTGCTGCAACCCCTACAGAAATATTCCTTGATCACGATACAAGGGCAATATGAGAGCTATAGTATTCATCGGTTAGTACAAGAGGTAATGCGGGATATCACAAGAGAATCGGCCAGTTTCCTCGGTAAATGTGCAATGAGTCTAGTATCCGAAGCACTATCTCCAGAAAAGGATGAATCGGATCGTTTGTCGTTAGATGAAAGAGGGCATATCCTGCCTCATGCTGAGTATATAATAGATTCACAGGATACTACCGATATAGAATTGAGCCTCTATGTTAAATATCTTTTGGCAACAGCAGAAACTTCAGCCGATTTCGGAAGAACTGAATACGTGATAGAACTCTTGAAAAATGCGTTTGAGATATGCAGCCGAAGTGATTATGAACCTTTAGTCTGGTGGGATCAGCGCACTGAAATTGCACAATTTTTTCATGCTATTGGTCAAGAGTCAGATGCGGAACATGTTCTCTTCAGTATTATTAAGGACTTCAATGCAAGATATGGTAAAAATAGCGATGCTTCCGCATTGGCTCGATTACAATTGGCATGGTTTTATTTAGAAACTGGTCATCTGAGTGAAGCACTCATTATTTGCGAATATGCTACTACTGACCTCGTGAATAAACCTAAAATCGATGAGCCTTTTGATTTCGTCATTGAAAGAGCAGCATGTATTGCAATGCGAATATTCATGCATTATGGGCTCTCAGATGTTGCACTGGAACTAGTGGACAAGATAAAGTGTCGAGGACCCATATTTAGCGCCCTATTAAAAAGAAAGTTGGAAGAAGAATTTCCTAATGTTTAGTATGTTTACAGAGACAAAGATTAGTCTTTTAAAACAGATAAGGTTTAGGTTTAAGTGACTACTTTCAATCCTTTATTCTTTCAAATTCAATCACCCACACAAACGGGTTTGATTCGGCAGAATAGCCGCGTTTCGCATTGATCTCGTCCCAGCCCTCGAAGAATGCATTGATGTCTTCGTAGCCTTCTTTGCGGGCGTCTGCTGGCCTGATGTTGCAGACGCGTTCGAGCCGGACATCTTTAATTTCGAGTGTCAGTCGAGAGTAGGATTTCGGCATAAACAGAGGCGATTTCCATTTGTAGCCATACTCTTCACGAATTTCGTCACCTTCTGCATCAACGCCTGCACGGTATGAAATCCCGTTTCGCATCGGATACTTCATGCAATCCACCATCAGCAGCTTTGGCTTTCCTGGAAGAACATAGTGGTCGCTGTCGAGTTCTAGCCACGTCTCCCTAATCCAGAGCCGATCACCAGGTTGACCGTGCGGGCAGGTGACGTCTTTGTATTTCCTGTATGGCCCAGCATCAGTCCAGCAGCGCCAGAAGTATTCCCCGGTCTCACGATCGATTAGATGCTCGATCTCGTCGTAGGCCTCGAAGCCTTTGGCAACTCGCCGCGTGTGCGTTTTCAGACCGTCGATGATGTTGTTGATTGATCTGCCGTGGCAGATGAGTCCTCGCTCTTTCATGAATACATCTCCATCAGTTGCTTACGGGTTTTGTGGTCTGGTAATGGTGCCTGTGAGAATTCCGGGAATTCATCGTAGATCTGCCCGCAAAGTTCACGGCCCGCTTCTTTCTTGTTCACGCCGCCCCACTGTTTGAAGAAGAAGGGAACGCCGTAATACTCGCAGTGATTCAAGACACCCAGAACCCAGGCCTCTCCTTTCAGTTTGAACCCAAGTCCATAGGTCCGCGCGTCTTCATACGGTGGAGAGAAGAACGTCAGGTTGACTGCGTTGTCCTTCTGCTTCTGCATCCATGGCAGACAATCCGTTGCGATTAGATTCAACATCCTGCTATCTTTCCCCTTTAAGTTAAGTTCGCCCTTACCAGTGCCTCAGCCGGATGAGGCGATACAGAATTTCCGCACCGTGCTACCTTTGCTGCTTTGGAAAGCTTTCGCCCGTCGTAGCCATAATCGATTTTGTAATCCGGAGGAAATCCCTGGGCTTTGAATAATTCGCGAGGTGTCAACATCCGCATCAGGATGTCATCAATTTGCCACAGGCTACGATTGATCGACACCAACCCCAGTGCCAACCGGTCTTTGGCCGTGATGGTCGGAGCCGGATCACGAAGGTCGTTCCATTGACCACCGCTGCCATAGTATTTGAACATGAAGGCCCTGACTTCTTTGAGATGGCATCCAACAGCAGCGTGATGCTGCCCTTGAGCCATCACAGTTCGCAGTGGTTCGTTGACGTCGAATGCCTGCTTGCCGCCGTGATTGTTCTTAATCATCGTCACGGCGGTCAGCATATTTTGCGTGCCACGCGCCGTGATAGTCGGAAATGGATGGGATGCCGGCACACCCACCATGCCACCGAAGTGCTTGGTAATAAATGCCGCGACCAGGGCAGATTTGTTTTCTGATGTAGTGGTTCCCAGCGGGGACGTGCATGCTGTTCCAACACCCTGTCCGTACATTCGGGAGATAAAAGCACCTACCACTGCATGCTTGCCAGATCCAACAACAGTTCCGAGCGGCTTTTGAATATCCAAGCAACGCGGACGCTGGCCGGATCGTTCGCCATATCCGACTTGAACTAAAGAGGGAGCAACCAGGGCATGACGGTTCTCAGAAGTTTGCGTTGCCATTGGTTCAAGGATAGATCGACCTCGGTGGCCATTGATGCTCTTTGGCCCGTAATAGCTGGTTAGGTAAGGTGCCACGACAGCAAACCCGTTCTTACCAGTGACCGTTGGTAGTGGCTCGTAAATTGACTGACCGCGAAACTGGTCTGAGGTGTGATTCACATTGATGATAAACGGCTCGTCCGTCTCAATCACAAACCGGCGTATTCCTTCCGCAATTCTCTTTTGTGTGTTTTCAGCCAGTGGACGAACAGCTGGTAGGTTGTATTTCTCCATGATCTGCTCCCTGGTATCAAAGATTGACGGCCATGGCTGAGTCCAGTCGATTACATCAGCTACTGGAATCCACTTCTTCAGGTTACAGACCCGATTCTCCCGCAACTCATTCCGAATAACTTTAGGAGATGCATGCGTGATCGATGGCCAGACAATTGGCTTCCCGTCACAGCGAGCCACGAGGAACAACCGCTTGCGAGTCGTCGGGGCCCCGTAGTCTGATGCGACCAACTCTCGCCATTCGACTTGATAGCCCAGGCCAGCCAGACATGCGGCTGTGTCTTCTTCTCCCAGGTTTTCCTGCATCTCTTCGATGATCTCAGCAGCCGGATCACACCCATCCTGCATGGCACCGACGAACGCGTTGAAGTGTTCGCCCTCACGCTCCTTGATTGCAGTATCATTCTCGGCAAGCGGCCCCCACTTTGTGATCTCTTCCACATTCTCCATGAAAACTACTGCTGGTCGGACGCGAGCCATCCAGTGTAAGACAACCCATGACAGCGCCCGGATCTTCTTTTCCTTCGGCTTGCTGCCCCTGGCTTTCGAATGATGAGTGCAGTCAGGACTGAACCAGGCACCTTTCACAGGCTTTCCTTCGCAAACCTCTTCAGGGTCCACCCGATAGATGTCTTCACAGTAGTGCCGGGAATCAGGATGGTTCTCAATGTGCATCGATATTGAATCGCGGTCATGGTTGATGGCAATGTGTGGACTGCGACCGATGGCCTTGGCAATTCCAGTGCTGGCCCCGCCGCCGCCGGCAAAGCCGTCAACAAAGATCCCATCATCTGGCAGTTCAATGTCGAACGGATTGACAAACCAAATGAACTTCTGCCGCGCTTTTACTTTTTTGCTTTTGGTTTTCGTGATCACCTTGATGCTGCCTTTCTAAGAGCTAACTCTCTAAATCCATCCCATCGCACGATTGCAAATCCACGCTGCCTGCCACCGTAACGGCCACGTGGATATGTTTTTGAAAATGCCTCACACCACATTTGAAAATCCTCATTTAGATTTCCATAACGGAACGTGATCGGGAATAATTCCATCACTCGTTCCATCAGAATAGGAGTACGCCCCCAGACACACTCGCTGTGATGCACGTTCTCGATCACTGCAAACCATCCTCCGAAAAAGAAATGCGGGTTGTAACCAACCCATAGTCGGCTGATTCTCATCACTGGTGCATGTCTGATTTCATCCAGATGCTTCCGTTGTGTTTCACGTTTCTCTTCGTTGACCTCATCCCAAGTGACCACATTTCTTTCACGTTGGTTGATAATTACATAAGCAACATCTGGCTCTGGATTGTGCCCCCAGAATTCGAGTGCGGAACGTGTCATGATTGCCACCATAATCAGTACCGCCTTCCCAAACGTCGCTGTCGTCGTTCTTCTTGTTTCATGATCCGGTAATCCGGCGTGTGCCCATGCGTGCCGCCTTCGTCTGGATCATCGTCGAAGATGGTCCCGCAGTGAGAGCAGCGGTACTCTCTCTGGCTGATTTGTTTTACGGTTTTTACACGACCGCATTTAATGCACTTAATTGGCACTGGTTTCTCCTTTCTGCTGTAAGTGTTTTGAGGCAACTTCAGTGAAGATCGCGACGATCTGCTTAGCTTCTGACGCATCTATCCATACACACCTCTGATCACAGAATATCTGGAGTTGCTGCTGGTGTGTTTGGTCCTTCATGAAAGGATGAAACGCATCATTCCAGTAGGGGTCTCTTTTGTCGTATGGCTCCCACCTCAGACCCCAGACAGCATCGTTGTCAAGAACCAACGCCGCCTTCCCTTGGGCACAATCGATTTCATATCGTGTGGTCAATTTAAGATTTGTTTGTGGCATCGATTCTCCTTTACCCTACGTTGATTGGTTTGATTGTAATTTCAGTGTGTGGTTCCTCGTCGCCAGCTGCTCTCCATTTCGTTGCAGTGACTTTGCAGACCTGTTTGTCATCAACCCAGATCTTTTCATTCAATGCATCCATGACTGCCTTCAGGAGGTTGTCAACGTCGTTTCGCTGAACATGGAGATACCGGGGCATCGGCTTCGTCTTCCAGCGTTTATTGCTTTGTCGAGGAAAGACGAAGACCACTTCAAGGGCGATTGGCCCTCCATCTGGTTTACCCTGATACGCTTCCAATGCTGACAACCGAATGGCTTTCTTGTAGTCGGTGACCGGGTGTTTTTCTGGCGTGTAGTTGCTGATGAAGCCCCCCATTCTTTTGAACTTCTGACGAGGCTGTGCTACCGGGGCACCTGGCACGCTAAACTTGACTGACTCCATTCGTTGCACTGGTCTGATTCTCCTGTTCTAAAGTGGTGTCAAATATTCCAAAAATTATTCCGATGTTGGGTGGGTAACTGCTGTTAACCAGTCATTGTTTATTCACAGAGCCCATAGCTACTGCTACACATTCCGGCCGCCGCTTCCACTTCAACCAATGGCAGCATTGGTTGTTTTCCACCGTAGGCTGTTTTAGACCACTTCACGACGTCGTCGATCCAGTTGATTTCCATCCCTGGAACACATGGTGCAAAGAACGTTCGCCCGACGTTTTCTTCATACTGCCTGACCTTGTCGATCATTTCGGGGAAGCGGGCAGCCCACTCGCGAATATCGGCTTTATTGGAATTGATACAGGGAGCGCAGCCGACTCGATTGAAACCCATTGAATAAAGCGGGTTAACTTTTTCTCCCGACTTTTTGAGAACAGAAAAGCACTCTTGTTTCGTCCAGCAGCGGATCGGATAGTTCACCCAGCAGTCAAAGTATTCATCCCATTTTCGATCAGGTGTTTTCTTTCTGGCATCCGATTCATCGCATCTCAAACCGACATATCGTTCAAATTCAATCCCTTTGTCGACTAGGTTTTCACGCATCCATCTTTTTTGCGGAATTAGCTTCAGGTGTTCTGTGCAGAATTGGGCCTTGCGAGATGGGAAACGTTGCTTAATGTAAGCCAGTCGATCGAATGTCATTACGTCATCTTCATTAAACTCTTGCCGTCGATCTCGGGTAATGCCTGGCTTTGTTCCCCGATTTTCAAGATCTCGAATCAATGGTGTAACTTGTACAATCGGGAAGACCGTTTTGCTGAATTCACTGATGAACTCAGTTGTCATCCAATGTTCGTGTCCGCCAACGTCAGAATTTACAGCGATAACGTTCTCATCGCCGAATTTTTGTCGGACCCACCACAAGCACGCTTGGCTGTCCACACCGCCCGAAAAACCTACAACATGTTTCATCCGTCTTTCCCTTATCAGTCGTCCTGCTTGCTCATATTTCTGGCCCTTTGCGAAAGCATTGCCGCATCAGACCAGGTGAAGTTCATACTCTCATCTGCAGCGTACTGTCTGAGAATGCGCTGCAGTTCGGAGGTGCTGGCATTGTCGTAGGCGAAGCAGAACCGCTCTGCCCCTTTGACCAAAACTAAGATATTCATTTTCATGCCAGCACCTCTGATGCTTCCTGTGGGTTACTCGATGGCCGTGTGCTCAGCTGCTCCGCAGTGAGGGCAGTGTGGTTTCTCTGGATTGTCTTTGTCGAATGCATACATCAAATCGCAGTTCACACACTTGAAGAAGTCGCAGTCGAGACTCTTGTCCATACCTTTCAGGTGTTCGTCGATCTCTGTTCCGGCAAGGCTGTCCGCGACGTCACAGGTTTCGATGAATCGTGACAATTGGTTGAAGATCGCTGCGTCGCGCGAAGAACTCGCGTGGCCTTCAATACTCAATGTGTTCGAGTACATGTAAGGCGTTTCTTCGTCCTGAATATCAATGCTGGAGATCCAGCCACTATCTATGTCTGCATAGACACGAACAAGGCACTTGATCTTTTCCTGGTCGATGATCTTGACCTCTTCGAAGTTGCGAACGACTACGCCTAGTTCATTCGAATCAGGGCAGTCGAAGTAGCCGAGCAGTTCGTTGCCGGTTTCGTTCTCACATTCCAGGCACTGATCGTTGTCGCCATCCTGCGGCCACTTGTGGTCACACTCGCAGCACCACCATTCAAGGTCCTGATTCGGCATCTTGATGGTGTCAGGTTCTTCTTCAGTGGCTTCGGCTTCGACCTCGACAGGTTCGTCGTCGTCATCTTCGTCTTCGCAGGGAACTGGGTTCTCTCTGCGCCATGCTTCGAGTGCATCCTCAATCTTTGTTGCACCACCTTTTGCAACTCCGGTGATTCCGTCATGCCATTTGAATTTTCCAATGTTGGCATTTCGAATTCGTTCTTCGAGGTCTGCGATAAAGTGAATTCCAGAATCCACCAGCTTGTCAGTCATGGTCTCTGTCAACCCGAGATCATGGACGGCAGCTTTCTTTGCAGGATCTTCCTGCTTTTGCTTTTTGAGTTCATTCGCCACCGTAGCCAGGGCAGGGGTGCCGTGTGGTCGGTTCTTACCGTCCTCAACGTCGGGGTGAGGTTCATCGTTAAAAGGCAGCTTCGGTTGATATGCTCCCCCTTCGCTGATCACGGAGAGCTTGTTGCAGAGGTCAGCCTGCTCTTCCAGCAATCCGTCAAGGTCGCTTTTCGCTTCTTTGAGATCGTCCTTTAATGAGTCAACGAGGTTCTGGGCTTCTCGGACTCTCGGGTTCAGGTCAATCAACTCAGCGTCGATTTCCAGCATCCGCTTTTGAAGCAGCGTGAGACATGGCTCTACTGGTGCGGCTGGTTCTGCGGGCTTCACTTCCTCAGTAGCAGGTTCAGCATCCTGCTGGTCACCCTGTTCGATGAATTCCTCAGCGGCTTTGTCTCGTGTTTGGACGAATGCAGTTCGCCATGCGACGTATCGCTCCTGAGCAAACATCTCGCGAAAGTTATTGTCGCGGAACTGCATGCCTTTGGTGTTGGCTGCCTGGACACCGAGCTGCATTGCCTCTTCCATATCTTTATCGTCTGGGCAGTCGGACGGTGTCTCAGGAGTGATCAAGCTATCAACCACTGAATCGAATTCCGGGAACTCTTCCAGGAAGCACTCATCCGCATAGATCGCTTCCTGAACCCAGGTGAAGACGTGGGCTTTTTCTTCGTCACTCAGGTCATTAGCATCTGCAAGAGAGATCTCAATGCCCCAATAGCCTTTTGCCTCTTCGTATAGCCACTGGCCAAAGTCGGTGCCGTCCTTGATCACGTCTTCAAAGGTTGGCTTTTCTGCTGCTTTACTCATTTTGTTCTCCGATTTGAAAATTAAAAAAGTGATTTTTGTTTTGACTGGCCCGGAAGAGTCATCGTCTCCGGGTTGAAAATTGGTAGCTTCTGTTTGTTGTGCAGTCTGATCCACTCGCCCTTTGAACCGTTGCAGAGGACTG
This sequence comes from Gimesia fumaroli, assembly GCF_007754425.1. Classification (NCBI taxonomy): domain Bacteria; kingdom Pseudomonadati; phylum Planctomycetota; class Planctomycetia; order Planctomycetales; family Planctomycetaceae; genus Gimesia; species Gimesia fumaroli. Next base: position 1,956,923 of record NZ_CP037452.1, read on the forward strand.
TCACCACTTTGTCACTCAACGCGTTCCCGTTTGCGGTTCTGAATTGACCTTCATTCAGTACGTCTACGAATCCCGCATCCTTACAGATGCAACCCGGATCACACTTGCGTACAGCAGGCGGCTTTCTTCTTTGGAATGGTTTCATGTCACCCCCTCAAATGCTTCATCAAGAATTTTGTTGAAAACGTTGGACTGCTTATCATGCTCCTCCATTTCTTTCAGCGCTTTGTCTTCTTCCGGCATTGATACCTGAATGTCTCCGGTTTCGATTTTGTGCCGGAACAAAGCGCCGGGGTTGTCAGCACTCCGACAATGGACAGCGATTGACCAGACGATCAATCGGGCGGGGTCCGTGTTCTTCGCAAACCCAAGATCAACAGCCCGCTTGAACAAGCTATCAATCTCTTCCGGATTTCTGAGCATCTCCGGATCTACGTGGCAGTTCCAACGCTTGCCTTTTCGCTTCGTTGTTTTCGCGATACCGAAATCCTGCGTGATTTTGTTGGCTGGTTTTTTCTTTTCCAATGGTAGACCTGAAGGACAGTAACCACGGGGGAACCCATCAACAGGCTGCCGTCGTTTTGGTCGTTCCGTTTGTGACTGGCGACGTTCCAGATTCGCAGCTCGCCGTTGCTCCTGCTTTCGATCCAACTCTTTATCGGCATCAACCCCAGACTCAGCTTTCAGACGAGCAGCTGCCATGTCCTGAGTCGTGATTGGAACGGCATCAAAGACCATTGACCAGTTGATTCGATAATGATTGTTTTTGCCTTTACCACCGCTCTCACGAAGCAGCCAGCCCTGTTCACAAGCCATTTGAATGTGCCTGCCGACTGATCGAACTGAAGCACCGATCTGCTCTGCCAGTCCCGCATAAGATGGCCAGCAGTCACGGTTGTTCCTCAAGTGTCGATCGATGGCGAACAACAGATTCTTAATCCGATAATCGGCCTGCAGCTTTTCGAGCAGTTCGATCTTGAGAATCCGATTGACTTCGAGCTTTTCAAAGTCGAGATGTTTCTGTCTTGCTGATGGCTTGTGCTTTGGCATCCTGCATCGTTCCGTCTGCTAAGGTCTTTGAATTTCCGTAAACTCAATAAAGGCGGCGTGGGGGAATCGAACCCCCGGCAGAATGCTTGGCCATCCTTGCCCACCGTGAACCGCTGGGTGCTCCATAGGTTGGGGTATGAGCCCGTTATGCAGCACCGACCGCCCGTTATGGGGCTACCAGCTGCTCGATTGCGATGCTGGCCTGTTCCTTCCACATGTTGTACATGTCCTCGTTGATCTGATTTGCATCGAGCGATTCATCCAGACGAGTGATGAAGTCCGTCAGCTGCTGTCTATCACCTGAGTTAACCGCCGACTGAATGGCACCGTGCAACTGCTTTTCAGTCAGTGGTTTTCGAGATCGCTTTTTGCTCTGCGTCGGTTCAGGCGGTGCCGTTGTTGTGGGGGCAGCGTTCTGGGCTCCCATCTTGTCAGCGAGTTCCTGAGATCGGGATTGGGGTTGACTGAATTCATTGTGATGTTGCGGTTCAACATCGAAGGTAAGTCGTGGGCCATCAGGATCTGCATCGTAGACATGATCGGTCGGGAGAGTTCCTGTTTCGATGGCATCCTCATAAGCCGATGCTTTCTCTACACCTGGGCCCATTGGCGCAAACTTGCGAAGAATGCGAATCGCAGTCTTTGCCCACATCGGATCTTCCCAGAGCTTCCATGGAGACTTGTAGCCGCCACTGGATGGACTGGCCCTTTTGTGCTTCAGAACCTCGCCCTGCGTCAGCACTACAAAATCTGAGCTACCGTCTTGTAGTTTGTACATTGCCCAGGCAGCGATCAGGTCACCGCGATCATCCTTTAATGGTGGTATGTGTCTGAGATAGGCATCAGTTCCGAACTCAAACTCAAACAGATCGCCTTCACGCACGGCACCAGCAGACACGCTCTGCAGCTTTGGGTTTTGGTGCATCAGTTTCGTGTACCCTTTGTAGTCGGGGATAAACTGACATGTGAAGCAACTGTTGTTCTTGTCTTCATAGGGCACCAGGTGACCATCGTATCCATTCGGCTCCAGTCCAATGGCTGAAGAATTCATCAGAGCCAACCCGATGGATTGAACGCTGCATAACAAAAGCTTGGGATTGTTCTGCGCGGCATTTAATGCAAAACGGATCATGGTTTCTGGGGTGATCGACTTCGGCAAAATCAATGCCATGCTATCTGCACCGGCAGTGAGTGATCGCTTTAGATCGTTTAGTTTTTCTTTGCTAACGACGAGTTGATTCATTTGATTGCTTCTCCTTTTTAATTGAGTTCAGAAATATAATTAACGTTGTTTGTTACTCAGGAACCTTGACCGCCCGCGCGTCGATGCGGGGCTTGCGTTCCACGGTGTAAGAACAGCCCTGAATCTCTTTACGGCGAACCATCTTCTTGCCACCGGCCAGGATGCCAGCAGAACGATTGCCGAGTTCTTTCAGCACGAACGCCTTCAGGGCCTTGCGTTCTTCCTGAATCTGTTTTTCGTCATCGCCCAGCAGTTCGTAGCGGTTCCAGGCTTTGCAGGCTTCCTTGCTGAGTTCGATGACCGAATCTTTTTCAACGTCGCGATACAACCGTTTGACGGTGTCAGCAACGGAAGGGTTTTCCCAATTCGGTTCCGGCTCATCGAAGTTCTGAATTCGTTCCCACATTTCCGACAGGCCAGCAACCAGACCTTCGATCAGCGTTTCGTTTCGATGGACCTTGTATTGATACAGTCGGCGGTCTACGAGGATGGCGAAGTTGACGACTTCCCACCCCATGACGAACATCTGCTGCTGCCCCTGGATGACGTAGCTGTCAGGGATGAAGTCGGTCCCCTCTTCGCCCATCTCTTTTGCCAGACGCCAGTGCATCGACTTCAGCTCCAGTCCTTCCTTGGGGCTGAGTTTTGCATCGGGCGTTGCCAGAATGAACGGATAATCGGGATGCCGATACATCGGGCAGGGGTGCTGCAGAATCTTCCGATTGTTTTTCCTTTCCCAATATTTAGCAGTGAGGTATTCAACCTCTTTGCCGTACCACATGTCATCGTTTTCGAAGTCTTCCTGCAGGGTGCCGATCTTGCGGTGAAACAGCTTGTACCGCCCACCATATTGTGACAGCTCAAGGGCATCCGCAGATTCACTGGCACCGATGCCGGTCATGCGCGCGGCTTCCCATTCGGGTGTATCTGGATCTGCGACCTTGATAGGTTCATAAGTAGCGGTTGACATTATTAAACTCCTCGCATTCCGTATTGGTTATGGCAGGCCACTCGATCCGATAGGCGGTGGCTTTGCCTGGTAGTTTTTCGACTTCTAAAAATCCTGCACTCTCTGCTTCGCGAATTGCCTTGCGGGCCTTGTGTTCTGAGCAGCCCATCAAACGCGACAGGTCAGGCAGGGAAGGGCAGCAGAAGTCATCCGATCCGGCGATTTCATCCAACACGACCATCAACACTTTGGCATCCGTAGACAGCGGTAAGCCGACAAGCTGGCGTCGTTTGGTTTCAACAAATGGGAGTGACTTCTGCTGCATGGTCTGCTTCCTTACTTTGTAAATGCCATGAACTCGCCAGCGATCTTCAGACACTGACTAACTTTTTCGAGGTCCAAGACTTCATCCGTCCGGACCTGAGTTTCCATGTCGATCCAGTAGTTCATGGCTGACAACGCTTGGCTGTCGATCTTCGGAAGTTCTTCAGCGAGATTGTCAGGCCCCAGGCCGCCAGCCCACCCTGTTTGGATATCAGTTCTGGCCTTAGGCCATTCATTGGGCACTACACCAGCGCCATGTGAGCGATCAAACAACCCGCAGACGGCAAAACGACGTTCCGCAGCTTCATATAACCAGTAATTCACTCCATCCAGCTGGAAGATGATTGTCGGGTCCCATCCAAAACAGTTGCGTTCAATTTTACAAAACGCGTTCAGGATTTTTTCAGAACAGTCTGGCCCCTGCTTTTCGCCGTGAAAGTTCAGCTGAACACGCTGAAACACAAACATCGAATTACCAAGATGGTCATGCAGATATGAACGTCCGCTGGTCACTTCTCTTAAATGTCCACCACAAAGGTGAAGGCTTAAATTGATATTGAGACCAGATTCAACCTTCGCTTCTGCTAGTTCATGAATCCAGTTGTACGACGGGAACCGCTGGCCGGTACTTGTTCCGATCAAAATCCCCCATTCAACAAACGGGAATTCTTTCGACAGTTCGATCAGGTCTTGGACGTTGGTTCTGTCATCCGCACCTGTGATAGTTACGCAATTTAGTGGCATTACTTTCTCCTTTTGCTTGAGGTATGTTTTTAGTGGTTTAGCCTGCTTGGGTTATTCGAGCCCGTCCTTATCCCAGTCGCACACTGGGCATATGAGTTTTCGGTCAACACAGTTTTCCGACACAGGAAGGTGCAGGTAACAGCCCTGCAATTTCACGGTCGCGGTATGGAAGCTTTGACCACTCCTCGTAGGTCCGCAGCCCGCTAAACATCTGGGTTCCAATCAACGTGTACTTGGCAATGAAGCCAAGCATTTCATCGAAGGTCAGGTGACTTATGAAACAGTCGCCTCTTGTAATCAGGTAGTGCCCATCAACCTCTTCGATGTGCAGTTCGTATTCGAGAACCCTGCCTGATCGCTTTACACAGCGGTCTTCAGACAACCCGACAAACCAATCCCGGATAAAACATCTAGCGACCCTGCCAAGCATTTCATCCCACGGGAGGCCGTCTACAACGGTGCTATTTACAATAAGTTCGTATTCTGTATTTCCATGAATCCGTTTCTTTCGAATGGTCATCTTGCTCACGACTCGTCTCCTTTCTGTTCCCTAGGTACGAATGAGTTGCTTCTGTAGGTCTGCTTGATCGCCTTACATCGCTTCGAACAAAACCGAGCCCATCCGCGATTGCGGTCAGCAACACGAGCAACAAACTCGTGTTTGCATCGCTCACACTTCACAACTACGGTTTTGCCTCTCATTCGAATTTCTTTCTGATTTCAGTTATCAATCACAACCATCGCGACGTCAGCGTTCGTTCCCTCACTCTTGAAGGAGCCAGGGGGCAGGAAACGAACATCGCAATTGGCAAAACGTTTCTTTTGTTTCACGCCCCAGTAACAGAGTGAGACCAGACGACCACCGGGAGCCAGCATTGTCAGTGCATACTCAATGTGCCTGATGTCTGCACCATGCTTGAAAGGCGGGTTCATCAGAATGCCGTCGAAGTAACAGACCATTCCGACAGTGCCGAGAAAGTCTCTCTGCAAGATGGTGATACTGTTGTCGTTCTCTGTGAGCAGATACAGTTCACGGCAGCAGCCCGGAGAGATTTCAACAAGCGTGATTTCTGTTTCTGGATTGGCTTCGCGATAGGGAACGTAAAGCCTTCCCAGCCCTGCAGACGGCTCCAGAACTCTACGACGCATACCCAACTCCTGCACCATGATGTCGGCGATCTCTTCCGGTGTCTGGAACAGGTTGAAAGAAGAGATGGCACGCGGTGCCTGGTCTTCCTGGGCCAGCCGATGGAAGCGGCTGCACTCAGAGGCAAGCTGCTCTCCTTTGAACTCAGTGTGCTCCTGCAGTCTCTTCAGTCGAAGATTTCCGGTTTGGCGTGAGTGGCTCATGCGGTCACCTCAGACAGCGCTTCGCTGTTCTGCGGTTTCTCACAGCCCAGGTTGTCCCAGTCGAGCGGCAACGGCTTCTGCGGTTTGTCAGTTAGGATCACGATTCGTTGCGGTGTGTATGCAGCATAACCACCAGAATCGGCTGTGCGCAACTTGCAGACTGCAGGCCCGAGAGCAGCGTCATATTCCTGACCGTGCTGTGACCACATGTTGCTCGACTTGCGAGCGATGATGCCGCCGAAGTTGTGGAATGTTCTGGTCTCGGCTGTCGAGTAATCACCCCGCGATCTTGCACTGTATTTAGCCTGGGTCATCCGACAGACTTCAGCCGGTTCAAATTTACCAGCCTGATATGACCCTTCCGGATGCGCTTTGTCGTACTTCTTCCGGGCTTTGTCGTTCAAGATGCCCTGCAGGCGCTCAGCATCTTCATCAGTCGGATTGAGCAGCTTGACTGATTTTGGCTTGCTGGCTTTCGCTTTAGCCTTCCGCTCTGCCTGCTGCTGTTTGAACACCTCACGCTCTTGATCAGTGGGAGCCCGATAGGAATCTTTACCAAGCCGCGTTACATCGATTCGCTGCTCAGCAACAGGTCGCGGATTGTCTTCACCGAATGGCTTGCCATCGTTGTCATAATTGTTGTCTGACCGTGCCGACACCACGACGCTGGTGACTCTCTTTGTGACGGGGCTTCGATTGACTTTCACGATCTGATACCAATCTCCATTGCCCTCTGTATAGCGAAGCCGTCTCCCTTGACGCTTATCCGGGAAGATCCAGCCGCCCGGTTCCATTTCGACTTCACCAGCCTGACCGCCTTCATTGGCCAGCATCGCGTTCTCATAACTCATACGCAGTTCGTAGTGAGCAGTCCAACGCGACCAGCTGCTGCCTGGTTCATTAACGTCTGGTAGTGAAAGATAAAGTGCAGCAGCTTCGTGGCCTGTGATGGGACGATCATCAATGCCTTCGTATGGTTGCAATAATGAATAGAGTGTTGCCTTGCGCCCTGTCTCAGGGTGTGCGAATTCTTGCCAGCCAGAGGCGTTACCAGCCAGAGCAATCGCCCACTTCAACGCTTTCTCAGGGTCATCACATCCGGCTACTTTCTGCCAGTTTTCACGACACTTGGAAAGCAGTTCGATAACCTTGAGATGCTTCCGTTGATCAGCCTCCAACTTCTTAATCCGGCCCCGACGAACTTCAGGACGTGCTTTATAAAGAGCGTGTGAAATCACGCCGGCAGTACGCCGTTGCCAGTATTCAGCCTTCGACCACTGGGAGACTGCCTTCACGCGCTGTTTATCAAGACGTGCTGCCTGTCGTTCGGCCCGCTGCTGATTCTGATGACCGAAGGCAGAGGGACCGGCTTCGAACGTGTCAGCGTGGTCGTGAGCCTCAGTTCGTCGCTTGTCGCGATAACACCCGAATCGCTCAGCCCGGTCGGCAGAACGTTCAAGTGGCGAATAGTCTTCGTCTTCGATTTCACCAGCGAGGCGAAGCGCCCAGTCTTCGGCCTTCGGTGTCCATCTCGGGCAAACAAAACATTCCTGCTTCGCCGCCCATCTGTAACCAGCCTTTTTGAATTCGGCATACTCTTCGCCGAGTTCGTCATCAAGTCGGTCCCCTGGATAGATTCTGAGTTTGTTGTCTTCAGGGGAATAGGTTGCTGTGTGGTTCATTGTAACTCTCCAAGAAAGGCACCCATCCGTGGGCGCACTGAGTCCGCAATCCGTGCGGGTTAAGCGATAGATACGGTGTAGATGGCGTTGCCGTCTTCAATTCGATTCAGTGTGAGGGTTGCCCCGATCAGATCGACTGAAACAGGAAGAGCATCGCCCATCACTTCGATTGAAATTTCATCCGGCAGAGTGACTTCCGGTTTATCGAAGTTGACGGAACCGCAGGGAGCATCAACAGGGGAAGCAATCGAAGATTCAACAAGGGCTGTCTCCAATTCGCGGGATACGAAGTCAACGTCCTGTTTTAGTTCGCAAGCAAGAACGATATTTGGTTTCAGACCTTTCAGAACCTCGAAGGTCTGTGCAACTGATAGCTGACGTTTGGCGTCTTTCAGCTCGCTATTCACAACCCCTTTAATAGCAGGATCGCATTTAGCAAGGCGACCTTCGCAGTGGGCGACTGCCCGTTTGTGAACGCCAACCGTATAATCCTTATAACCATCAATGATTGTCTTGAATTGGTCAGACAGGGTTTGTGAGTTGCTGGTCGATTGCTCTACAGGTAAACTGATCACTGAAAGCTCCTTTTTCTAAAAGGTGTTTTTGAGTTAGAGGGCTGGCAGTCTGATTGGCGTTAGGTGCCAGCCCTCGTTTGTTGTGTTATATTTTACAAATCGTGAAATAAAAGTAAATCGCTATTCTGTAAAATAATCCACAAAATGTGAAATTAACTATTTCTCAGGAAAGAAGGTTCGGACAGAGATTCCGAAGATAGAAGCGAGCGTTGGTACCAGGTCAAGGGGGATTGCACGATCGCCGCTCAAGTAAGAATAGACGGCGTTGCGTGATACATTGTGCCCTGCCTGATTCAACCGCTGCTGTAGTTCGTCAGCTGTGATTCCTTTACGGTCTGCCAGTTCACGCAGGCGAATAGCACAGCGCCCCTGGTAGGTGGAATCATCAATTTCTTTTCGGGCACGTCCCATTTTTGATTTCGCTCTTTTTTTGGCGGTTGAAGAAACAGCCATAGTCTAACCTCCTGTCGGCATTTCTGCCAATGATTCTGTGTTTTCGACTTGATCACGTGAGATCTGGAAGTCTCGTGGGCCGTCAAATCCGATGCGACTCCTACCATTCTTACATTCAAGCATTTTGAGAGTAAGTTGCTTACCTGTCTCCCTGTCGGTGATGGTCACTGATTCGTTGGTCCGTCGAGTTAATACCAGCATGGCGATTCCTTTCGCAAAGTAATCCGTATTTCCATAAAACAAAAAAGATGCCGCCTGTCACAGCGGCAATGAAATTGAAGTCACCCATCGATCGAGAAATCCTGATTGTCCTGGAAGACCACTTCCAGATTGACTTCCCCCTCACCAACTCCGACAACACCGACCATCACGCCGCCCACATTCAGCGATTGACCAGGCGTGAGCTGCACGATCTCTGTTCGCTTCTCCGGCACCAGCTTGATTGACCGGGCTGCGTTCTCGCCTCGGGTAATCCAGCCTTTGCGCTCCAATGCCTTGAGATGACACATCACACCGTTCGGTGATTTGATGCCCAAAGCATCTCCGATATTACGGACTGTCGGGGCTAACCGGTTTTCCGAGATCTCTTTTCGGACGAATTCGTAAACCGCCTTTTGACGATCGGTCAGCTTCTGTCGTTCCTGTTTTTCTTCCACCATTTTTGTGATCATCGTTTTCTCCGTTTGTGTAAAAATCAAAACTCTTACGATAGTCTCCCGGGACTGGATTCGTCCGGCTTTTGAACTCATGTGGAGATCTCAGTCGGGTACTGATAATAACTCCGTTTTCATCTGACTTGATTTCCATGTAGCCGTTGAGATACAAATCCAGTCTTAGCTCGTCTAATTCCCCCTTCAATCTGGCGCAGTAAAAACCGAGACAGATCAAAGCGACTAACAGGATTGCGACGAGTGTGTTTTGCATTTAATTCACTTCTTAAAAATCACGGGGCTTTCACCCGCTCCTCCTGTTAAAACCAGTTGAGATTGGAGGCTGCAGATTTCCTCCCCGACTTCAGATATCGCCGAGCAACTTATCCGTCACCGTCACGGGTTAAGCAACCCGCTACCTGCTCGGCACAGGCAACAGCTGTCTCTTCTGACTCAATTCGTAAACCATCAATCGACCAGTCACTCGAATGAAAGAACTCATCCATCGGTTCCAGATCGCCGTTCAAGTGATAGTTGGCCACTTCCAGCCCTTCACCATAAAACGTGGTCCAGATATCGCAGACGATGAACTCCAGCTGATCGACTCGTTCTCGGAGTTTCATGATCTCGATGCCGTCCTGAATCGAGCGCACCGAATAGTTGTGAGGGTAGGACAACGTGACTCTTTTAAGCCGGATGTTCTCAGACCAGTGTTCCGTACCGTTCATCTGACTCTTGAGGTACTTGAACAGCACATCCCGCTCTTGAAAGTCCTTATACATGATTGTGAGGCTGCTACGGTCGCTACTGAATCTCATGCTACATCCTCCAAGATTTGATCAATGCGTTTCTGCCAGCCTTCGGTGAGAAGCTTTGCGGCTTTCTGAACACCGCTCGGCAGCTTTGCAACATCACCGGACTGGCACCACGCGTAAACGTAGACATCGATTCCGTTGAACTCTTCCCGCATCTTTGCAAGCAGGTCGAGCGATGGTTTGGTATAGCCCCTTTCGACATTGCAGAGATGCACGTTCGAGACTCCAAGGGCAGCAGCAAATTCATATTGCTTGAACCCAAACCGCTTTCTCAGATCGCGAACTGCTTTTCTGACTTCGTCCTGCATCATCACTCACCGCCTTTCACTGACAGAATTTTGTCGGCATCCACTGCGAATTGAGCGCCATCGAAAGAGGGGACTAAAATATTCCAACGTCTTTCAAGCTTGTCATAACCGACGACATACGCGGGAACCTGATCGCCCCATGGCGTTTGGAAGATGACTTCGTGCAGTTCTTTCTGCTCGACTTCAGGCATCAGTCACCAATCCTTTCCAGCGTGATTCGCCACTTACCGGGATTCACTGGCCGATTAGAATGGTCAACGTCGATAACAGATGCGAATGCTCCTTGTTTCACGGCCTCAGCTATCAGCATGATTGCGCACGTTGAATACATCAGCGCCGACCTGCCGTTGGTTTCTTGATAGAAATCCAAGCCGAGTTTCTTGACTGCTCGACCGATTGAGGCATCGTCCCAGGTGAGGATATTCATTGACAGTGCCTCTTCTTTTGTGAGATCCAGTTGGGCCATCCAATCACCTCTTTACCGTCTGGCGTTTTTCGAGTCGATCAGCCAGTTCCCGCAACGCTTGCGGTGCTGTTTCAGGATCGACAGTCGCACCATACTGAGTGATGCCATCGTCCTGAAAGATGATCAGCATTGAACCGATCGTGTCTTTCGTCTGGCACTGCTCGATGAATCGGAGCTGATAATTCAGATGCTCATTCAGCTCTGGCTCTGTCATGTACTTCAGAAGCCTAGGCATTGTCGCCCCCTTCTGGTTTATCTGAAGTGAAACCTGCCTCACGACCGATGCTAGCATACTTTTGAGACGTCGACTCTCCATCGTCTTCACCTGAGTCCTGAACCCCGCAGTGTTGACAGAACACATCCACGATCCGATCCAGAACCATGTCAGCGGCAGCATCATACGAATGATAATTGTCACCCTTGACGCGATGCTGAATAACAGATTTGAGAAAAGCCTGCTGCTCTTCGCGAGTGAGAATTATCTCTGGGTCCTTAAATTCGATAATGGCAGGGTTATCACCTGGCCTGCTGGCATCTGGCTCAGTAACGTCGTGCAGGACTTGCCCACGAAAACGTTTCAGGGATTCATACTCGCAGTTTGTGATATCGCTAAGAAGAACTTGCTCCATGATTCACTTCCCCATGTACGTAAAAAAACCTCACACGGCGCGAAGACTGCGTGAGGTTTCAATCGTTAATCACACGCAGCCACATTGACTGCGTAGAACATTAACGCAAAATATACGCTAAGGTAAATGGAAAGTTAGCATAAAAGTGGAAATTATTTCAAATTTCTTTTTTCGGTCTGCCAATCTTTCGTGGAATGGATTTCAGCTTTTCCATCCCTTTATCAGAGATAAAGCGATCTCGCCCTTTGATTTCTCCGATCCCATTCTCAAGACAGAGCTGGCGAATACGACTATCACTCACACCAAGCCTCTCTGCCGCCTCACTTACTGTGAACGTATTCTGAGGCTTCTTTGGCTGCGTGCGAATTTCTTGAAGCTTGTCCATATCGTCAGGCGTAAGAAATCTGTCCCGTCCTCGTTTGCTACCGATATTATTATCGATGCAAATCTGACGAACTCTCGCAGTGGTAATTCCAAATTCCTCTGCGGCTTCCTTGACTGTTTTCAGGTCCGAAAAATCCTGAATAGTTGACATGATCATTCCTCCGTTATACGCTAGCGTAAAAATGGCGTCAATGAAAAAGAGGCGACGAGAGCTGATCAGAATTTCAATCAGCCCTCGCACCTTTAGTTTCTTCAAGCGTTCAAAAGTTATTTTTCAAACGGCTTGTAACAGTCGGGACGACAGGATTTGAACCTGCGACCTCTACACCCCCAGTGTAGCGCGCTACCAGGCTGCGCCACGTCCCGATTTTGTTACCGCTCTGAATTTGCTGGTTCAGAAATGGGTAACTTACTATTGATGAGCACTTTATCGCACGCCCGCGGCAGAAATTCAAGATAACCGAGTCACTTACCCGCTTATGTCTTCAAAATAATCTGCGAAAATCAGTAAAACTGCTTTTTTCAGGGGCTGGGTGATAGTAGGAAACATTTCAGGGGGATCAGGTTCGCAGGTTCCTGTTTATTTATCCTGTTTGGGTGTATGTGCGTAAGTTATTATATAGAAATGAATTACGGTTTAATTTCAGAGGCTCGCGAAATGAAACTTCTCTTGGCATAAATAGGGAAGCTCAGTAGAATCCCCGCTCTAGAATCAGGCTTTCGCGCCTGAACGTTCATTTTTTGTCGTCGTCAGTCCCTGTCAAATCATCCATGTCCGATTCTGTTTCCCCTGACAATTCCGATTTAGCCCTGTCCGCCCCAGAGCGTGTCTCCGTTTCTAAGAGACGTTGGCTGCTGGTTGCGCTATTGCTGTTGGTATCCAGCACTCAATTTGGCTGTGTGCATCGGAGAATGACCATACGTTCGATTCCGTCGGGCGCTCTGGTCAAGGTTGATGGAGAAGAGATCGGATATACGCCAGCCTCTGTCGACTTCACTTACTATGGCACTCGTGAAATCACACTCACCAAAGATGGTTATGAAACGCAGACGGTAATGCAAAAGGTGAAGACGCCCTGGTATCAAGTGATGCCGCTGGACCTTGTCTCTGATAATCTATTGCCGTTCGAGGTGACGAATCGGCATGAGTTTACCTACCAGTTACAACCCAAAGTGGTGGTGCCGACGGAAGAGTTGTTGAATCGCGGCAATTTACTGCGCAGCGAAACGCAAATCGGACAATAGCCTTTTGCTTGTTATTTCTTCTTCGGCGATGCGCGCTGGATCACAAATTCCAAGATAGAAATACTATCCTCATAAGACGTCGCATGACCTTGCCGGGGGCGGTCGATCAGCAGCACGGTTCCGTTGATCTGTTTGAGCACTTTACTTAAACGGCGGGCGCTGTCAGGGGGAACCAGTCGGTCCTGCCCGCCGACCGCAATGCTGACAGGCATGGTCAATTTCTCAGGCCAATACTCGGCACTCCGTTTTTTATATTCATGAGGAATTTCCTGCTTCGTCCCGCCGAAGGAGGCCTGGATGGCTGGTTGGAACTGATCGTATTCCAGATGATTGGCCGTGGGATTCATGGCGGCGACGCCATTGATGAGTTCCGGGTGAATCGTCGCAAAGGTCAGGCTGGACGATCCGCCCATCGATCCGCCGCACAAAAATATGTTGGTAATTTGATATTTCGATTTCAGATCGTGGATGATTTGAACCAGATCGGCTTCAGCCTGGGGACCCATCCACGAGGTCCGTGCGCGATAATCGGGCGAGACATAAATCATCTGATATTTCTGAGCGATATCGCGGGCTGCCTTGCATTCACCACGCTGATTTTTAATGAATTGCCAGCGATCCGAGCCATGACCGTGCAGGGCGATTAAAAGTGAGTGTGGTTTCTGATCCGAAAACGCTTCAGGCAGAAGCATGACATAACGCTGCTTTGTCTGATCGCAGTTTGCGATGAATTCGATATCTTGGGGGGCTGTCTTTTCCAGCGATGGTTCGGCGGCGAAGCCTCCGTATTCGATGAGGATCATCAACGTACAGACGATAGTAAAGATTTGATTTCGTTTCATCATATCTATTTTATTCTATGCGGGTTTGAAAGTCTGTTACCAGAAGAAGCCAAAGATAATCCAGAATGAAAGTGCGATTAATAAAATGGCGTACCAGTTCGGATTTAGATATTGTGGGACTGGTTTTGAAAAGGGAGAGAGCTTGATCTCAAGCAGTTCCTGTCGACTTTCGGAGAGCCAGTCGTGCTTTGGCGAAACTTCAGGCTGTTTCTTTTCCGGTAGAGCTTCTTTTTTCAGCCAGCCCCATTTTATTGCTGCTGCAAACATGGCGGTGGCTGTGACGATCATGGAGCAGGGGAAGGCATACCATTTTTCGGTCAGCATGGGGCTGAGCCATTCAAGATCGAAGAGTTCGCGGTCGATGAACCCCAGCAGGCCGAACAGGGAGCCGGCGATCAGTCCGACGAGGCCGCTTTCACGCGGGACTCTGGTCAGGACGCCTAACAGATAAATCGTAAACAGGGGGGTGACGAAAATGGGAATCAGGGTGCGAAATGCCTGGATCATGTTGTCATAGCGGACGATGAACGGGATATAGAGAAAGCCCATCAGCAGGATGCCGATGGTGGCCCAGCGCGTGACTTTCAGGTAATGTTTTTCGGTCTGATCGGTACATATCCAGCGTGCGTAAATATCGCGAGTAAACAGAGCCGACAATGCGGAGCCGATGGAATCGAAGGTACTGATGGCGGCGGATAAAATTCCGGCAACGACCAGTCCTTTAAAACCGGGGGCCAGAAACTGATTTGCGTAATAGGGAAACAACTGGTCGGCGGCGGAATGATCGGTAAATTCGGGAACGATCACACGGCCCATGACGCCCATCAACGTGGTTCCGATCATGATGGGCATAATCAGCAGGCAGCCGAACAGCGTTGCCATTTTCATATCCCAGAGAGACCGTGCGCCCATCAGTCTCATGGTTTGCGTGTGATTCACGGTGTAATAACCCAGACCCACGATGGTCCAGCCGATGACAATCAGATAGGGAGACGTGGAGTTCGCATCCTGGAACTGACCGATGTGTAACCAGTTAATCAGCGGCTGTCCCTGTTCATCGGTCGACTCCGATAATTTTTGAACGGTTTCCGACCAGCCTCCGCTGGCAGACCAGACGGCACAGAAAATGGCAATGCCGCCGGCGATCATGATCAGGCTCTGTAAGGCGTCGGTCCAGACCACCGAGGTCAAGCCGCCCCAGGTTGTGTAGGCGGCTGTGAAGATGACGAGTAAGACGATCAAAGCCCAGCATTGGACTGGTGTAAATTCGAGGATTCCTTGCAGCATCAGATAGATGGACCAGATCATCAGCCCCAGCATACTGGTCCGGTATTGAATTTGAATCAGTGCGCTGATCGTTCGAATCGATTTTCCGAAGCGGGTTTCCAGGTATTCGGCGTTGGTATAAAAGCCACCTCGATATAAGACAGGTACGACGATGAATGAAGCCAAGATGGCCCCGCAGACACTGGCCAGGGTAAAGGCTGTGATGATATGCATGCCGTGGTTATACGCGTAGCCGGTTAACGAGACCGCGTCGGCATTGTCGACACTGGTGGCAAAAATCGAAAGTCCCAGACCCCACCAGGGAAGAGAGCGGCCCCCCAGAAACCAGTCACTACTGGATTTGGTGCTGCGGGCCAGATAAAATCCGAACGCGATGACAGATCCATTCAGGACGAAAACGATTAACCAGTCTAGCCAACTCATAAGAGATCCCTATCATGGTTATGCAAACGTTTTCAGAATATCTGATTCCACGTCATGGGCCAGGCAGAACAGAATATCTCCCTGGCTGGTCAACGTGGGGCCGCGATGAGCAATCGCGATGCCGGCGGAGTTAGCCTGAATGATCGTGGGTTCGCGATCGGGACGTTCGAGGAAGTAGAGAGCTCCCAATGGTTGTCCCGAAGCAACGTCGGCTCCCACATCCACAAAACTTTCGAAGAGCCCGGACTCCGGCGCGAAAATGTAATCTTCTGCATCGAGTGCCTGGATCCAGCGAGTGGGAGGCAGCCCTAAATCCGAACGGCTCTGTTCTTCTCCTTGCAGTACCTTCAGATGAACCAATACGTTGTGCAGTCCCTCCTGTGAGAGACGATGGACGGCAGCGTTTGTAACTTCGCCGCCTCCCATTTCCGTGGTGACGACAGTTTTTCCCATATTTTCTGCTTCGACCGGCAGGAGACCTTTGCCGGCGATGTCGGCGTACAGGAATGAGAAATCGGTATTATAAGCCTGAGTGGCCTGCGCCATCCGGCGGCGTTGTTCGAGATCGTCTACCAGATGCATATGGGCGCACGGATAAAAATAGACGCCGCGACCGCCGGTATGCAGGTCGATGACGACATCGACGCGTGGAAAAATTTCGTGCGTCAGGTAATGCGCCATAATGTCGGTGACGGTGCCGTCGGCGTTTCCGGGGAAACAACGATTCAGGTTCTTACCATCCAGAGGAGAAAGACGGGTGGCTGCTTTGGCGGCAGGAATGTTAATGGCGGGGATGAAAATAATGCGTCCTGAAATCTCATCCAGGTTGAGCGATTTCATGAGTTTCATGATGGCGATTTGACCGGGATATTCATCGCCGTGATTGCCCGCCATCAGCAGCACGGTGGGGCCTTCGCCGTTTGCGATGGTGGAAATGGGAATCTGGAGTTGCGACCAGCCACTCAGATTATAGGAAAACGGAATATTCAGCGTGCCCCACTGAATTCCGGGTTTCTCGAAATCGATCTTCGTGCGAATGGGAGTTTGTGACATCGTGCTGATTCTATTTCAAAAGGGGGAAATCGGATGTTGACTTTATTTGGATTCTGAAACAACGTGGGCCGCGATGAATTCTTCATTCAGCGTGATTCCGAGTCCGGGGCGATTGGGAACTTGGATCACGCCATTTTCCGCCTGGACTTTTTCGTAGGTCAATTCGTGCCGGAGCGGTTCGTCTTCGACACAGTCTTCAAAGATGAAGGCGTCTTTGCAGGTGGCTAGCCAGTGCAGACTGGCGGCGACGGTGATCGGGCTGGTGTAGCAGTGATTACAGGGACGGGCGCCGATTTCCGCGACGCGTTGCTTCAAGTAAGAGGCTTCGGTGAAACCATTGCGGGCCAGGTCGATTTGATAAACGTCGAGGGCTCTCTGATCAAAGTAGGGGCGGAACGATTCGCGGCCGCACTCTTCTTCACCGGCGGCGATCGGCACGGGAGAGCGATCTTTGAGCCAGGCATAGCCGGCGACATCGTGGGGGAAGAGCGGCTCTTCGAGCCAGCCGATGTTGTAATCAGAAAACGCGTGGGCACGCTGTAATGCGGTTCGGGCATCCCAGACGCAGCCTGCGTCAATCAGTAATATACCATCTCCCATTCCTTCGCGGGCACCGGCGACAAGTTCCAGGTCGAGTTGTTCTGACTGGCCCATCGGTTCCCAACCGAATTTGACCGCTGTGTATCCGTTTTCAATCCAGCGCTGGGCGATATCGCAGGTTTCCTGGCCATCTTTGCCGAACAGAATCGAGGCATACGCTTGGAATTCGTTGTGGTGCTGGCCTCCCAGCAGACGGTGAATCGGCTCGCCGAAGTGTTTGCCTTTCAAATCCCAGAGCGCCATGTCAATGGCCGCCATCGCAGTGATGGTGACGCCAGTTCTGCCAAAGTACATGGTGTGCCGATACATTTTCTGCCAGAGTCGTTCTGTTTCCAGCGGATTTTCGCCGATGAGCAGTTCGCGTAAGCCACAGGCGACATTGTGACTGTAAGGGGCGTCGATGATTGCTTTGACGACTTCGGGAGAGGAATCTGCTTCGCCGATGCCTTCCAGTCCATTGTCGGTTTTAATGCGGACCAGAACGGAATCCTGGCAGCTGGCTGTTTTATTCGTGACGGAACCGGATCTCAAAATTTGACAAGTGATTTGCTCGATTTTCATAAACGTTGAGTGCCTTGAATGAAAAGTGTTTTCTGATGATGAATTGACTAAGCAATGATTTCTTTCACAACGTGTCCGTGCACATCGGTTAAACGAAAATCTCGACCTGCATAGCGATAAGTGAGTCGTTCATGGTCGATGCCCAGTAGATGCAGCATGGTGGCATGGAGATCATGCACGTGGACTTTGTTTTCAGAAGCGGCGAAACCGGTTTCATCGGTAGCGCCGTGGACGTAGCCCCCTTTGACACCACCGCCGGCCATCCACATGCTGAAGCCATAATGGTTGTGATCGCGTCCATCCATGGAAGGAAGTTCCGCAACGGGGGTCCTGCCGAATTCGCCACCCCAGAGAGTCAATGTTGAGTCCAACATACCGCGTTGTTTCAGGTCTGTCAGAAAGGCGGCGATCGGTTGATCCCATTGTCCGCACAGGCGCTTCAGACTCTTTTCGATGCCGCTATGGTTGTCCCATTCCTGTCCGCCACTGTGCCAGACCTGAATAAAGCGGACGCCCTGTTCGAGTAGTCGGCGGGTCATTAAGAGCTGGCGGCCTTGCAGCCCATCACCGTACATTTCGTGGATGTGCTTTGGTTCTTTGGAAAGATCAAGCACATTCGAGGCTTCAAACTGCATGCGGTAGGCGAGTTCAAAAGACTGGATTCGCGCTTCGAGCAGGGAATCGTGTCCCCGTTGTGCTAAATGACGCTGATTGATCTTTTGTAACAGATCCAACTGTCTTCGTTGACGCTCGGGCGATTGCGGGTTGTTGATGTTTTCGATTAACCGTGAGACGTCGGTTTCTTTTGTGTCCAGGTGGGTTCCCTGAAAGGAGCCGGGCAGAAAAGCGGAACGCCAGTTTTTGGGACCGACGACGGGAAAACCATTCGGGCAGAGGACGACGAAACCGGGCAGATTTTCATTGAGGCTACCCAGGCCATAATTCACCCAGGAACCGAAGCTGGGACGGGGCAAGGCGTTGTCGCCGCAGTTCATCAATAGTAATGATGGTTCATGATTGGGAATGTCAGAATGCATCGAGCGGATGATACACATGTCATCGATGTGGGCGGCTGTTTTTTGAAACAGCTCGCTGACTTCAATGCCGGATTCGCCATATTTATGAAACTGAAAGGGAGAACCCAGAGCGCCGGCGGTTTTTCGTTCTGTGGGCAAATTCGGATTCGGGAGCGGCTTCCCATGAAACTTTTTGAGTAACGGTTTGGGATCAAAGGTGTCGACGTGTGAGGGGCCGCCGTTCATGAACAGGTGCACGACCTGTTTGGCTTGAGCCGGATGGTGTCGGGTGATGGGAGTACTGCTTCCGGCTGCCTGCGCATTTTCTTTCGCAGTCAGACCGGCTAAGGCGAGCATGCCCATTCCCATGCCGGATCGCGTCAGCATTTCGCGCCGGGTACAGGGGGGGAGATTTTGTGTCAAAGGTTGCATGGTTTTCCTGCTGACTTAATCGATAAACTGAAATTCATTGGAGAGCAATAAAATCTGCGCCAGGCTTTGCCAGGGGGTAATCCGGATCTTGTCTGGTTCTCTGAAATCCTGGGAATAGTTCCAGTGCCGCACGGGCGGTTGATCGTTCTGTGTTTTGGAAGTGGCTGCTGTTTGAACCGGTTGTACTCTGATTTCGGGTGACCAGATAAATGAGTCGAACCCCAGATTGTCTGCGATATCGACAATGAAATCGATGGTTTGATCTTTCTTTAGTTTGACTTGATCGAGATTCGTCTCTACTGACTTTTGATGAATGGTCCAGGGCCCCAGAGCCTGTTGATCGGCAATCATGACTCGTCCCCGTACCCCATTTCCCTGCGGCAGTTCGTGTTTGAAACTGCCTTTGATGGAAACAGTCATCGTTTCGGGGGCACGCCAGCGAATGACGGCGACATGATTCATGTCATTCCCCGGATGGCCACCAGTTTTATCTAAAAAGACCCAGCCAATTTTCGGGTCGGGCAGGCGATCACTGCCTTGATATTGTTTGCCGTTCCAATAGGGAATTGTTTTGAAATGGGATAATGTGTTCGTTTTCAAATCATATGCGCCATAACCATATTCCCATTGAGACGCTAAGGGGGCTTGCTTTGGGGGAACCTGATCGGTTTCCAGAAACGCCCGCATGTCGTTCAATTCTTCCTGTGTTGGTTCGCGTTGTAAGATCTTCTGATAGAGTTGTTCAATTCCTGCTGTCGGATTGGCAGCCTGTTCCGCTTCTTCTCCCAGGATCTGGGCCGCTTTGAGGACGAGCGGATGATTCATCAGGAACAGTGACTGCCCCGGAACCGAGGTTGAATTGCGGCTGCCGCTGCTGACATCGGGAGAAGGGAAATCGAAGGTACGTAACAGGCCGGGCACGTTTTGCCGATTGATGGATGTATATAAGGTTCTACGTTTGTTGGAATCCGCGGTGATTCCATTGACCGATTTGCCGCCGATTTTTAAATCCAACTGATGACTGACCTGGAGTAGCGTATCCCGCATGGTTTCGAAGTCCTGACGGCGGCGATTCATTCTCCAGAGCAGTTTGTTCGCAGGATCGATTTTCTCTCCTGTCACATGTGAAATACTTTGCTGCTGATAGGTCGCAGACGACATGATATAGCGATGGAGTTTTTTGATCGACCAGCCATGCTGCATGAACCAGCTTGCCAGGTGGTCCAGAAGTTCGGGGTGAGAAGGCCGCGCGCCTTGAATACCAAAGTCGCTGGGGGTCGAAACGATTCCCTGGCCAAAGTGATGCTGCCAGACCCGATTCACGATGACGCGGGCAGTCAGTGGGTTTTGGGGCGAAGCGATGGCTTGCGCCAGTTCCAGTCTACCGCTGCCTTGTGTGAAGGGTTGATTCGAAATCTGGTCGAAAAAACTCAGATAGCGTCTGGGAATCGACTGTGCTGGCATTCCCGGGTTTCCGCGTCGGAAAACTCGTGGTTCGATAATTTGTTCCGCATCCTGTAAGGACAACATCTGTGCCAGTTCGACGGGAGCACCTGCCCGGGCTTTGTCTAGAGCAGCATTCAGCTCCTGAACTTTTTTCTGTAATTTGCGATCCGGAAACAGTTTCAGGATCGTGAAACCATGTCGTGGTGTGACTAATGGTGAGTCGGGGCTATAAAAGGCTTGCAGATAAGTCTGTTTTTCCGGGGCAAACGGTTTCTGATTTGCGGAGTGACCTGGTTTAGTAGCTTCGACGATCCGGTTGTTCCATTCCTGATCGATTTGCTTGAACAGTGTTTCGTAGCCCCGGATGACATCTGGGAAACGTTCGAGCTTGTTCTTTAGCAGTTGAGAGGCGATGAGAGAAATCACGCGATCACTATTCCGATTTCGCAGGGCCTGTTGAATTTGGAGAGGTGCCTGGCTGGCAAATTGCGCGTCGGGGATTTTGGCCAGTTGATGCCAGAGACTGAATACCGGGGAGTTATTTTTTTCAGTGAGATCCAGAAATTCCTGCCACTTCAATAAGACTTCCGGATTGAGATCGTCGCCATCCACGATGACATCAAATTTCACGGTGTCCGGGCCACTCCGGTGCGATTGGGCAGCGCTCAGATATTCTGCTAAACGCTCGTAAGTCCCCTGTAATACACTTTCATACTGCTGTTGATAAAGTTGTTCCAGATTCGCCGCGGCCTGTTTGATGTTTTGTGCCTGTGCCTTGAGCGGCGCTGGGAGGTTTTCCAAATTTCGAAAGGGGAGATGAATCGGTTCCAGCGAATTTCGAAAGACGCCATACAGAGAGTAATAATCTTCAATGGAAACAGGATCATACTTATGATCGTGACAGCGGGCGCAACCAACGGTCAAACCCAACAAACCGCGGGTAACAACGTCAATGCGGTCAGAGATGATATCATGCGTATCATTTTTGAATCGTGGTCCCAGAGTGATGAAGCCTAACGCTGCTTGAGACTGATGCGGTATCTGGTCTTTGAGTACATCGGCGGCCAGTTGTTCCAGAATAAACTGGTCAAAGGGTTTGTCCTGATTGAAACTCTGGATGACATAATCTCGGTAGGTGAACGCGTTGTGAAACGTCGGCTTCTCAAAAAAGACGTAGCCTTTCGTGTCTGCATAGCGCGCGAGATCGAGCCAGTATCGTCCCCAGCGCTCTCCATAATGGGGAGAGGCGAGTTGTTGTTCAATCACCGATTCGATTGAATGCGGACTTTGACTGTTGGTGAAATTTGAGGACTGTTCGGCAGAGGGAGTCAGTCCGGTGAGATCCCAGGTGATTCTCCGCAGGAGTGTGGCTGGTTTGGCAGGGGGAGAGGGTTTGAGCTGCTGCGCTTCCAGTTGTGAAAGAATGAAATCATCGATTTCGTTTTGCGGCCAGGTTATGTCTTTGACTTTGGGGCGGTCGGGATTTCGGATGGGTTGAAACGCCCAGTGTTCCGCATAGTCGGTTTTTGTCTCTTTGCCGATTACTGCTTTGTCAGGCCAGACGGCTCCCTGGGTGATCCATGTTGTGAGGATTTCGATTTCGTCTTTTTTCAGCGGTTGCTCGGGAGGCATTTCGAGTGACTCACGGCGGACCGCACTGATTAAGAGGCTTGCTTCCGGGTGATTGACATTGACCGCAGGGCCAGACTCGCCTCCTTTGAGCATGTGCGCGCGGGAATCCAGCCGCAATTCAGCAAACTGTTTTTTCGGACCATGGCATTCAATGCAGTGCTTGATCAGGAGCGGGCGCACGTGCTGTTCGAAAAAATGTTCCTGTTCTGCTTGTTCAGACGATTTCACTTCAGCCCGGACAAACTGGAAGCTGCTCGCAAGAATACCGAAAACGATCAGCGCCTGGAGTATCAATTTCCTGAGATGATTCATTTGAGTTTGCATAACAGAATTTCAGCTGATTTATTCAATATGATCTTCGAGCGTTTTCAATGCCTTTTGGAGGCTTTTGTTTTTGAATGCGTCGAGTATCGGAAGGTGTTCTTCGTAGATCTGAATCGGGTTTGCATATTTGAGGTGTGATTCGCGAAAATGCCGTCTTACACGAGAAACAATGGAGGACCAGATCGCCAGCAGGTCAGGGGATTGAGAACGAGTGACTAAAGCACGATGAAAGGCGATATCGTGTTCTGAAATCAGCGTGAAGTCTTTTGCTTCACACGCGCGTTTCATTTTCTCCAGTATCGTTTCCCAGACAAGAAAGTCGTCTTCTGTTAAATGATCAAAAAAAAGACGGACGGCGTATTTTTCGATCGTGCACCGCAGGGGGATGATCAGTTCGGTGATTTCATTGGGGGCTGAGGAGGAGACGAGTGCGCCTTTGTTACGATCGGTTTCAACAATTCCCTCCCAGGCAAGCTGCTGGATTGCCTCACGAATGGGGCCGCGACTGACGGCAAACCGTTCGGCCAGATCGATCTCACGTAAGCGTTCCCCTTCGGCGATCCTTCCTGAGAAAATGTCTTCTCTCAGACGCTCAACGATCTGTTCGCCCAAACCTCGGACCAACTGAGACTCATTCATTTGATTTCCTTAAAACCGGAGATACTGTTCGCTTTTGCACAATGTTCCATGATAATCAAGTACGGGAAGGTTAACAAAACCATTCCTGCTATTCACCAAGATCAAAGTCGATGTTTTTATTCTCTCCATTGTCAATCTGAGCAGTCAGTTTGCTCTTTTGATTGTATTCTTTGGGGATAATCGACTTTAATTCATCAACCATTGTTCCCGGCGGGTTAGGCGTTCCCGCTTCAATTTTGTTTCCGGTTTTCTGATAAGCGGTGATTTCAACACGGTTCGTACCGATGACCGGTCCGGTATCCTGGGGGATTGAATATGTTCCTGCGCTAATTTTGGCACCGGTAGAAGGACCCACATTTGGTGAGATTGGTACAAAAGTGATCGTACCAACTTCCACAGGCGCACCCTTGAATTTGACATGCCCGCTCACAGCCGCGCGTTCCGGCCCCTCAGATGCAGATTGGGAACAACCGGATGAAGAGACTGTAAAAAGTGAGACCGTGATTGTGCAATAAAATAATTTTAAGCAAGTCCGTTTGAAAGGCAGCGGAATTAACGGCAAGCATCGATTCACTGGAATCTTTTCCAGTGCGAGATGAACATGATTCATTTCATCGCCCTTATAGCAATTGATAAATTAAACGCAATGTATTGCATGAGAAATCAAAATTCGCTGATGGCATTACCGTCATTCAGCATGCCTAGATTTTGCCAGGTGGTTAAATCGATATTTTCACTGATAAAACGAACTGCGCCATCTCCCAGAAGAGTGTGTACGCCTCCTGTGTGCAGGCTTCGCGCGGTATAAAGCAGATTACGGTTATTGTGTGCGGTATATGTTCCGGTGCATGCCGGCTTGGCATTGCTGTCACAAAAAGCGGTGCGCAATTGATCCGGAACATTGGAATTCGGAGTGAAGTTATGGTGGATAAAGGGACCCTCGGGATAATGTAAGACACCGCGAAAGTCGATTCTATTTTCCACTTTTCGCAGTTCCGAAACAACGATGGTATTGCTGCTGCCATCACGGAAGTCACGCATTTTTCTGGCAGAATTCTGATCAAAGGCTCCAACAGCACCTCGTGCGGGAGGACTGGGATCCAGCCCATAACCTGAGATGAGCGGACCGATACCATTGCTGGCAGCATAATTCCCTCTTGCGAAGACATTGTAGGGGAGCGAGGGAACCGGCAGATCAGTAGGACACTGCAGCATGGGAATCGTGTTTGAAATCAACTCATAATTCGTGCCGCCGACGCTCGTACATCCAAAGCAGGCGTTGAAGTCTGCTGTATTGTAGAGATTCGCTTGATCAATAAAGGGGAGTATTAATGAGACCCAAGTGGCTTCGTTACGGGCTGCCAGGCTTGTTTGGATATAACCCGGAGGCAGTACCTTATGTGTTTCCAGATAATTATGAAAAGCGAGTCCCAGCTGCTTCAAGTTATTTTTACATGTACTTCTGCGTGCTGCTTCGCGTGCCTGTTGAACTGCCGGGAGCAAAAGGGCGATTAGAATGGCAATGATTGCGATAACAACCAATAGTTCAATCAGTGTAAATCCCTTCGAGGTATTTGTCGGTCTCATTTCATTACTCCTAAAAACAGTTCGTGATCAAGAAGTGAATACGGCTTTTTAATAGTTATCAATAGGAATGGAGTCGAGATTGTGTGCCGACATGAGGTGTACTTGCGACTATTGTTTTATTGGTTGTAATTTGTCCTTTGTATATTGTTAACAATAAAATGTCAAACGAAATGACAAGATTGAAATGAAGTTTGCCAGAACTGATTTTGGGGAAGTGTTCTTATGACCACTTTTGGCTTGTGGGAATAACTTGACAAATCAATTTCAGGAATGGGGAGTAGTCTGAATAGAGGGGGAGGCGTGCCTGAGATTAGATGAAATTTCAAACTTCAAATAAAATAGAGGCTTAGGGGAAAATAAAATCAAGAGAAAGATAAACATATCCAGTCGATAGCAGGTTCTTTATGTTTATTAGTTATGATTGTGTATGTGTGGTCGGGTGTATCATTTTTTCGTTATTTGTTAGAAATAATCGAATTTCAAAAAATAATCAGGAAGAAACCCATTTCACATCACTATATGCATATAGAGGGTGTCATTCATACCTGTGATAAGCATGAATGAACTAATCATGGAAATGCATGGGCTCACTTGCTTTTAATGAGCACGCAACGTTAGGGGACTAGTGCCTGCTTCCTATCATTGTGTATGTGAGCCTGTGCTTTTCTTTTTTTATGCCCGTTCATTTTCAGATCTCAAGAGCGCCAGATCTCAATAGAGAATGTCTTCGGGTGTTTTGACGTGGCCACAATGGACTGAGGGCAGCATCAGGATCTCACCCTCTGATTGTTTGACTCGGGCACACCATTCCCAGTCGTGTGCTGGCGCGTGCTGATAATGGCTGTCCCAATAGCGGGGCGTTCGGTCTCTCCAGAACATCAGGCAACCCGTTCCGCAATAATCCACGGGTGTGGCCTCTGTGCCAATTTCAGTAAACGCGTTGACCAGGTGATAGTCGTCAAAATGTCCGCCCACAAATTGTGATTCCGTATGTCGGCTTCGATAGCAGCCGCTAACGGCATTGGGGGGGACCCAGCCATCAGTCAGCTGATTCATCAGATTTGCTCCCGCTTCCAGTGGGAGCAGGATATCGTCTTCGATCAGCCAGTGCACGTCTCCTCTCATTTCCACACTCAGGCGGTTACAGGAGTGGGCCATAAACTTTGCTACCTGATCCCTGCGTTCTTTTTCATTTGAAAAAGAGAAAGAAACAGGATGGGGGATAATTCTGATCGTTTCGAAAGTATTCCGATATCGGTTCGTTTCAGCTCTCATGAGTGAAAGGGTATTCTCATTCCTGGAATTATCCAACAGGACCAGTTCGACCGGTTCCTGCGAATTGATCAGATTGACGGATTGGGCAACCGCCGACATCCACTCTGGAAAAAAGCTGGCAAGCCTGCCACTGATGATGGATCCTACGCTGAGTCTGGCACACGCGCGGCGCATTTGTGGTAGCAGGATTTCCTGTCGTTTTTCATACTTGGTTTGAATATTCGCAGACCAGGAACTTGTATGCTGTCGGTATTTCAGGATTGCCTTACTCAATGCGGGAGCACCCAGTCTTGCACCTCGCAATGCCAGGTCCCAGTCCCACATGGTATTGATTTTGTTTTGCCAGCGACCAGCCGTCTCAAAAGCCTGTCGGTTCCATAAGGCGGAAGTATTTATGAAATTTCTCAACCAGAGCTGACCTTGTTTCCATTCGGGAGCATCCCAGAGGGTTGTAAAATCTCCAAATGCTTCAGCGCCTCCATAAACAAAAGGAGTTGTTGGTGTCATGGCATCCCAGTGTTCTTTGACATAATCTGGTGGGAGGATATCATCTCCATCTAAAAATAAGAGGTAGTTTCCTGTTGCTTGTGCAGCACCGCGGTTTCGCGCTTCGCAGACTCCGATGTGGTAAGGTGTTTCGAGAGTGACGACTCCCTCGTCGTGATAGCGGTTAGCAATCGTGATTGAATCATCAAAGCTGCAATCATCCGAATAGATGACTTCACAAGGCAGGCTTTGATTCAAAGCCGATTCAATGGACTCTGCCAGGAATAAGGCGTTATTTCTGGCGGTGATCACAATACTGATTTTGTCTTCACGAACTTTCGGTTGCGCATGAGACTGATTCTGTTGATTGATTCTGTCCGATTTCGGCCAGAGTGCATTACCTACCATTTGGGGGCCCTTTTTAATGGTCAGCTGGTTCTATAAATAATACTTAACTGAAGTATCCTGGAGGGGACGAAGGGGTCAAGATAAGAATCATCAGAGGTTTGTAAAAGTGATGAGTCGATTTGCAGTTGGGATGAGAAAAAAGTAGGCGATACTAGTGAAAAGATAGAGCTGAAATACTGATCTTAATCAAGTCGGACGGGGTCATGATCTTTAAAGGCGTTCCTGATCTGTTCGATACCTTTTTCTGAAATCGCAGTTTTCTTGATGCGTAGAGACTCTAGTTCTTCAAGTGCGATGAGATAAGGTACAGAGGCATCACTGACGTTTGTTTCTGATATATTCAGCTTGGTCAAATTTGAATTGTTCTGGATAAACGTAATACCTTTGTCTGTGATATTCAGTCTGGCCAGATCAACATCTTCTAAGCGGGGCAGTTGATTCAGAACTTGCAGTCCTGTATCAGTCAGATCGGGATTTAATTTAATAGAAAGCGTTTTTAGATTTTTTAACTCGCTGATATGGGATAAGCCTTTGTCTGTCAGCTTGGTATGATGAATATCCAATACAGTCAGTGAAGTGAGACCTTTGATGGGGGCAAGTGCATTATCACCAAGTACGCAGTCATCTAACCGAAGTTCATTCAGGCTCTTAATATTCTTTAAGAGAGACAGAGCGTTTTCGTCCAAAGGCTGATTGTGGTAAAGCTTAAGCGTAATGATTTGAAAATCATCCTTGGGTAAACCTTCTGACGTATTGTTAACCTGGACTTTTACACCATTTGCCAGGAGCAGAGTGAGTTCACATTCATGTTCTAAAGCCCAAAGGGCTGCTGCTCGTTGGTTCTGAGCCTCTTCCGGTGAAATTTTGGGGATGTTAGATACAGGAGGTGGGATTTGATCGAATCGGATGAAATAAAACAGTCCTGCATTCAACAATGCAATTCCCATAATCAACAGGAGTATGTTTTTTTTGTTCCAAAACCGATGTGTTGGTTGAAACAGAGTACTAGAGTACTGGCTCAAAGCCTCAACGGGAGGGGATAAATCGGTATTCTGGCACAGCCGGATCAGTTCCTGGCTATGTGTCAGGCTGGTGTCTGAAGCTTCATGTAAAAGTGAGTCCTGTTCCTGTTCCATGAAGTCGTCCACTTTTTTGACGACTTCGGCCATCGTTTGAATTCTGTCGTTCGGATCTTTTTGGATCATTGACTGGAATAGTTCTTCCAGTGTCTCGGGAACGTCCGACAGGTAATCGGATAATCGCGGCGCGATGTCTTCTCGGTGTGCAATGATCGTTTCGACAGGAGTATTTCTTTTGAACGGAAGTCGCCCCGTGAGCAGTTGGTAGAACGTGCAGCCCAGGCTATATATATCCGAACGTTGATCAATTGTTTTAACACTCATTGCCTGTTCGGGGGCCATATAGTAGGCGCTACCCATGATACAATTGCTATCAGTCAGATCGCTGAATGACGTTTCGGAGTGACTGAGCCCTGCCAGGCCCAGGTCAAGAATTTTAATTTTACCCTCGGTCGTCAAAAACAGATTTGACGGTTTGATATCTCTATGGATCAAATTATTGTTGTGAATATACTGAAAACCGTTG
Source organism: Gimesia fumaroli (assembly GCF_007754425.1). Classification (NCBI taxonomy): domain Bacteria; kingdom Pseudomonadati; phylum Planctomycetota; class Planctomycetia; order Planctomycetales; family Planctomycetaceae; genus Gimesia; species Gimesia fumaroli. The sequence goes on from NZ_CP037452.1 coordinate 1,985,406, forward strand.
GCAGCTTGTCGCAAGATTGAACATGCCGCTGTGATTGAGAGTGATCGCTCTGTTTTCAGGATTTTTTTCAGGTCATGGCCTTCTAAATATTCCATGACCAGAAAACAGGTGTCGTCTGTCTCACCTGCATCTGTGGCCTTCACAATATTCGGATGGTCCAGTTGTCCGACCAGTTCCATTTCGCGATAGAATCGCAGGGACTGGTTTGAGTTTTCCCAGTCATTGTTGAGCAATAGTTTGAGGACGACTTGTTTTTTTAAATGGGCATGAATTGCCTGGTAGACAACCCCCATGCCTCCCTGGCCGATTTTTTTAATTAAATGATAGCTGCCAATCACTCTGAGTGTGTCTTGATGCAGCTTTCTATTGAACGACGCGCTGTTACTCTGGTTAATCGACGAGTTGTTTTTCTGGTTGTGAGACGCGGGGCTTTGGGGAGAGAATGGCTTCGATTGTTGGATCGAGGAGACGGTAGAATTGAAGAGTCGGTCTAATCGATCTTCGCTAAAGGGATAAGTTTGTAAATCATCTTTCCCTTGTTGTCGCTGGTGGCATTCGTGCCATTCTTTGAGTTCAATATCATCCGAGAGTGTTTCTGCTTTTGTCTGGCAGAGGGAACATTGATTCAGATGATCTCTGACAAGGTCGCCTACTTCTTCGTCAAGTTCATTGACGAGATACTGGACTAACAGACTTTCCGAGATGCATTTTTCCATGAATGACTCAAGATAAACCTATCTTTGAAATACAACGCTATCAAAAGAAAGTCGTTGGATTTCCTCCTTCAGTTTTTTTTGTACCAGAAATTTTGCTTTGTAGATCCAGGTGATATCAGTAGACAACTCACTCGCTGCTACTTTGGGGGGCTGATCTTTGATCCAGGTCAATTCAAAGGCTCTCCAGGTTTTTTCATCAAAATCAGGTCGAATGTTTTCGAGAGCGATGGTGTAGATATGGCTGCAAAAATCATCTGACCACATCGCATCAATTTCTCCTGGTTGTTCATAGATGAATTCCTGGAGTCCATTTGCTCCTGATTGATTCTTAAATCGCTGGTTTTTTTTGAAAAAATGGCAGATTTCATGATAAGTGACAGTGCCCAGCCATGATCGAAATCGTCCCAGTTTTTGATTGTATTCAAAAGAATTGAGCGATGTGCTGATTTGGCGGAATACTTCCTGGCAGACATCTTCAGAGTCGCAGTCGTTTAATCGAAATTTGCGACAGTAGTTATAGATTAAAGGCCCATATATTTTCACAAACTCTCTCCATGCTTCTGAATCTGTGGGAACACGCACACGATTCAAGAGAGTGATATGTGTTGATGGCCAATCGGAGCCGTAATTCATTCAGTGGTTCCTTTGGGGTGGATTTAACAATGATCCATCGTTTTCTGGCTCCGTGTCGCTGTGTCCATACGGGTATGTGTACGCATGGGTTGATTGCCGGGAGTATGTTCCATTCTACCCAACTAAGGGTATTAGTATAAAGATCAGGATATATATTAATGTACTTAAATATGGCTTGGGGTGAAATAATATTTTCGTGAACACGCGTGGGTAGAGCGATTTTTCAATCACTATTGTGATGAGAATTAAGGAGATACGGTACGTTTCTCGCTAGAACGCCTCTACAAAATAACCGCTATTGAGAGGAAGATCATAGCGAAAGATTTACGATTTAGACCAAAAAAGCAGGAAAGAATTTGCATCAAACCTTTTAAACTGAGCAGATTGAATAAGTTGCTGATTCCCAATTCGGATTAGAAGGTTTTGCGGGGTTGTGAGAGGCTGATTTTGGCTGATGATGGTGTTTGTTTGTTACTGGTTTGCCTGCGTTTTACAATCGCTGAAGGATCTACTGGCGTGTTGAATTGGGGGGTAGTGGGGAAGCAGGGTTCGTTTGCCGGCATCTTGACAAGGCAAAAGCGGGTCTTAGTTTTCGGCTGACGTTGTGAGGGAGGTGCGTGCTTTTTCTAAAAGCCGACTGAGTTCAGCCAGTTCATCTGAACTCAAATGACCGATCAATTTGCGATGCAGGCAAAGATCAGGATCGTCAATTTTTTTCAACAGTTTCAATGCTTTGGCGGTTATTTGAATATAAACAACCCGCCGATCCTCGGTGCACCGCTTTCGTTCAATCAGGTCTTGAGCCTGCAGACGGTCAAGCAATCCGGTGATCGCTGGTACGACTTGTACCATTCGACTGGCAATTTCCAGGGAAGGCATCGGTTTTCCTTCACCACGCAATATTCGAAGAACGTTATATTGGGAAGGTGTCAGGCCATACTCACGAAATAATTTGCCAAATTGATTATGAAAGACATCGCTGGTGCGCAGGATATTCAGAATCGCTTCTTGCTCTGGTGAAGCAAAAGGTTGTTTCTTTCTGAGTTCCTGTTGTAATTTACCACGTGCCATGATTAATCCCTGACAAAACCGTTTAGCAGAATTCTAGGTGTAAACTATAGGGGAGTCAAGCGGCTGTCACTCCAGTTGTTCACTGGTTTGGAATAGATTGCCATTTTTAATTTCCCGACTGGTTCGCTTTATGGCGAAATTCTGTTGGTGTGCATTCTTCATGCTCTTTGATTACCACGCTCAGATAGGCGGCACTGGAAAACCCCGCCATCGTAGCGATTTGTTCGAGTGTGAAGTCAGTGTCAATCAAAAGTTGTTTCGCGCGGCGAAGCCGTTCTTCTGCGATGATCTGATGAGGTGTTTTTCCCGTCAGCTTCATAAAGCGGCGTTCCAGCGAACGTCGGGAGAGATTCACATGTCGTGCGATTAAGGTCACATTGATTGTCGCGCAGGCATTGCGTCGGATGAATTCCAGAGCCGAGGCGATGGCGACGTCGTCTACAGCAATGATGTCGGTTGATCTGCGAGGCACCAGTTTTCGGGGCGGCAGCATGAGAGGTTGAGCCGGTGCAGCTTTACCTTGCATCAAGCGGTCGAGCAGGGCAGCTGCCTGAAATCCAACCTGTCCTGCCTGATGCGAAATACTGGTGAGAGGTGGGTCAATCACTTCACAAAAGACATCATCGTTATCAACTCCGAGAACAGCAACCTGTTCCGGAACCGCGATCCCGCGACGGCGGCAGGCATCCAGAACGCATAAAGCACGTAAATCATGTGCTGCCATTAAGCCTACCGGTTTCGGCAGTGATTCCAGCCAGTCTGCCAGATCCTCCTGACCACCATTCCAGCTTTCGACAAAACGTCGGCGTGACAGGGGGGAATAAATTTCGCATTCGAATCCCTGCTGGCGTGCTATCTCTGCGAAAGCATTCCGACGACGCATTGACCAGTTGGCCCGCTCCACTCCTACAAAAGCAAAGTGCCTTATGTGGCGATCCCGTAAATGTTCAAACGCCATTTGTGCGATCTCGGTATCGTCGGAATAAACGCCGGGCAGTTCCAGGTCAGGCACTTGCTGTAACGTATCCACGATCGGGACACCTGATTGCTGAAGCCGTTCTGACATCTGTTGCGAACGCACTCGGGCAATAATGCCGTCTCCTTCCCACTGTTTCATCCAGTCGGGGAGTGTTGTCGCTGGTCCCCATTCATCAATGTACACAGACCAGGGCCCATGTGTTCGTGAATACGTTGAAATGCCTTGTAAAATTCCACGGCCGAATGTTTTTGACGTTTCAATGAACAGGGCAACCTGAGGTGTAGCAGAACGGGACATGATCTCTTCCGGAGTGTCGCAAAAATAAAAGAGAATGACGCAACACTGGATTGATCCTGCGTCAGTCAAGCAGTTAGACTGGATTCTATCATTCAAAATCAGATCATAGATGAATGCGTCTTGAGGAAACAGGAAATCTTGAATCTGATTTGTGATTTTCTGACAGATTGATGCGCTACTGACTGAAACTGCTTTGAGGAAACCAGGATGAAGCAAATGATGGTACTTCGAATTGTACTGGCAGTGATCGTTGCAGGCGGTTGCGTTTCCAGTTTATCTGCTGAAAAAACGAAAACTTATTCCGTAGGCATCGCCAAAGTTGATATCACTCCCGATTACCCGGTGATACTAAGTGGCTATGCCTCACGCAGTACAAAGCCGATTGATCGGGTCGAGCAGCAACTCTGGGCACGCGCGATTGTGATTCGTTCTGAAAATCCTCAACCGCAGATTTTGATATCGGTTGAAAATTGTGGTGTCCCTGCATCCGTGACGAAAGCTGTTGTCGCGAATCTGAAAGATGAGTATTCCCTTACTCCTCAGAATCTTGTGATCTGCTCCACTCATACGCACGCGGCTCCGATGCTCACAGGAGTCCTTCCCAACTTGTATACCAAAGATTTGACTGCTTCCGAACAGGCCGGAATTGACCGTTACACTCAGGATTTGACGCTTCTGCTGACCAAGGTGGCGGAAGAAGCCATTCACAATACCGAGCCCTCTCTTCTGGAGTGGGGAATCGGGACGGCGACGTTTGCCAAAAATCGCCGCAATATTACCGGGCCGAAAGATCATGACCTCCCGATCCTACAAGTCAAAGGTGTTGATGGAAAGACACGTGCGATTCTGGTGAACTATGCCTGCCATTGCACGACATTAGGGGGCGTTCCCTTTATGTCCGGCGACTGGGCCGGTTGCGCCGTCGAAGCGATTGAAGCAGACGTTCCCGGTTGTATGGCGATGGTGGTCATTGGATGTGGTGCGGATCAGAATCCGAAGTTCAGAGGCGATGATCAGGGAGCGGCGCGGGTCAATGGAAAAGGCATCGCAGACGGAGTTCGCCAGCGTCTCAAATCTAAATTAACACCACTAACAGGAGATCTGAAAACGGGGAGTGAAGAACTGACACTTGAGCTGGACAAGCTGCCGACAGAGGACGAGTGGAAAGAGCGCGCACAGAAAAAGGGAATCACGGGCTATCATGCGCAAAAGAATCTCAAACGTCTGGAACGGGGACAGGCCTTAACAGATAAAATCATTTACCCGGTGAAATCTTGGGTCTTTGGTGATGATCTGGCGATGGCCTTTTTGGGAGGAGAGGTTGTTGTCGATTATTCATTGGCGATTAAGCAGCGGCATGGCGCGAAGCTATGGGTGACCTCCTATGCGAACGACGTTCCCTGTTATATTCCCTCCGAACGGGTCCTGCAGGAAGGGGGCTATGAGGGACGGAATGCGATGGTCTGGTATGATCTGCCTGGTCCTTTTGCGCCCGGGCTAGAGAAAAAAATTCTGAAGGAAGTAGACCGACAGCTACCGGATACTTATCAGCCCAAAGAGGATGTGAGTCGAACGGGTGGCAAGCGGGCATTGACTCCCGCCGAATCGATATCACGTATGAATTACTCCGACAAACTCAAAGTCGAAGTGGTTGCGGCGGAGCCGTTAGTCATTGACCCCGTCGCAGTAGAGTTCGGTCCTGACGGGAAATTGTGGGTTGTCGAAATGCGGGATTATCCAAACGGCATCGATGGGAACCTGAAGCCCGGCGGTGTCGTGAAATTTCTCGAAGACCTGGACAGAGACGGCGTCTACGACAAGGCGACCGTGTTTCTGGAAGGGCTGCCTTTTCCGACCGGCTTAATGGTTTGGAAGCAGGGTGTGCTGGTCTGTACGGCTCCCGATGTGATTTACGCAGAAGATACGAACGGCGATGGGAAAGCCGACCTTAAGAAAATAATTCTAACGGGATTCGCAACTCATAATTATCAGGCACGGGTGAATAGTCTGGTTCCCGGTCTTGATAACTGGGTCTATGCATCGGGCGGCTTATTCGGCGGCATCATCAAATCATTCAATGGTCAGACTGTGAATGTAACGAATCGTGATTTTCGGTTCAAACCCGATACCGGAGTACTGGAACCGGTCAGCGGCCGGACCCAACAGGGCCGCGTGCGTGACGATTGGGGCAACTGGTTTGGTTGTCGCAATGGCAGCCTGTGCGTGTATTATCCCGTCAATGAATCCTATTATCGCAAGAATCCGTTTGTGGTTTCGCCCCCGCCTGAGGTTGCTGTTCCCCGAGGTGAGGGTGCCAATCAGCTCATTCCGGTAGGTGATCTGGTTCAGTTTCATTTAAGTGGACAGCGCGGGCGACCGACTTCAGCCTGTGGTCTGGGGCTTTACCGGGATCGGCGACTGGGGGACGGTTTTTTAGGGAACACGTTTGTTTGTGAACCGGTCAACCAGCTTGTGCATCGTCAGGTGATCCAGCCCGAAGGAGTGGTCTATTTCGGGACGCGTGCGCCGGAAGAACTGGATCGGGAATTCTTGACGTCAACTGACAACTGGTTTCGGCCAGTACAGGCAAGACCCGCGCCCGACGGATCATTGCTCATCGTAGACATGTATCGCTATCTCATTGAGCATCCCAAGTTTCTTTCACCAGAGGCAGTCCAGAAACTGAATGTGCGTGCGGGCGAAACACGGGGCCGAATTTATCGGATCTCTCGAAAAGAACAGCAGTATAAACCGATCCCGAAATTGAAAGAGTTAGAACCGCAGTATCTGGCGAAGCTGATTAGAAGCAGAAATGGTACACTGCGTGATATGGTGCAGCAGGAACTGATCTTGCGGGCTGACGAAAAATACATTCCAGAATTAAAGTCGATTGCCGCGGAGGGGAACTTGCCGGAATCACGTCTGCAGGCACTCTGTACGCTGGATGGTTTGGAGGCGTTGGATGCAGCGTTATTACTGCCACGAATTCAGGATTCGCATCCGGGGGTTCGCAGAGAAGCCCTGCGTTTATCGGAACCGTTTTTGAATGCATCAAAGTCTCTGGCAAATGCCGTTCTGCAGCGCGTCAAGCAGGAAGAAGACTTATCTGTCATTTTACAATTGGCTTATTCTCTCGGCGAATTAAAAAGCGAAATGGCAACGCAGTCGTTGTTACAATTGATGGAACAGCATTCCGGGAATGTCTATATCAGGTCTGCCGTGCTGACCAGCTTCGAACCGAGTCGTCTGGCACCGGCGATCGCCGTTTTGATTCCCCAAGTCAGTGATCAACCCAAACTACAGCCGGTTTTTGAGGCCTTGTTGGGGATGACGATCGCGACCAAAGATGCGGCTGCTCTGAAGCAGGTTGCTTCTCATTTGCTGGCTGATGCGGTTCAGAATGAGAAGACGCCTCTCTGGGAGTGGGCGGCATTGTCTCGTATTCTGGAAGTGACCAATACCGCGAAACTCAGCCAGGATCAGGCGCTTGGTCAACAGATCAAAACATTACAAGAACGAGCCCGTCAACTGGTGGCGGATTCCGAGCGGGGGGCAGCAGAGCGGATTGCCGCGATTACGTTTGTGGTCCAGGCCGGTCAAGGTCAGGATGATCTGCAGTTGATCTCTGATTTATTAACGCCACAAACGTCGCTGAAAATTCAGATGGCAGCAGTCCGCAGTTTGATCAATACTCAGAAAGCGGAAGCCATGAAACCGGTTCTGGAAAACTGGAAACATCTTACGCCTGCACTGCAGTCAGAAGTTCTCAATCAGCTTCTGGCACGGGAATCGACGACAGTCAAATTATTAAACAGTGTCGAACAGAAATTGATTCAACCCGCTCAGATTGATTTGACCAGTCGCCAACGATTGATTGATCATAAAAATAAGAAACTCAGTCAGCGTGCCCGGAAACTGTTTTCGGTGGCGACCAGTGCCAGTCGTGCGGCGGTACTCAAACGCTATCAATCGATCGATCTGAAACAGGGCAGCATCGAACGGGGCAGTGCTGTGTTTGAGAAACAGTGTGCGAACTGTCATAAACTGAATGGAAAAGGATTTGTGGTGGGGCCGGACCTGGCGGCGTTGACGGATCAGTCAAAATCATTCCTGCTGACTTCAATACTCGATCCCAACAAAGCCGTCGATGGGCGTTATGCATCTTATCTGGCGCTCACCGAGGATGGCCGAATTAATACCGGGATTCTGGTGTCCGAGCAAAGTAACAGCATTACGTTAAAAACGCAGCAGGGGAAAGTGCAGACAATTCTCAGAACAGAAATCGAAGAATTGAGCAATACCGGCAAATCACTAATGCCGGAAGGTCTGGAACGCGAGATCCCGCCGGAAGCGATGGCGGATTTACTGGCCTTTCTACAGGAACACAGTGCCCCCATTCATTACAAGTATGCCGGTGCCGTTTCTCCGGATGCAAACTACCCGGATGATCCGAAAAAGTTGAAGCTGGTGAATCAATCTCCGGGTTCCGGAAAATTTAATGATGGGAACTGGGTCGGGTTCCGATTTGCCGGCGAGCAACCACAGCCCAGAATTGAATTTGATCTTGGTAAAAAAATTCTGGTGCGTTCTTTGAAAATTGTGTATGGCGTGAATCATGCACCCGGGTCAATCCATGCCCCCGCGTCAGTAGTGGTTTCCTTCAGTAATAACGGTCAGCAGTTTGGGAATCCGCTCAAGTTCTCCAACTTTAATGACCATCCCGATGGTCTGGGGCTCTATGAAATTGATCCGCGCACTGTTGCGATCAATTTGCCAGAACAACGGGCACGCTTTGTTCGTGTTGATTTTCAGAGCAAACAGGGCTGGCTCTTTCTCTCGGAGATCTCACTTGCCAGCAGCAGCTCAGCCGGGAAACAACATCAGGCAGTTCCTGTAAAGCCGGGAGATACGAAGCAGGCGACGGTTTCTGTGGACCCGGTTACAAAAATCAAATCGCTCGTTGCCAGTGTCAAAGTGGGCACTCCAGACGAGTACCGTGAAATTCCCAATATCTGGCGGCAGGCGATTGCTTTGGGCAAACGAAATCAGGCAGAGGAGATTAAAAAATTACTTGATGCGTCTTTGCCTGAAGAGAAAGGAACTCTGCAATGCTGGCAGGCGGTTGTGATTGGTGGCGGGATCATCAACGGGATTACGATTGCCGGCGATTGGCCACGAACCCGAATTGAAGCCATCCTGAAGGAAGATCCGAAGTTGGCTGCCCGCTGGCAGCACTCGCTCCAGCAAGCTGTCAAGATGGCCGATGACCCACAAATCAAAGCGGGGACCCGCTATGATGCACTGCGGATGATCGCCATGCTTGATTATGCAGACTGTCAGGCACAGTTGAAACGTTATCTGGCAAATCCAAAGCAGGCAGAACTGCAGATGGGGGCCGTCAGTGGATTCGGCGATATTAACTACTCCAAAGCAACAGAAGATTTGCTCAATGCACTTCCCAGATTGACGTCCCGTAATCGTAAAATTGCACTCCAGTCTCTGCTAAGAACCGTTGCCCGATGCGTGGCATTATTGGATGCTGTTCAGATGGAGAACGTCTCCGTCAAGTTGATCGATGCAGACGTTCAAAAACAGTTGTTAGAACATCCCAATCGAGAGATTCAAAGACATTCGAAGCGAATTTTCCATCAGTAGGGAGAATTGACTCCGTAGAAAATGACAGTGAGCAGAGTGCTTTACCTTGCCTGTTGTAGAACTTCCAGCATGCCTCTACAGAAGTCGGGCAGGTCTCCGGGGCGGCGACTGGAGACGAAGTGGCGATCAACTGTAACAGACGCGTCTTCCCAGATGGCCCCGGCGTTAATCAGGTCGTCCTTGATACCCGGCGAACCGGTGACCTTGACTCCTTGATAGATGCCAGCGGAGATCGGCATCCAGCCTCCATGGCAGATGGCGGCGATCAGTTTCTGGCTCTCGTGAAATTCAGATAGCAGCGATAAGACTTTTTCAAAACGTCTGAGTTTGTCGGGCATCCAGCCGCCGGCGCAGACCACGCCTTGATAGTCGCTGGCGTTGATACTGTCGATTGTGGCATCCGAAACAGCTGGATAGCCATGTTTTCCCAGGTAGGTTTTACCTGCTTCTAATCCCGCCATAGTCGTTTCCGCGCCCGCTTCTTCCAGGCGAAGTTTGGGATACCAGAGTTCGAGGTCTTCGTAATCCTCGCCGACAAACAGGAGAAACTTTTGCCCCGATAAGGGAAGGGAACCAGTCATATTTTCTTTCCTTAGATTTGAATGATTAATATGATTCAATAGAGGGAGTCAGGCAGCAGGCCACATCAGGCCGAAGATCAGTCCGACAATGACCGCATACAGGATCGATTCGATGACGTGCCCGATAATTCGATTATGAAACCAGATCGCATGCTGCACAGTGGCTGAGAGAAACGTCAGTAAGCCTGCGGTTGCCAGAAAGCGAAACACGACTATGAATTCCGCACCCGGCTTGATTGCCAGAGTTGACAGATAGGCCAGAGCGAAACTGATGACGAGAAAATACAAAAAAGTCAGTCCGAGTTTCTTTCCCATATTCACTTTCGGGAAAACAGTCATGACACCGCACGGGCCGTTATTCCATTTCTGCTGATACTCTTCGCTTTTCATTTCCTCCGGTGAATTGCAACCGGGAAACATATAACTACCCAGTGGCACATTCTGCTGCTTGACGGCTTCCAGAAATTCATCTTCACTCTCCAGCTTTTTCCAGTCATCGCGATGAAGTTGAAATACCATCCACGATAAAAAACTGGCAAAAAATAGTGCCACAGCCGACAATGCAATTGGAATTAACAAACTTGTCAACATATTATCTCTCCTGGATGCAGTTCAAAATGAGAGTGTGAAGGGAGTCGTAGGATTGCCGAAATCAGGCAAGTCCCTGAAATGCATTTGCTTCATCATAAAATGACAAATTCTGTTTTCCCAGTACACAGCCAGGCGATCGACGAGAAATTACGAGATTGGATGTTTTGATCTCTTTCAGAAATGAATTTCATATAAAGGAACTGACATGGCCCAATTGATCACGCAGCCGACAATAGTAGAAGCAGCAGGCAACAAACCCAAGCAGATCGAAGAATTTGTAGGACGCGTCAATACCGGCGAGGAATCAATGAGCATTGCCCGCATGATCTCTCCCGGCGGTTGGGTAGAGCCGGAACAAACGCCGGAATTTCGTGAGACGTCGATTGTACTCAAGGGAGTTCTGCGTGTGGAATGCGCTGACGGCGTGATCGAAGTCAAAGCAGGGCAGGCGATTGTGTTGGAACCGGGAGAATGGGTGCGGTACAGTACTCCCGGTGAAGCAGGTGCTGAATATATCGCGATTTGCACGCCCGCCTTTTCTCCCGATACGGTTCACCGCGTTGAAGAAGATTAAAACGGTCGTGTCTTTCATGCACAATTCATATCACTTCGATTCAGAAAGGGAACTGTTTCATGCCACAAACAAATCCTGCAATTCAAGAGCTGGTTCCGCTGCTGTATGTAGAAGATGCCTCCCGGTCTACGGAGTTTTACTGCGATCAGCTTGGTTTTGAAATGAAACTCAAGTGGGAACCGGAGGGCAATTTGGCCTGGTGCCGACTGGAACGGGGTAATGCGGCTCTGATGTTACAGTTAGCCTGTCCCGATGAAGATGGAACCGCAGCTGAGCGCTGCAAGGGCGTCGGTTTCTTTTTTCTGTGTGATGACGCGCAGGCGGTTTACGAAGAATTGTCATCTCGCGGGCTTACTCTGGAGCCTCCACAGGTGGCGTTTTACGGAATGAATCAACTATTCATGAAAGACCCGGATGGTTATCAGCTTTGCTTTCAGAACCAGGTTGAGTTGGCTGTTGAATGATCTCAGACTTCGTCCAGTACTTTCGCAATTACGTCTGCTGTAATAGATTGGTTAACCAGATCACCTGATAAGGTTTTAGGATCAGGTCGCCTCTGAGATTTGAATATAATTCGCCGCTGATTAAATCGACCCAGGAATCGGTGCCAATCAGATTAATTTCTGATAAGGGGACAATCTGTTCCTGATTGGTGACATTATTAATCGCGAAAATACTCTGCTGGCGATCCATGCTCTGACGCCAGAAGGCAAACACACTGTTGCCCAGGTGCAGGGTAAACTGAGTTGCATTCGGATGAAAGGCAGGTTGCCGCCGTCTGATTTTCAACAAGTGACAGATGCCTTTGAAGACGCGTGCATGCGTTGAATCTTTGTTTGCCAGTTGTTCCTGCAGATGGGCATAGTCCCAGCGATGGCGGTTAATCGAACGGTTATGCCCCGTCTGTTCGACGGCCACCTGATCATTTCTCGTGCCCAGAAAACTATGAACGTAAACAGCGGGAATTCCTTCCAGAGCAAACATGATGGCATGTGCGCAGAGGAAACGCTCAATCTGCCATTCGTCTTCGCCGTCCAGAGTCCCTCGCATGGCGTCGAATAATGAGATATTAATTTCATAAGGTCGCTTGCCACCATCGGCGAGCGAACGCATTGAAATTCGAGCACCAAACTGCTCCATCATCGAAACCATTTCGTTAATTTCTTCATCGTCCATTAATCCTTCCGCGGGCCGCAGGCCGATCCCGTCATGCGAGGCAATGAAGTTCAGATAGGTGGTGCCATGCAATGCCGGGGGCATGCTCATCATCCAGGTTTTTAAATGCTGGCAGCTTCCGCAGAGCATTGCATTTACCAGGAGTGGGGGCAGGGAAAAATTATAGATAGCATGCGCTTCATTTGAGTTTCCAAAATAAGCCAGGTTCTCACGGTTCGGAATATTGGTCTCGGTGATGATCATGGCGTGGGGCGAGACAAATTGAATCAATGTGCGAAACAGACGCACCAGTTCATGCGTTTCCGGCAGGCTCAAACAGTTCGTGCCGACGACTTTCCAGAGAAAGGCGACCGCATCCAGACGGAAAATATGAACGCCGTGATCGAGATATAATTTGACGATTTTGACAATTTCCTGCAGTAATTGCGGATTGGCAAAATTTAAATCGACCTGATCGAAGCTGAAAGTACACCAGGCATACCGGGGGCCTTCCGGGGTATCGATCCGCTGCAATAAACTGTTGGTCCGCGGGCGAACCACCTCGGAGAGATCATCATCCGGACTGCCGCAGAAGAAATAATCTTTACCCGGTGATTCTCCTCGTTTGAATTGTTGAAACCATTCACTCTGACTCGAACAGTGATTGATTACGAGGTCGGACATCAGGTGAAATTCGTCGGCAATCGCGTTGATATGCTCCCAGGTGCCCAGCTTTGGATTGACTTGCTGGTAGTCGATGATGGAAAATCCATCGTCGGAACTGAAGGGGAAAAAAGGGAGAATATGGATACTGTTGATCGTCTCTTTGAGAAACGATTCTGAAAACTGCAACAATGTTTCCAGTGGCGGCTGCCCCTCCGTGAGCAGACTGTCGCCATAGGTAATCATTACGGCATCACGTTGATCCCAGTGGTTCTGATGGGTTTCCGGCGTCTGGCAATTCCCATCCGGGGCCATGATATCAATCAAAGTCTGGGCGAATGCGCTATGGTCAATCTCCGGATAAATAACCCGCAAGTGATTTTCGACGAGGAATCGGTATTCACTGATTGCGGAATGTTCGACAGGTTCAATCATATTTTCAGGAAAACTCCCGGTAGTCATCATCAACGGCGTAACACAAATGTCTGAATACATCCGGAATCGCGCTTTGCACACGGTTCCAGCTGGGGATGAATGGCGTCTCCATCGGGTTTTCCAGAAAATGAAGGCCGGCTTTTAAAACATTTTCCGCGAATAATTCGACGGCCTTCTCTTCGTTATGCACATCAAATTTCAAACCATTGATGATCGCATCGTTACGATAGGTTTCGATAAAGTCCAGCGCAATTCGATAGTAGGTGGCTTTGATCGAACGAAAGGTTTCGGTCGAAAAGACAACACCATTGGTGGCCAGCTTGCGGAAAACTCCTTTGGCAATATCAATCGACATTTTTGACAATCCCGCTTGAGCGTCTTCGACGGATAAGTTCTGATGTTTATGATCATACTTATCAGCGATATCGACCTGGCATAACCGGTTCGTTGAATAATTACGATTCACTTCAGACAGCACGCCAATTTCCAGTCCCCAGTCGCTGGGGATTCGAATATCGTTAATTACATCGACGCGAAAAGAAAATTCACCCGCCAGTGGGTATCGATAGCTGTCCAGATATTCGAGATAATCCAGTGAACCCAGAATTTTTTTCAATGCACGCATTAAGGGCGTCACTAATAATCGAGTGACACGACCATTCATCTTGCTGTCGGCCACACGTGCGTAGTAGCCTTTACAGAATTGATAGTTAAAGCTGGGGTTGGCGACCGGATAAACCAATCGAGCGAGCATGCTGCGATCGTAGGTCAGAATATCACAATCATGCAGCGCGACCGACGATGTGGTTCCCTGCGCCAGAATATAGCCAAGGCAGTACCAGACGTTGCAGCCTTTCCCGAGTTCCTTGGGGGCCAGATCCTGTTCCTGCAGCATTCTGTTGACTGCCTGCAGTCGCGGGCCATCATTCCAGAGAATGCGATGATTCTGAGGCAGGCGACTGAAAAACTGGATCGCATGTTTGTATTGTGTTTCATCAGCCCGATCCAGGCCGATGACAATTTCGTGCAGATACTCGACTTTCGCCAGTTCCGTCACAATTTTGTCGAGGGCGGGCCCTTCCAGTTCGCTGTAAAGGCAAGGGAGTACCAGGCTCATCGGGCGGACTTCAGCAAATCGAACTAACTCGGCTTCCATCTCTTCCGTCGAACGTGAAGAGAGGTTGTGTAAAGTGGTAATGATACCGTTTTGGTAAAAGTCTCCCATACCAGACCTCCGTAATCAAAGCTTGAGCGCCAAAACCAGAATGATCGGGTCAGAAAGATCAGATCAGTGTTTCATCCAGTATTTGGGTTAACGCATTGGCCCATCCTTGTGGGCCTGTTTCTTCAGTAATGATGACCGAAGATTGCTTCTCAAGATCGGGTGGTTCATGATGGGACGAGCGCACAATGACGGCAATATCTGCTGCATTCAACATGGCAACGTCATTCTGACTATCGCCCAGTGCTACAAATGCAGGTTGTGCACCATACGAGTCAGTAAAACGCTCCCGTAACCAATGCAGACATTTTCCTTTGTCACACGCGCCAATCACATGCACAAACCGGCCACCTTTCAGCAGCCGCAGACCATGATTGGCAATCAGTGCTTCAAACTTACGCAATTGATGTGCCGAGTCCTGCCAAATTAGCGGTTCGGAGAATTCTCGGGTCATCGCCAGCTCGGAATCGGATTCCGATAATCCCGTATATGCAATGACTTCAGAGACTTCCATATCCGCAAATCCAGTGAACTGGAATTTTTCCTCTACCCGGATTTTTTGAATGAAAGAGAGTATTTCTGACCGACGTGCCCCTAAAATATGCACCTGATCTCCTGTTTTATGAGCAGTTTGCCCCTTCTGCTCCGCAGGCAGATAAATGGCCGAGCCATTTTCGACAACATAAGGATCTGTGTTCTGGAGCGTGGTGCGAAGAGAGGCTAATTCCGCAGCCGTTTTACTGGTATTCAAAATGAGGGGGATCCCCGTTGCGCGCAGACGTTCCATTACGGGAACCGCTGGTGCAAACGAATACGTATCGTGATCTAACAGGGTTCCGTCCAGGTCCGTCATTACAATCAGGGGAGGGACGTTATCTTTCATATCAGGAGATTTTACAGGCATCTGAAGAGAACTCAGGGTGAAAGAATAGATCCAGAAAATGAAACGCTGTGCTCATGACAGAGCGCTACAGCGATCATAACAGGATTGATGTCAGTAAACAAAGGGAGTACGAAACTCGGTCAAAACTGCTCGCTTTCTCTCTTTACGATCTAGACCAGTGTGATAGAACGCTCAGTTTTTTTTCGTGGTGCCAATTGCTAAACTGAGTTTAGAAAATATTTGAGAGGTTCTTTCTTCCCACCAGATGCAATCAGCGGATGCTTACTTATGCTCAGACGAATTCAGCAGCTTGTCCTGTTTTTTATCATTTCCAATCTTGCCTGGGAACTTCATGCTGAAAAGCCAGATACGCAGACGCTTCAAGAGCCGTGGCAGTCTCAATACACAGAGAAGAATGCCATTGGAAAGCATGTGCTGGGGCTATGGACCTTTGATGGAGAAACGCCAGGCGCCGATCTTTCCGGAAATCAGCAGATAGCTGCATTTGATGGTGCCGTCATTGAATCACAGGGACGATTCGGTGCCGCCTTGCGTTCGTTTCCGGGGTTTCCCGTAGAAGATAAACGGCACTGGGCGATGATAAAGGATTCTCCCCGTCTCTCTCCGCGCGGTGCATTTACTCTGGAGATGTGGATTAAGCTTGAGGACGATTTTGATAAAGCCTCTTCTGCTTTTCTGCTCGATAAAAAATATGTGAGCCATACCGACTACCAGTTGCTGTTTACTCGGGCAGGGCGATCCGGCACACGAACCTTGAAGGCGGTGCTGGGTTTTGGCGATGACTCAGAGACCTGGTATTCGAATCCGTTGAAGTTGGAAAAGGAAACCTGGTATCACGTTGCATTTATTTATAACGGCGCCGGTCGCGGGCGGTTTTTTATTAATGGGATTCCTCAAGGGGAGAAAACGATTACGAGCGCCGGGTCGATTACTCCCGGATCGAGAGCACTGACAATTGGTGATCGGAACGGGAGCAATTATGGTGGCTTTCCCGGACTGATTGATCAGGTGCGGATCAGCGAAGGGGAACTTGAATTTCGTCCCGTGCGTTTTGAACGTATTTCCCAGCGATCTTGTTTCATTCGCATGGAGCCGAAACGGACTCTCGATTTTGAGATCACGAATCTGCAGCGAACCCTGTTGCCGGAAGCGACAGTAACCTGGTCCTTGAATGGACTGGTTCAAGGAACGTCCACGTTGAAAAAACTGGAGCCTGGTCAGCCGCGAACTGTTTCGTTTCCTCTCAATACTGCATTGCGTCCTGACAAGTATGAATTGAAGGCTAAGTTGCAAGCAGGCACCGGGCAGGAATCAACTGCCGAAGCATCTTTTCCCATTCAGATTGTATCGCGACCTTTACCCGATCGGTTTCCAGTCGTGATGTGGGGCGCTGGGTTTGAGGAAATTGATCGACTCAAACAGATTGGCTTTACGCATGCGGTTGGAGTGCGTGCCAATTATTCCAAAATCTGGCAAGCGGAAAAGCCGACGTTGGCAGACACGGAAGAGAATGTGAAAAAACTGCGTGAAGGTTTGGATCGGGGGCTTGCGAATGGGGTTTCGTTTTATGCCTCGCTTTCACCTGGCGCCTATCTGCGCAGCCGGGAAAAATTACAACGGGTGAACCGCGACGGAACGCATCCCGCCAGTCGTGAAGATATCTGTCCGGTGGTTCCCGAGATCAAGCAGTATTGCTATAACGTCGGGGTCTCCATGGCGCAGACCTATGGCGATTATCCTGCGTTCGATTCTGCACTGTTGCATACAGAAGTTCGCGGGCATTCACGTCCCTGCTTTCATGATCATGATCGAGCTGCCTTCAAAAAATTTGCCGGGATTGAGATTCCGGCAGAAGCAGGACCGCCGCGAGGCGTTGATTATCGGCGTCTGAAGGACTTTCCTTCCAACCGGATTGTAAAAGACAACCATCCGCTTTACGTCTATTACAAATGGCACTGGAAAACCGGCGATGGCTGGAATGATCTTAATAGCGATCTGGAACGAGGATTAAATTCAACGGATAAAAAAATCTGGACCTGGTACGATCCCGCCATGCGAGTTGCCAGCGTGTTTGGATCTGGCGGAAATGTCGATTATCTTTCGCACTGGACGTATTCCTATCCTGATCCGATTCGAATCAATGTTGTCCTGGATGAACTGTTTGCGATGGCGCGCGGGTCCCGAAAGCATCAGGATGTAATGAAGATGACGCAGATCATCTGGTACCGTTCGCAAACCGCACCGCAAGCGAAAAAAACGGATCAGGAATCTCCACAGCAGGCGAGCTGGGAACGAGAGCAGCCTGATGCGCCGTTTATTACGATCGCGCCCCTGCATTTACGGGAAGCGTTCTGGGCCAAGATTTCGCGTCCGATTAAGGGGATCATGTATCATGGCTGGCAATCTTTAGTGCCCACGGAAACGACCGGCGGATATCGCTATACCAATCCTCAGACGCAGCATGAGTTGACACGCTTGATCCATGAAGTCGTCCAGCCATTAGGACCGGCATTGAAAATGATGCCGGGTGTGAAAAATGATATCGCCTTTTATGAGAGCTTTGCTGCACAGGTCTTTGCACGCAGGGGCACTTATGGCTGGAACGGTTACTGGCTGGGGGACGCGCATCAGATGCTGCAGTGGGCAGGGCTCCAGACTGATGTCGTCTTTGATGAGACAATCCAGCAGCACGGCCTCGATCAGTACAAAGTTCTGTTCATGATGGATTGCGACGTCATTACAGAATCGATTTTAAACGAAATTGAAGCCTTTCAGAAACGTGGGGGAATCGTCGTTGCCGATGAGCGCGTCGCCCCGGCGGTGAACGCAGATCTAGTGATTGCTTCCTACAAACGAACCGGCAAAGCAGACTTGGATAAACGGGAATTGCAGAAAAAAGCACAGGAAGTGCGTCAAGCACTGGCGGGAAAATATGTGAGGTCTGTCGATTCATCGAACTCCGATGTCATTCCCTATCATCGCCAGGGAAGCCACGCAGACTATATTTTCCTGGTGAATGATCACCGTGAATTTGGTAACTATGTCGGTCAACATGGGCGCGTGATGGAGAATGGCTTACCTGCGAAGACGACGTTGTCCCTGAACCGGCCAAAAGGGTATCTGTATGATCTGGTTCGGCATCAAGCTGTCGTGTTAAAAGCGTCATCAGGGAAACAGACTGCCTCGATCCAACTGGCGCCTGGGGCGGGTGGCATTTATCTGGCGACGGAACAACCACTGGAACGAGTTGAAGTGACTGCCCCCGAACAGTTGAAACGTGGAGAAAGTGGCGTGATTTCAGTGAAAGTTCTGGATCCGAACAATCAACCGGTCTCAGCCGTGATTCCCGTCGATGTGTCTATTGAGGATGCAGAAGGTCGCATTGCCGAGTTTTCCGGTTATCGGGCTCTGAAAGACGGCGTGCAGACGTTCCAGATTCAGATTGCACCCAATGACAAAGCAGGGATCTGGCGGGTGCGTGTCCGGGAGCTGGCTTCCGGCAAGGAGACTTCAGCCTACATGCGTGTGATCGATGACAACTCTGCAGTCAAATCGCATGGGCTGAATATAAAAGGCTTCAACCCCGAACAGCCAGCCGGCTAGCGGGGTAAGGGGGCCGCGCCTCCTGCCAGCTATCCCATCACTGCTGCTGAAATCTTTGGTCTGAGTCCGTCTCTGAAAAACGCAGATGGTTTATTGCTGCGCCTGGGTAACGCTTCAATACGACCTGTTTTGATAGAAACATGCCTCATCCTATGTTGTTTTATTCTTGAAATGCCAATCTTGAATTCACGAAACATTAATTTAAAAAATTATTTGTGTGGATGAGACCGTAGTGGCAGAGTCTTTATTTTCAGGGGATTCTGTAAAAGTTATTTCTTGAATTGCTCACAGGTTCTTAACAAACCAGCTCTAAGATGAGCATCAAACTGATTGTGTTTTTGACACGTCAGGTTAGAAAGTTTTCATTTTCACTATGAGCTGCGATTGGTTTCAGCATCAGGCTATTTGGGTGCACTGAAACCAAATTGCTGTAACGAAACGATGTCACAAATATCTCAACCTGCATTTTTACCTCAAGCTGCTTCAGAGCGATCGGAAGCGGTTGCGGGGAGTTTTCGGCAATCGCTGCAGGCAGCGTGGCTGGTTGACCCGAAATATGACCTGCTCTTTCTGGCGAATCTTGGCTGGCCTTTACTGGTTTTGTTTCAGTGGTGGGGCGGTCTGGAAATTCAAAGCGGCGTCAGCTTCTGGCAAATCTATTTCATCACGACGCCTCATCGTTGGATCACACCAGCGCTCCTGTTTCTGGAACGGGACCGACTGCAGGCCAATAAGATGAAATATATTTTGATCACGGTTTGCTTATTGACGATTCCCGTTGCGGTGAAGATTTCCACGGGTGCGCTGACTTGTTTGTTGACGATTGATTACATCTGGAATGCCTGGCATTTCGCCGCCCAGCACCATGGTATCTATAGTATCTATGGCAGAAAAACCGGCGGTATCTCTGCCCGTCGAGCCCGGATTGATAAATGGCTGATGCGCACGTTTTTACTGTATGTCACATTTCGAATTGCCAGCTGGGTCTCACTGGGATCAGCAGACAGTCAGGGATGGGGCATGCTGGATACTCTGTTCGCTGCCATTCCAGCCGGCATGATTTTACGCGAATTCTGGCAAATCCGTGCAGAAACGGTGGGGCGCTGTCTGTATTTCACCAGTGTGATGACGCTTTATTTGTCAATGTTAGGGGCGATTGTCGCGAAAAATCCGATGATGTTGCTGGTCTTGACCACGGCGTCCGCTCTCTTTCATTCCATTGAATATCTGGCAATCGTCAGCTGGTCAGTGGATCGCACGCAGAAGTCAGGCAAACCAACGACAGCACTGTTTACCCGTTTGATGCCTCGCTGGGGACTTGTATTAGCCGTCTTTATCGTCATTCTGGGAATGGGGGCCTGGCTGATGGAATCACATCTGCTGGAACTCTGGCTCACGGCGAATTTAATCATGGCGTTTCTGCACTATGCCTATGATGGCCTGATCTGGAAGTCACGGAGGCGCGTGCCCGCATGACAAGCCAGAAGAGGACATCACGAAATCAGGTGCAGACAGACAGCCGGGAAAGACTGCTGGAGCATCGCATTCAGACATCGCATCGAATGCTGGCATTGTCGACTGCGGGCATTGTGACGTGTGCCGTCGCCTGGTGGGTACAAAGTGTACGTGCTGAAGATGGATTGAGCGTGCCTTATGTTCGCGCTGATATCATTGCTGTCAGCTTTCTGTGCATGGTGCCTTGCACAATCCTGCTTGCAGAATCGATGTCTGGGGTTTTAAAACGAAATCATCGTTTGTTATTTTTGACCCTGGAGTTGATCTGTTTTCTCGGGACCACAGGGATTATTTATCTCGCGTTAACAGGAGATCAGACGAGTGTCACTCTGGATCAGGAAGATGCCTGGGAGTCATTCGTGTTGCGCCCGGCCATTGCCTTCTGGCTCCTGGTTACTTCGCTCTTACTTGCCGGAAATCTGTTTCGGTTTCAGGAATCAGCGTCTATATCACGTCCGGGAGTGATGGTCTGGTTGTTGGCTTGCATAACTGCACTGTTGATACCTGCATTTTATACCCAGTCGCGTGTCGATGAAATGGTAACGCAAACGGAAGAATATCTGGGAAGCGGACGATTAGGAGACGCGCGGCAACTGACACAGGAGATCTGTGTCTTGTCGCCTTGGGAGGAAATTGGCAGTACCTCTGCGGGAGATCTGGCACGGGATCTGGATCGGGACTGTTATGAAATCGAACGCAATCTGGCTTTTATGAGGAGGCGTCCCGTTCAAAGTGAAGAATTCACTTATCAACGGGCACGACTTCTATCAATTTTGGGACAGCGTACGGCAGCGGTCCGCTTGTTGGAGCCCTGGACCGGAAAATCAGAAGCCAGCCCACTAAGTTATCAGCTACTGGGAAACATCTACCAACATCAAGAGAATTGGGGGGAAAGCGAGCGGAACTATCAACGGGCACTTAAAGCCTGGAAAAAACTACCGCGTTCAGAGCAGCAACAGGCGGGAATCGTCGCCGCCTGGAAAGGGATAGCATTTGCTGAAAGGAAAAGAGGGAACTATGCGGAAGCGGAAGCTGCGTATTTATCGGCGTTATCACTGGTTCCCACAGCGGACCAGCATTTTCTACTCGCCCAATTTTATGAAGACACACAACAGACGACAAAAGCACGAGATCATGTTCAACAGGCGATGGCGCTCAATGCGGCTCGCTATGCCATCCCTGGAAAAAAACTGATTTCATCCTTGCAGCAACAGCACTTTGGTTGTCTGAATGTCTGGCGGAATGGACGTCTCTGAAATGGATCAGTGAAGCTGTTGTCAGATCACGAAGTGTGAGCCCATTGAGAGAGGTCTGCTTCCAACCCGGATCTGGTTGGCGCAGTGAATCAGTTATTGAAATTATTTTTAATTGGAGAAGAAGTATATGCAACATTCACGAATTCAGAAACAGATGCGACAGAAATGGCGTCGCGGTTTTACATTGATCGAATTATTGGTAGTGATTGCCATCATTGCCATCTTGATTGCCCTGTTATTACCGGCCGTTCAGCAGGCACGCGAGGCCGCACGCCGGTCACAGTGTAAGAATAACTTAAAGCAGTATGGTCTGGCGTTGCACAATCACCTGGATACTTTTGGTGCATTTCCGCCGGGGTATGTTTGTTATGATGACTCTGGGAACAGATTTAAAACTGGTGGCTGGCAGCATGGCCAAGACGGTTTTGGCTTCCATTGGCTCGTCATGTTGCTGCCCTATATGGAGCAACCTGGACTGTGGGACCAGATTACAACTTGTGCAGATGATCTCAAATCAAGATCGGATGGGAAGGCGAATCCCTGGGACCATTGTGAGTATTTGTCCCCGGCGCACATTGGCCGGAAACGTCTGCCCGCTATCACCCACTGTCCTTCTGCCCCGAGAGACAACTCCTATTATAGTGATGGCGGATATGGTCTGGAATCGTTAGCCAAGGGGAATAACTATGCTGCCAGTTGGGGATCCGGCAATATGTTATCCTGGGAAAGCCGAACAACCCGAGGGGCCTTTGGTTGTTATTTTTCGACTGCCAGTGAAATTGCAATTCCCTCCGGTGGTTCGGGCGATTTATTCCAACAGGGTAACGGCACGACAGACAGTGATTTTGTCGATGGCATGAGTAATACCGTTGCTGTCAGTGAAATTGTGGGTACGGATGGTTTTTCCGCGGGTACGAGTGTCGATATCCGGGGTGTCTGGTTGTCACCAGCGATGGGAGCAACGATCTTTACCGCTTATAATAACCCCAATGCGCGGGTCGCTGATGTGCTGGCTGGTTGTGACACGTCCATCCCTGCAGATACGAGTCCCTACCTTACCTGTACCGAAGAGCGGTCTACAGCCGATGTATATGCAGCTGCTCGCAGTTACCATACGGGGGGAGTCAATGCCCTGATGGCCGACGGCGCAGTTCGTTTCATCAGTGAAAATGTGGACAACGCGGCGATCTGGCGGCCGTTGAACACAATTCGAAATGGCGAAACGATCGGCGAATTTTAAACGAGTGTGAGCTTCAAAAGTACGCTACAGGCGATGTTGTCTGTAGCGTTACTTTTTTCAGAAATACTTTCGTAAGCGAGTGGAAGATGAAAAACTGGATTTTATGTTTGGTTTCCTGCGTACTGGCAGGCTGTGGTGGTGGAGGTGTGCCTGAGCCAACGGTAGAAGAACATGTTTATGCGCATGTGGTGGGTCTTGGCGATGCAAGTGGCAGCGAAAAAATGTTTCAGTCTGCGTTTGTTACCGGTGCAGTTCCCCAGAATCGGAAAGATTATGGGAAGTATGTGTACGTCATCGACGGGACTGCAGAAATCGACGGCGATGAAGCCACCGTGCCCGTCAAAATTATCGCGGGAATGGTTGTGTCCCCTAAAGGGGCTCAGGGAAAAACGGCTGAGCAGACAGAAACCAAAATGACCTGGAAGCTGAAACGCGAAGGGGAAGAGTGGAAAATCAAAGAAGCACCGCTCCCCGGGTAACCTGTTATTCTTGCCTATGAATTGCTGTGCCGTTGAACGTTGCCGATTTTCGAGGTGTATTGTTGAAGCTGGTTAACGGCAAACAGAGACTTGCGCTGATCGTCATCATGTTTTTGATTCTGACGGCGATCACCGTTTCCTGCACTGATGACAAGCCGCGTCCCTCGCAAAGGGAAAGCCAAACTGGTAACAGTCAGCAAGCAACCAGTCCCGTTTCTGGTCGCGATCCTGAGTCCGTCTGGAAGCAGTTTCTGACTGCGAACTTTGCCGGCGATTTAGCCTGCGCGGAATGTCACCGCAAGGAATATGAAGCACATCAGCGCTCCGGCCATTCGCATACTTCGGTTCTGATGTCGAAAAGCAATCTGGCGGGTCGACTTGCTCAAATGAGTGCCTACGAAGATCCCCGAAGAGATCAGAGATGGCTGTTCGCAATACGTGACGATCAATTCACGGTACAGGATGAGACGCACCCAACGATGCCTGCGTTGTCGGTCAGCTGGCTGCTCGGTTCCGGCACCCATGCGCAGACGGCAATTGCCGTTGATGAACAACGACGTCAGGGGGTGGAATTGCGCTGGTCCTGGTTTGCGAATTTTAAAGGTCTGGGACTGACACCCGACCATGAGCAGTATGACGTTTATAACCGTAACAGCATCGAATGTTTTGGACGTCCGATGCAGGCTGCGGATGTGTCAGCCTGCCTGGGATGTCACATGACGGTCGGGCCGCCTCCCGGCGCGCCATTCCGGCCAGAGTTTTTTATTCCTAACGTCGGTTGTGAACGTTGTCACGGTCCCCGGCAACAGCACGTCGAACTGGCAAAGATCGGCCGTGGCGACGAAAGTAAGCCGCTCATCAACTACCAGAACGCTGAGGAGTACATTACTGCGTGCGCCCAGTGCCATCGGGATGAAAGTAATATTTCCGCAACAGCCGAACCACATGAACTGGTCCGTTTCCAACCTTATGGCTTAAAGAAAAGCAAATGTTATCTGAATTCCCAAGGCCAGCTTTCGTGCGCGTACTGTCACGATCCCCACGATGCGACCTCACACAACCGGAGAGAATACAACCAGCAATGCCAGTCCTGTCATCAAGTTGCAGATCATTCGACTGTCTGCCCCGTAAAGCCACAGGGAGACTGCATCGAATGCCACATGCCGGCCGTCGAATGGACCGCCGGCATCAAGTTCCATGACCACTGGATTCGAAAACCGGCAAAATAGAGCCGACTGTAGACTAATTTTATCAATTCGCGATGAAACGAATCGGGAATTCTACATTCTTTCGTTTTTCACTGTAAGTTTGCGTCTAGTTAACAGGAGTTTGGTACTGTTCTTCTGGTCAAATCTTAGATGCTGTTATGTGTCTATGTGCTTCTTTCAGGTTTCAGAAAAGGGAGAAACGATGATGGGATGGAAAAAAGGGAGACTCAAAGTGGGAATGCTGGCGCTGGCCTGCATGCTAATGGGAGCGCCAGCTTATGGAGATCCAGGAGACATCTGGGGAATGATTGCTGGAGAAGTAGACGTGTATTCTTCGGTCAGTACTGGGACTCCCGGTGCTTCTGAAACGGGAACAACTTATGATTCCATCCTTGGTACACATGGAGTCTCTGACCAATATTGGGCAGCCTATGTCGCTTCGCTGGGAAATTCTCTGTATAGCGTTACGTGCGGCTCGAATGTGGACGAGCAGGAAGTCATTGACTTTAGTTTGAGCGCTACTACTGTGATCGATGCATCTACGGCAGAGTATGATGCTTCGTACGAACTGTTACATGACACCGGCGGATCGAATACGACGACAGTTCACGTAAAATATCGATATACATCGGCAGGAGATTCCCATGGTCTCTCTTATGTGAAGATAAGAAAGAATAATAATGTCGTGCTCAGTATCCAGGCGGGGACTGATGAAGTCGTAGTCAAAGATGGAAGTGGAAACACTTTGGAAAGCTTTATTCCAAATCAGAATTACTACAACCATAATTTTCTCTTTGAGAGAACGTATCCACTAACTTTTACTACCGGGGATACATTGCGCCTGACTGGTTATGTCCATGTACAAGCCAGCGAAGATGGATCTGATTTATCAACTCTGGACGTCGATGTTTCCACAATCGGACCTACATAAGAATAGAACGTACACCTGAGCTTTCAATGTGAGTTCAGATTCTCTGTATTGCTATTGCCAAGACAGAGAAAGCAATCAACGGGAAAACGGCACTGCTATTGATTCAGCAGTGTCGTTTTTAATTTTCCAGGTCAGATTAACCGATAATATCGCGGCGTTGGGAGACGTAGTCCCAGACGACGTAGCGGTCGAGGTCGCGGCCGGCAGTGAAGAAGACGCGGCCCTGCGTTGCTTCGGCCAATCGGTGGGCAAACTGGATGTCTTCGCTGGATTGGGACCAACTGGGAATCAGGAAGATGTTAATGGTGATGCCTTCGCGCTGGCACAGATGGGCTTCGCGCATCGTGGCGGCTTCGGTTTGCGGATCGGGCGGATATAACAGATACAGCATTTCGCCTTCGAAGTGTGCGGTGGGCAAGCCGTCGGTGATCAGGATGATCTGCCGGTTGGGCGTGTCCTGCGTTGAGAGGAAGTGCCGGGAGAGCTGGAGACCATGTTGAATATTCGTAAAGTGCGGCGGCACGATCTGCTCGCTGATTTTTTCGTCGCTCATGTCCACTTTCAAGCGGACGACCGGATCAAAGATCGTGACCGGTTTCGGCATCAGCTCGACGATCTCGCCTGCGGTTCGCGGTTTTGCGAAGGAGTACATTTCGATGAACTGCAGATAATCACCGGGAAATTCACCGCGGATTAATGCTTCGAGCGCCAGCCCCATCTGTTTCACATTGACGTATTGTCCTTCGTAACGCATGGAGCCGCTCATGTCCATCAACACTGTCGTGGCGCATTTGGGCGCGTTGCGTGTTTTATGAATCACCAGGTCGTCTGACTTCAGTTGGATCGGAAATCCCGGTCCATCTCGCAGTATGGCGTTCGTGAAGGATTGCACGATATCCATGTTCGTGACCGAATCCCCGAACTCATACGGTTTGGTGCTGGGTAGTTCAACGGCGCCTTCTCCAACGACCGGGCCACTGTGGCGTCCAGTACGCGATGCCTGCAGGTCGCTGAAGATTCGCTCAAGGATGCGGCTCTGGAACAGGCGATACGCTTTGGGAGTCAGGCGGAACTGGCCTTTGGAGAATTCGAGTCCCTGCTGATCAGCCATTTCGCGCATCAGATCCCGAACCTGTTTCTGCAATGCCTCCAGTGTTTCCATATCGCCTGGCTGGGTGAATTCGGACAGCGCTTCCATATCGATGATCGCGATCTGTGCGGTCTCGCGAGCTTCTTCCAATTGCTTGAGCAGTTCGTCGATCTTTTCCAGTTCCGCTTTGATCTCCAGCGCTTCGGGAATGGTCATTGAAGTACGACCGGTGAAATGATAACTGGCTGCCAGCTCGTCAATTTCGTACTTGTCCCCCAGTCGATCAACGAGTTGAACCAGACCTTGTGAGAACGGGCTCTGATCATCGTTGACTTTGTACCAGAGTCGTTCCAGGTCGTAGATCTGCTCTTCGTGAACCGCTTGATGAAAATAGTCTTTGACCCGTTTCGGGGGCTGCATATGTTTCGCATAGTCGCGATAGCTGCGGCGGGCTTTTTTACGGACGCTGTCGGTTTCATAGGTTTCGAGGATTTTTCGTTTGCGTTCTTCCAACATTGCGACCAGCGCATCCAGACTGGGACCGAGACCGGCGATCTGGCTGGGGTCCAGGCGAATGGCGCGGGCCAGTTCTTCCTCGGTCAGTTCCCGCATCGAGCCATAGTACATCATATGTTCGAGCGCAGGAGAGACCAGGTCAGGGGGCGGCTGCATTGGATCGGGGATGCGTTTGGGATCATACTTCTGGTATGTATGAATAATGCCGCCGGTAAGTCGTTTATCAGTCATAATGGTGTCTCGATCTCTCTGAGGAGAGTGATTTGAGAACGGAATGTCGATCAGGTTTCATACGTAATGCGGCCATGATCCTGCGAGCGTGAAATTTTGCTGTTGGCATACAGGCCGGCCAGCACGAACTCGATACAGGACGCCCGAATCGCTTCATCTCCGGACGCGTTGACTTCAAAGGCTTTGTCCCAGATGGGAGGGACCCGTTTAAGTCGCTCTGCGTATTGCGATGAAGGCAGCATATCCCCGACTTCGATTTTAATTCCTTGCGCAAAGATTTCGCTGATCTCTGCCAGACCATGTTCGACGATATATTCCTGAAACACATCTTGAATCGCCTGGGCAATGATCGCATCGAGTACCTGCCGCTCGGACATCTGGCTGGCTCCCATCAGATCCAGTTCCAGTTTGCCTAATGAAGACGAGTAGAGGTGTCCCAGATCGCTGATGCGGGGGACGGATGGTTTTTCGCCGAGAACCGCGCCGCGACGACGGGCTGAGGCGACCATCATACGATAGTTGGCGATGCTGAAGCGGGCACTCACGCCGGAATCGTGGTCTACATATTTGGAGGCCCGGGCGGCGACGGTGATCTGTTCGACAATTTCCCGCATGAAATAAGGGACGACGACCGGCACATCGCCTTCCAGTTCGACGTTTGCTTCCTGTTCCATAATTTCAATGCCCAGGCTGCGTTCGCGAGGGTAATGCGTGTGAATGACTGAGCCAATCCGGTCTTTAAGCTGCGGGATCACTTTTCCGCTGCGGTTGAATGTGGACGGATTGGAAGAGAACAGAATCAGCATGTCGAGATCGAAGCGAATAGGATAGCCGCGAATCTGGACGTCGCGTTCTTCCAAGATATTAAACAGGCCGACCTGCACGAGTTCGTCCAGTTCCGGCAGTTCATTCATGGCAAAAATGCCGCGATGCATGCGGGGAATCAGTCCGAAGTGCAGGGCACTTTCCGCCGACATGCTTTCGCCGTGTGCGAGTTTGGCGGGATCGATTTCTCCAATGACGTCGGCGAATTTGGTTCCGGGGGCCAGGCGTTCGGCGTAGCGGTCTTCGCGGGACCACCAGCCGATCGGCACTTCTTCGTCGGGAGTGTTGGCCAGGCAGGTTCGCCCGGCGGTGGTGATGGGCTGGTAGGGATCATCGTGCACGGGGGAATCGGGAATGTTGAGATATGGAATTTCAGGATCGAGAAAGCGGACGAGCAACCGCATGATGCGGCTTTTGGCCTGGCCTTTTTCTCCCAGGAAAAGCATGTCATGTTCCGAAAGTAACGCCAGCACGATATCCGGAATGACGGTGTCATCATAGCCGACGATGCCGGGAAAGAGTTCGTCGCTGCTTTGCAGGGCACGCATTAAGTTATCATATATTTCGCGTTTGACAGTTTTGCTTTGCCAACCGCTTTCGCGAAGTTCCGCCAGATTGGTGGGACGATTCATAAAGTATTCTCATTCTGCTGTGATGAAGCGGGATAGTAGTTCTCAGACATGACTGTTCTGAACAGGTCAGACAAGTCGACTCGTCAGCTGAAAAGAGCGAGGCTCTCTTTATCATAGACGAAACAGGCGCGGCGGCTATAGTGCAGTTGTTCAGGAGTTCTGGATTCAGTGAAAAAGGATTCTCGCCTCCTGATTTCAATCGCCTTTGAGATCGCTGATGTTATCGGAATTCAGGTAGGCAATGATGTGTGCGGTGGTGCCTTGTCCCGCTTGTGATTCCAGCCAGAACTTTCCTTTAATAAGCGACAGACGAAACTCGACATTGCTGAGACCGATTCCACTGGCATCCGAAAGCTGGTGATCAAGTTGGTCTGTGTCAAAGCCAATTCCCTGATCTGAGACAGTCACTTCAATATCCTGGTTCGGCAAGTGTTTCAAACTGACATGTGCTTGATCCGTTTGTGAATGCTTGACGACATTAAACAGCAGCTCGCGGATGCATTCATATAAAACAATTTTTGTGGTTTCACTTTGCGGATTGGCGCGTCGATCGAGGTCGAGCGTTACGTCAAGCTTATAACGTTCTTTCATGTTATGAGCTAACCACTCCAGGGCGGTTGCCAGGCCTTCTTCGTGTAAGACTACCGGATTCAACTCTGCTGTTAAAGAACGTGTGATTTCGAGACCTTGATTCAGTAACTCATCAGCGCGAATCAGTGTCTGTTTGATGTCTTCATCTTTCGTATCATTTTTAGCAATATCGAGGTGAATACGGACGCCGACCAGGACTTGTTGCAGATGATCATGCAGGATATTCGCAAGATTGCGGCGTTCCTGCTGCCCGGCGACAGCGATAGCGCGGGATAATTCATTCTGTTGTTGCTCTGCCTGCTTGCGTTCGCTGATATCGGCGATAATTCCGGCAAAGATACCAAATTGAGGAATGTCGGTCACCGAAAGTTCAATCGGGAAGGTCGTTCCATCACGGCGGCAGGCTTGCAGTTCGCGTCTGGCCCCTACGATTTCTGATTCCCCGGTTTCCAGGTAATGCGCGATGTATTCGTCGTGATGTTTTCGAGTCGGGAGAGAAGTCAATAAACTGACATTTTGATCGATGATTTCCTGGGCTTGATAGCCAAACATTTTCTCAGCAGCCGGGTTAAACGATTGGATAAGGCCTTTGCGGTTGATTGTGATCACCGCTTCAATGGCAGTATCCACAATGGCTTTGAGCTGTGCCTGTGTCTGGCGTAATTCGCTGGAGACAGTTCTGTTTTGCAGGATCCGTTTCAAGGAAGCGCGAAATAAATCGGGGTCGATCGGTTTGACAAAATAGTCGGCAATACCGTTTCGGAAAGCGATGATCATGTTTTCAATTCTGTGTTGAGATGTGACCACCAGTAACTCGGCATGGGGCGCCCGTTGTTTTAACAGGGGGAGAAGTTCATCAATTCTTCCATCAGGAAGATCGTGTTCAAGAATAATCAGGAAATAGTCAGACCAGTTATCCCGGTCCAGCATTTGGGCCTGTGTTTCCGCGATATCTATGCGATATCCGTCTTTCATCAAGACCTGGATCAACTGAGACCGTGATTCTGAATCTGGTTCTACCAGCAAAACTGGTAAGCCTTGTGGATTACGCATGCTGGACGGATTATCTCCGGATGTTAAATTCAAGGGGTTCCCTTTGGTCTCGATTACTACTTCAAAATACCGATTCGCACTGAGTCTGTAAACAAGATCCCGTGAGTTTGCTCACCAGTTGGAATTTGTCTGGGGAATTCCCCTACTCAATTTCGGAAAGATTCCCCGTTTTCAAAAATGACAAAGTCGGTATTGTAATGCACAATGGGGTGATTCGCTTCAGAAATGCGTTTCGCAATCAGCAATGGTACTCCCTTTGTTGTAGCGAAACAGAATGGAAATTAACAGAAAATTCACGTTCGAAGTTCGTTTTCAGGGGAATCATCATAAGAGCGGGTAGTGCGAAAGAGTCTGGTCATCAGCAGGGCTCATGTGCTCAATTGGTATGGAATGTACTATCTCGGGTCTCTCTTTGAGACACAAAAAATCTTTTGAGCATAACAGGCAGGGATGTCTCATGTTTTTCATCTTGGTTTAAGCACTCTCTCCAGGAAATGATCTCAATGAAAACGACAGACAGCTCAACGGTATCAAAACAAAAACAGAGTCACGCTCCTTCCCGGAATCGCCTTTTTCAGGAAGCGCAGGCAGAGGCATTAGATCACACGTTAATTGCGGATCTGGCGAATGAACAGATCCGTCAGATGGTGCGTGAGGAACTGATGCGGGTGATTCATGTGGCTAATCCCTCTGTCTTAAATGCAGATTGTCGGCAGCGTCTGCACTTGTTCGATCGAGTGACACTAGAACGCCTTGCATTTCTGGCACGTTATTGCTGTCAGAATCGGATTTCGCGGACACAGAATTCAGGGAAAGGACGTTATGCTCGTTTTAACTCGCAAAAAAAATGAATCGATTCGAATTGCCGACGATATCATCTTGACAGTTGTTCGAATCCGGGGCGGTAAAGTCAAGCTGGGAATCGAATGCCCGCGCAAAGTACCGATCCGACGAAGTGAGGTTCCACTCGAATCTTTGTGTGAAGCTGATCAGTGCCTGGCGGAGCAGCTTGAAGAGCAGGAGCACATTATCCTTTAACGACTCTCATCGGGAGTTTCCTGAGGAAGGTAGCAGGAGATTTCGATACTGTCTTTGGGCATACTACCTGATTTTTTACCTGCCAGTGAGCCACTAAAGTATGAACGTCTTGCGAGAGTCATTTTGGATCGATTCAGGGAACCCAATTCAGTAACGGAGGAGAATGAAAATGACACTCAAACCAGCGATTCGAGGAACTGTGACACGACCCGATCAAGGCTTACCAGGGCTCAGTTCATTCTGGGGCAGAGCGCCTTTCTGGTCACTGCGAGATGAAATGGATAACTTGTTAAGCCCATTCTCCGGTGACGGAGGAATGGTGGCAGGATTCAATGCCATGCTGGATATGTCGGAAACGGATGACGCAATCGAAGTGAAAATGGATATTCCGGGAATTCAACCCGAAGAGATTGAAGTGGAAGTGATTGGGAATACGCTACAGATCACGGGAGAACGAAAAGAAGAGCAAGAGGAAAAAGGCAAAACCTTTCACCGAATTGAACGGACGAGCGGCAGCTTTTCCCGGTCTGTCAAATTACCTTGTGAAGTGCAGAGTGAACACATTGAAGCGGAATGCGCGGAGGGTGTGTTGACCGTAAAACTTCCCAAGTCTGATTTCAGAAAACCGCATAAAGTCACTGTCAAAACGAAATCCTGAGATGACAATCGAAGCTGACGCGCTTTGGAAAGCGTATTTTTTGAAATCCATCGGATAGAGATCATTGTAATACAAAAAACTAAGGAGAGCATGGTGAAACTACAAGGAGAGATGCGACGCAGATTGCTTCCCAATCCAGACAATCAGCTCATGGCACGAGTCAAACGCGCTTTGAGGGCCTCCGGCTATGCTCCTTTGGCTCAAGTGCGCGTGATGGTCGATCGGGGGCAGGTCTTTCTGGCAGGCGATGTTCCCACCTATTTTATGAAGCAGGTGGCTCAGACTCGGGCTTTGTCAGTCGATGGAGTCAAAGCATTGAGTAATGATCTGGTGGTTGAAAGAGAGTTTCCTCAGTATTAATGCGGCAAAGACCTGTTTTTTGGCACCATGCATTGCCTGAGAGAGATTTCATCGAATGGAATTTGCGATGCTTATGATCTGCATTGCATTGACCTTGTCAACATGCTGGCACACAGCAGGTCTCGTCTTCACCCGTGACCCGTGTTGTGTGCCAGCAAAAGGCAAGCTGATTTTCTGCTGCTACGGCGTATTGTGATCTCAATACACGACTTTGAGCAGGTTGCTCAGAGAAAGAGAAACCCCTGTTGCTTCACATCGGGTGCTGTCTTCGGCGTACCATGTTCGACGGGAAGTTGTGCGGCGTTCCAGTCGATTTTGCCAGGCTCGTAATCATAAATATTCCGGTAACCCAGTTCCTGCAGACGCTGTACTGCCTGTTTGGAAAGTTTGCATTCGAAATTCAGACTATAAACGACGATAGTCTGGTTCTTATCGGTGAAGATCTGCAGGAACTGTTCATCAAAATGAGGGGCGAGTGGAATATTAATGGCCCCACGTAAGTGGAACTTTTGATAAGATGCTTCGGGTAACACCTCGACCAGTTTCAAACCAGGACATGATACGATGAGCCCTTGTAAGTCATTTCTGCTGATGGTTACCATGGCCTCGACCCTGTGGTACAAAATTGCTGAGCGTCTTTGCTCTCATTTATTTTGTACTTCTAAAATCACCGGAAGTGTGCTTACCTGATTCTCATTATTATATTAAGTTCAAATATCAAGAATATCAGGCTGAAAGAGCGACATCACGAGGGTGAAATTCTGATGACTCTATCGGGAAATGCCCCAGAAGAAGTGTGAAGGTAAGTGGGAGACGGTGGCGTTTTGTATGAGTGGAACAGGGCCGCTGAGATTATTGTTTTTCCAGCACCCATTGGATTGCATTACGGGTTAATTCCGTTGCATTTTCCAGGTCCAGCTTGTGTTTGATATTTTCCCGATACGTTTCTACGGTTTTGGGGCTCAGATTCAGCTTTTCAGCAATCTTACGCGTTGTTTCTCCCTGACCGATTTGTTCAAAGACTTCCAGTTCACGATCCGAAAGACTTTCGATGGGAGATTCATCGGAGTAATTGTCCGAACCAATCGAACGGCAGATCATGCGTTCTGTAATTTCGGAACTGAGAAAGACTTTCCCCTGGAGTACTCGGTAAATGGCTTCAATCAGTTGCTCTGGTGCCTGTTGTTTATTCACGAAGCCTAATGCACCTGCCCGAATACACCGTTCTGCAAATAAAGTTTCATCGTGCATGGAAACTGTCAGCATTTTGATCTGTTTAAATTGGGATTTGATGTCTTTAATCAATTCCAGACCACTACCATCTTTTAAAGACAGATCAACGATAATCAGGTCGGGCGGATCATTCATCACCTGCTTAATCGCATCGACTTTGCTATCTGCCTCCGCGCAAACCTGAAGGCCCTGTTCCCGTTCGATCAGACGAGAATACCCCTCCCGTACAATCGGGTGGTCATCCACAATCATAATGCACGTTTGTTGCTGATTTGAATTTCTCATAAATTGGTGCTCCCACCCCTTTAACTCACAATTTGATTTCAAAACTGCCGTAAAGAGCCTGCCTCGAAAATTCAGAGAACGTTTTTACTTCCAAGCTCTCTCAGTATCATTATACAACTAGACAAATTTGTCCGAAAGGGCATGTTCGCTTCCAGGTTGGGGAATTCAAATATGGGGTTGATTTTACAGAGGGATCAATATTTCCAGTGGGCGAGCCTCTTTACCCGAATCCCGTGGTTACTTTAAGATAGAAAGACATCTTACGCTCTGACCCTGGGAGTCAATACTCCTGTCTTTGTCAATCAGCGATCAAGTTCCTGGCATTTTTAGTTCTTCAGAGAGACAGACACTGATGAGTCTATATCAAAGTTTCGGTGTGGATCCGATCATTAACGCTTGTGGCAGTGTGACTCGGCTGGGCGGAGCACCGATGTCACCCGAAGTGCTCAAGGCGTTCCAGGAAGCCGCCTCTGAGTGGGTTCCCTTAGAGCAGCTTCAGGCGGCCGCTTCGAAAAAAATCGCCGCGCATACTGGGGCGGAAGCAGGGCTGGTCACTTCCGGAGCGGCGGGCGCGTTGACGTTAGGGACGGCTGCGATTCTGGCGGGACATAACATGCGACGGATCGAACAGCTGCCGCACTGCGATGAATTCCCCCATGAATTTATTATCGCGCGAGAACAACGTAGCGGTTATGACCATGCCGTCCGCGCTGCGGGGGCCAGACTGGTTGAGGTCGGCTTCAATGAAATTGTTTCCAATGCAGGCGTGCGTCGGACAGAAAGCTGGGAGTACGCGGCGGCGATTACTGAGAACACTGCGGGTATCGTGTATGTGCATGCCGCTGATTCACAGCCGGCATTACCCGAAGTTGTAGAAGTCGCACGACAGCATCAGTTGCCGGTTCTGGTTGATGCGGCGGGGGAATTGCCTCCCCGCGACAATCTCAAGGCGATTCTTGCTACCGGCGCTGATCTGGTTGTCTTCAGCGGGGGCAAAGCGATTCGAGGACCACAGTCCACCGGTTTGCTATGCGGTAAACGCGAGTTGATTTCTTCAGCCGCGCTGCAGATGCTCGACATGGATGATCATTTTGAACTCTGGCAGCCTCCCGCTGATTTAATCGATACGTCTCTTTTTCAAGGCTTACCCCGACATGGAATCGGCCGGGCACTCAAGGTCTCCAAGGAAGAGATCATTGCGCTCCTGACCGCATTGGAACTGTTCGCCTCGGGAGCGTATGACGAGCAGAATCAAGAATTCCAGTCCTGGCTGGAAATGATTGGTGAAGAACTGGAACTGGCGCAGGTCCATGCAACCTGTTATCTGGCTACGCCCGTTAGTAATGAACGCTGGCCTCTTCTGGATATTCATATCGATGAAGAGGCAGTGGGAACCGCGTTTAAAGTCTGTCAAAGGCTGCGTCAGGGGACGCCTCCCATCTATGTCGGCCATGCCGGGTTGCACGAAGGCATGCTGACGATCAATCCATTATGCCTCACAGCACAGGACGCTCGTACTTTAGCCGTACGTTTGTGTGAAGAACTAAAGTAGTCGATAACCAGTTGCGACGTGTCCAATGGTTTGCCGTTCTCTCTTAGACTGTGCATCACGGTGTCTGAAGCCTCTTTCTTTTCATCTGTTTGTCCGAGTGGTAGAATTAGAGTATGAATAAGCCAAAAACAACCCGAGCTCTGGATGAACTTCAATTTGAAAATCAATTTACACGCGCGCTACCTGTTGATCAGGAGACGAAAAACTTTCGTCGTCAGGTGAACGGAGCCTGCTTTTCACGTGTGATGCCAACGGAAGTGGCCCGCCCGCAGCTGGTGGCTTATTCCAAAGAAGTCGCAGACCTTTTGGATCTGGAGAGTAACGCTTCAGAGTCGGACGCATTTGCTGCCGTCTTTGCCGGGAATCAGTTGCTGGAGGGCATGGAGCCGTTTGCCATGTGTTATGGCGGTCACCAGTTTGGGAACTGGGCCGGGCAACTCGGTGATGGCCGGGCGATCAATCTGGGCGAGGTACGCAACAGCCGGGGGGAACACTGGGCACTGCAGCTGAAGGGGGCCGGTCCCACCCCGTATTCGCGGACGGCAGACGGCTTAGCTGTGTTGCGTTCGTCCGTTCGGGAATTTCTCTGCAGTGAGGCTATGTATCATCTGGGAGTGCCGACGACGCGGGCCTTGAGTCTGGTTTTGACCGGCGAACAGGTCGAACGCGATATGTTTTACGATGGTCACCCCAAACTCGAACCGGGAGCCGTGGTCTGTCGTGTGGCCCCTTCATTTCTGCGTTTTGGAAATTACCAGATTTTCTCATCCCGGGGCGACATTGAGACATTACGCACACTCGTTGATTTCACCATTCGGACTGAGTTTCCGCATCTGGGCGAACCAAGTCGTGATGTTTATTTAAACTGGTTTGCGGAAGTCTGTCGTCGCACGGCTGACATGATTGTGCACTGGATGCGAGTTGGTTTCGTACACGGGGTAATGAATACCGATAACATGTCGGTGCTCGGTTTGACGATTGACTACGGTCCCTACGGCTGGCTGGAAGACTATGATCCGAACTGGACTCCCAATACAACTGATGCGATGGGAAGGCGGTACCGGTTTGGGAATCAACCACAGATTGCGCTCTGGAATCTCGTGCAGTTTGCGAATGCCCTGTATCCGCTGAT
Organism: Gimesia fumaroli; assembly: GCF_007754425.1. NCBI lineage: Bacteria > Pseudomonadati > Planctomycetota > Planctomycetia > Planctomycetales > Planctomycetaceae > Gimesia > Gimesia fumaroli. Next base: position 2,022,310 of record NZ_CP037452.1, read on the forward strand.
TGAAGACGCCGAGCCGTTACAGCAGTCGCTGGATGTTTATGTGGATCATTATGAGCAGGGCTGGCAAAACATGATGGCAGAGAAGCTGGGCTTGAATTCGTTACAGCCCGAGACCGATGTAAAGCTGATCGAAGAACTTCAGGAAGTCCTGCAACTGGTCGAAACCGATATGACGATTTTCTTTCGAAAGCTGGCGTTGCTGGAAGTCGACGGGGAGCCCGCGGCTGACATCGACGAAGCCGCGTTGCTTGCACCATTGATGGATGCCTGTTACGAGCCGGAAAAAGTGGTAGGAGACGTTCGCACCAGGATTTGTGACTGGCTGCAGTGTTACCACAACCGGCTCCGTGAGGAATCGTCGTCAGATGCCGTTCGCCGGGAAAAGATGAATCGTGTGAACCCCAAATACGTCTTGCGGAATTATCTGGCGCAGTTGGCCATCGATAAAGCAGAAGAGGGAGACTTTTCTCTTGTGAATGACCTGCTCGAATTGTTGCGGCGTCCTTATGACGAGCAGCCCGATCAGGAACAGTATGCGGGAAAACGACCGGATTGGGCCCGCAGCAGAGCCGGCTGTTCCATGCTTTCCTGCAGTTCGTGATTCAGTAGAATATATTTCTACCACGAAATACACGAAAGCTCATGAAAAAACTGTGTGAAAGTCCCTTGTATCATGTCAGGGTTCATACCGTATCTTGCTCCCGGGTGGCACCGTTGGCTTGCCCAACGGTGAAGGTACAATTCCAGAAAAAGATGACCAACGTGCGGTAGGGGCGGCTCTATGTGGCCGCCCGCAGTGTCGGGGTGGTTTTTGTTTTACCGTGCGAATGATTTTACCGGATCCATTGGTACGGCAATTCAGAGTCGAATCTCTCCATGCGGGTCGCCACATGGGGCGACCCCTGCGTTTCGATAACTATGTAGCTGTGAGTTACTTTGCACGGCCGGGCAAGCCGGGCCGTGGCACACGGTGAGTTACCCGTTGTCCGTGATCACGTCGGGCATGGTTTCGCCGGTGGGAATGAACTTCATTGAAATCGAATTGACACAGTGCCGTGTGTTTTTTTCGGTCATGCGCTCGCCGAGGAAAACATGACCCAGGTGACCGCCGCAGTTATGACAGACAATTTCAGTGCGAAAACCGTCTGCATCGGGAATGCGATCGACGGCACCTGGCAGTTCATCGTCAAAGCTGGGCCAGCCGCAATGGCTTTCGAACTTGTCTTTACTGCGATACAGGGGGGCGTTGCAGCGGCGGCAAATAAATGTACCGGCTGCTTTCAGGTTCGTGTATTCGCCGAAAAAAGGCTGCTCGGTTCCTTTATGCAGGATCACACGGGCTTCTTCGGGAGTGAGTTCATTATAGTTTGTTTCGGACGATTCCGATTCCATCAGCGAGTTCCAATAATAGGGAATGTGGTCGATCAAAGTCGGGTGAGTAACGCGGCAATTGAGATAAAATGAAACTCGTATCGCTCGGGATGGTCGACGAGCAGTCGTTCCATGCGTTGATAAATTTTCTCGATCGTATTTTCCTGTGGCAAGTCTTCCGGGAGGGCGGCTGCAAGAACCGGTTCCGTAAAGGCTCGCTGAAAACTGATATAGCTATGAGCCCAGGTTTCCCGATCACCGGTCTCGTCAAACGCCGTATTGAACGGCACGGGAACATCGCGTGATTCCGCGTGTTCGATGCGATAGGCGGCTGCCAGTTCCGGTTCGTTCTGGATGGGCGCCGTCAGTTCTTCGATATCGCGATAATAAGCGGGAAAGAGAAAGTCTTCATAAAAACTGCGGGGCAGCATATCTGCTTCGACGAAATCCAACAATGCATCACTGAGAACATCCATCAGCCCGTGGCCCGTTGATTGCGTTTCGTTCTTCCCAAAGATCTGGACCAGCAGCTTACCGCCGGGAACCAGTTCCTCGGCCCGTGCTGCGTAAAAGTGGCTTAGATCCTGATAGGCCTGTTTCTGGAATGGAATTAGTTCGCTGGCGGTAACTTCGACTCCTTCACGCGGTGCACCGGGATTGGGTTGCATGGCCAGGACAAAGCCTGGCAGCTGTGCCTCTGGTCTGGTTTCGAAGAACCCGATGGCGTTAAATGTCGTCGCCAGATGCAGGCTGCAGGGAGGCACGAGTCGTCCAAACGCGGACCCACCGATGGCGGCAGTATAGACGTCGGTTGCTGAAAGAGCGGGAGTCGATTCAGGAAACAGATTCGAAAACATCTGATTAAAATCGTTGGTGGGTAGATCATCAAACAGCGCCCAGACAGGTAAATCTGACTGGCGGCGTACGATCTCAATCAGGTGATTCATCGTGTAGATCGCGTTGGCTCCCTCGGAAGAGCCGATATCGAGAAAGTTCCACGAATACTGATGTATGGCTGGATCGGGCAGGGCGGCGATCGCTTCTTCGAGCCAGGGGAGAAACGCATCGGAAGCAGAACGCTGCTCTTTTGAGTTGGCATCGTAATAACCGCCCCCCTTCATCCCGGTCGTTGTGGGCATAATTGTTGATCCTGTTTCTGAATTGAGCCACGCGGCTGTCACGGTGTTTTAAAGGATATGTGTATGAAGCTTCAATTTTTAATCCGCTGCATTTGTTGATTAAAGTGTATCGCATGCCAGGCTTTGATTCCATAAATGCAATGACCTTGTTCCGCGAATCTTGGTGAAGAGAGACGCTCAAATGGGGGCAGGTCGAGGATTTCACTCTGCACAGCTATTTTGTTTCCCATTTTCACCAAATTGAGTCTGTTCGATTCATAAACTCTGATCAGTTAAGACTTTCTCAATGGCTCACGGTTGTGGCTTGTGCATAACGAATCCATGAACAGTGTCTGCAAGAAACCCCTCAAACTGAAAGTTTTTTTGACCAGTTGAATCGGAGATGGTAAATTAGTGACAGCAATTCAAAGCGTTCTGATTTCATTTCCGATTGATCGCGACAATTTCAAACAGGGGTGGTCTCGTTTAATCAGTCGAGTCACAAAGGGGCGACTTACGGATGTTGTCTCTTTGCGTATTGAAGGAGGCTCTGTATGACCAGAAAAAACTCAGGCATTGTGAATGGCGCCTTGGAAGAAATTTCCGCACTGGAATATATTCTGTTAGGCGACCTGCTGGATTTACTGGAAGAATCTGATGGCGATGCGGGCGCCTGGAAATGGATTTCCCAGGTACTGGATACGCTTTTGAAAATGATGCCACGTGAATTCGAATTGCAGGACGAAGGGGGCTACCTGGAAGAAGTCCTTGAAGAACAACCGAACTGGCAGGGGCATGTTCGAAATCTGTATCAGGAACGCTGTGACTTATTGAAGAAGCTGAATGAGTTACAGGTTCGCATGCAGGATTCTCAGCCATTACATCAGATGCGCCGCATTGCCGGCGAGCTCAGACACGAACTCCGCGACTGGATCACCAGCTATATCGCCCACCAGCGCCACGAGCGTCGTATTATCCAAGACGCCTTCAACAGCGACATTGGTGCTGCCGACTGATTCATTTCGAATGGACGCCTATTCTCTGTCTACTGATTCATGACGCTTATGCAGTGAACTGTTTTCCTCTCTGACGTTGCGCGCCGTTCCGGTACGATTCTGTTTGTGAGACAGTCGAGTTTGTTTCTCAAGTTGTCTCACTCTTAATGAGAATCATCGATAAGGGCAGGGCCGCGTCAAGAGGGGAATCAAAAAATGAGAAAACAAGCGACATGTGAAACGCGTCGATGCCAAGTCAATGAGTGGCGAACATGGGCCGATGTGTGGGGCAATGCGGGACGAAGCGTGTCGAAAATTAGGGAAAGCATGAGCAGGTTATTTGAAAATCGCTCTGAAACGAGAGGGTTTTGTAGTGCTGGATTTTTCACTGGTTCCCGTTTTGCACCTGAACCAGTAGTGTTCTCGCGCGCGACGCATAATTCCGCAAATCATGGCAAACGGTGCGTTGCTGTCAAGTCTATTTTCTTCAGGTTGTGGACGAGTTACTTTTCAAAGTCGTACACAAATACATTGATCTTTGCAGCGCAGAGAGTTTGTTGGATCAGCGGTTCTATTTTGTCCCATTTGCCGCCGGCCAGACCGCAGCCGATGCGCGGCATGTGGACAGAGGCCGAGAGTTCTTCGGCTTTCTCGGCGACGGAGGTCAGACATTGTTCGATGGCCGGATAGCGGACTGGCGGGCCTTTGCTGCCGGTTTTCATGCCGCGCTGACCTAGCATATTGGCGACCCAGATGTACCGGTCGACTTGCACGAACTGAACTTCACCCAGACCGAAGTTGTTTTTGGCCCGGCTGCGATGCCACTGGCGATATTCTGTTTCCGGTTCGGGCCAGCGGTTGCTGATTGCCAGTACGAAGCCTTCGCCCCAGCCACCCAGGTCATTACAGATATGGGCAATGATCTTGTTTCCTTTGGCTTGCGGCTGGGTAGCATCGCCTTTCAGATAGGTGATCTCGGTCATGGTTTGGGCTTAGAATCACAGATGGTGCTGGGCAGGTCAATCTTGTATTTCTTGAGCAGTTTGGCGTATTCGCCGCTCTCGCAGAGTTTCTTCAGGCCGGCGTTGAAGGCATCGCGGACGTCGGGTTCTTCAAAGTTGGCTTTGAAATACGTGGCTTCGGGGAAGAGGGCGTGGTATTCGACTTCATCCAGTTGATGTCCTGTTGACTGGCTGATGGCATTGAAGATACTACGGTCAATCACGATCACGGCGTCCTTGGCCTCCCAGAACTGTCTGACCTGATCGCTCTGATCGGCGACTTCCACATAGTTCTTGCGTTGTGGGGAATCGGGAGAGAACAGTTTTTTGAATTCGGGGCCGAGTTCGAGGTAGGCGTCTTGCCAGGTGAGGACTTTGTGATCGGCCAAGTCAGCGACGGTTTCGATTTTCAGACCGGCTGATTTTTTGGTGATCGCGGAGTTCACGAAATCGATGAAGTTGTCGGAGTAGAAAATGCCTTCGACGTCTTTAAATTTCTGAACGCCGAGCGCCATGTCGGCCTGATTTTCGGCGACCGCGGACTGCAGTTTTTCATAAGGCATTTGAACGAAATTGAGCTGATAGCTGGGGAGGGCCTGGGTGGCGATATCGACTTCGATACCGGTTTTCGCATTTTTCATGACATAGGGAGCAATATCAACGCTGATCGCGACCGTCAACTGCGGCCTGTCGGCACCTTCAATCGGTTCGGGGATGATATCGACTTCGGGGTTCGCGTCAGGAGGGGGAGGCGTCGGTGTTTTCTCTTGTCCACACGCGGTGAACAGCAGACTCAGTAGCATCAGGCATATGGCAGCGTCGACACGAAATCCGTTCATCGTCTTTTCTCCTGAGTAATGGGAATTTGCTGGAGTATATCGCGTGAGGGGCGTCTACTCAATAGCTTCGTTTTCGTTGGTCAAATCTGTTCGCCCAGAAAGACCGGTTCGCGGTGATAGCCGGTCATGACCTGGTAGTAGTGGGACGCGGGTTGCAGGATCAGATAGACATAGGGTTGTTCGTGCTGGTCGTGGATGATGGTGCCTTGGATGCCTTCTCTGATCTGAAACCAGACACCCCGTTCCAGGCCGAAGTTCGCCAGAATTTCAACTGGTTCCGGGGCATACATGGACCAGGCGCCGGACTGAAGCGTCGAAACTTCACACCACCAGGCGAGGGGGGCGTTGCAGTTTCGCTGCCGATTGCCCCAGGGAAGGATTTGCAATTCGCCTTGATAAAAGACGGGGAGTAACGGGCGCCGATGCCGTTGCAGAAACAGGATTTCTTTTTCCGCTGTTTCGGAACGCTGAATGATGCGTTCTTCCAGTTGGTATTTTCGAATCAGTCTGGTGGGGATGTCCCGCCAGGCAAGGGTAATTCCGGTACACATCAGAAGCACATTTTTCCTGAAATATCACAGATGTCATAGTTATGTGTCGCATCATGATAGATCTCATGCAGCGGCAGTGTCTCGGCACTGCGGATCGCAAACCGGCCCAGTTTTTGATTGATGTCGCGTTTGAGTTGATCGAGGGGGCTTTGTGGCTCTTCAAAAAAGAGTGATTTTTGAATCTTATCCCGCCAGGTCAAGTTTTCGGCAATGATGTGCATGTGACTGACGGGGTGGCTCGTCGGTGCCGCGGCAAGCATCGGCATGACGGCATCGTAGATGGTACGAAACGAAGCAGAGGGGACTGCCAGGGGAGTTCGGCCGAGCCAGAGTGCCGTTTTGTTGGCATCGATCTGCAGACTGATATGACCGGCATAGACACGGTGATGATCAAGGGCTTCGATCAGGCGTTCGATATTTCGAACGGCCCAGGCGCGAATGCGATCCGGGTCCATGGTCTTCCCACCACAGGATCCGCCACGGGCAATGGCCTTGTGGGGCGGTCGGGAGGTTTGAATCGGATTGATCGCATCGCCCCGGAGTTCCCACCAGAGGGCTTCGCCTTTAATCGTGAGCAGATTACGAATCATCAACCGATCTGCCTGGCGGTAATCCCAGCAGGTGCGAATATTTCTGTCGTGCAGTTTTTTGGCGCTGCGGCTGCCGATGCCGCACAGTTCGCCGACTGGCTGTGAGCGGAGAAACGATTCACAGTCCTTTTCAATCACACGCACGCCGAACGGTTTGGAGGCATCGCTGCCGAGCTTGGCCAGGGTGCGTGCGGGGGCGATGCCGATCGAAACGGGGACGCCGATCTGATCCTGAACCAGCGTCTGTAGTGCGCGGGTAGCTGCTTCCAGGGGGAGTTGAAAATGCCGCGAAAGCTCGGAAGCATCAAAAAACATTTCATCAATGCTGTAGTACTCGACCAGCGGGCTGACGGTTTTGAGCAGGTCCAGCAATTTTCGGGAGATGACTTCGTACCAGCGAAAATCCCGCTTCACAAAGACGGCGTGCGGGCAGAGTTTTTTGGCTTCCCAGATCGGGTGTCCGGTTTTGACGCCGTAGGATTTGAGCTCGTAGCTCTTGGCAATGACGCACGCTCCCTGGTTTCCCAGGACGCCACAAGGGACTCCGCGCAGACTGTGAGATCTGATTCTTTCACAGCTTACGTAGAAACAATCCGCGTCAATATGTCCAATTAAACTAGTGCCCATGCGGGGATGGTAGCAGAAGCATTATGGAATACTACTGAACAGTATTGAGGTTTTCGTTGCGATTCTGTTAGGGAAACCAGGGGTAATGTCAGGTTTCGTATTGGCGAGTTTTACTGTATCGGGCGGCGTCAAAATGAACTGTTTGAAGTCATGAAGCGGACTGAGAATTGGCCTGGGGGATGGAAAAGAAAAACGTGGAGCCTTTACCGGGCATGGATTCGACCCAGATCTGTCCCTGATGGGCTTCGATAATCCGTTTCACGATTGAGAGTCCTAATCCGGTTCCTTCATAATCGCTGGCATTGACCGCGCGCGTGAGCGGTTCGAAAATGCGTTGCCGTTCTTTTTTGGGAATGCCGATTCCATTGTCCTGAACCATTGCCACCACAAACCGACCTTCAATTTTTGTATTGATGGAAATCACAGGGGCAACGTCTTTCACATATTTACAGGCATTACCAAGGAGATTCTGAAAGACCGTAGTCATCAGGGCTACATCGGCATAAACATCGTCCAAGTGTCCTATATTAATGGTTGCATTCTGGTTGCGCATTGGTTCTTCCAAAAATTCACACGCGATTTTAATCGAACTTCGTAGCGAAATATGATCCCGCTGTAAACTTTTCTGCCCCAGCAGAGAAAAGCGGAGCATATCATCAATCAATTTTTTGAGACGATTGGCAATCAGCGGCAGGCTGCGGAGCATTTCCAACACCGGATTCTCCAGGCAGGTTCCCGCTTCTTCAAGCACAATCTGACTGATCGTTTTTATATTTCCCAAAGGGGCTTTCAGATCGTGTGATGCAGCCCGGGCAAAGGCCTGCAGATTTTCATTATGCAGAGTCAGAGACGTTAATTGTTTTTTGCGCTCGACGGCATGTCGAATCGTACGGTAGAGAATTGGTCCGGTCAGTTCTGCTTTAATCAGATAGTCCTGTGCCCCTGTTTGAATGATTTTGCTACTGAGAGCATCATCATCTTTTGTGGCCAGAGTAATAACGGGAGTTACAGGAGATTCTGCCAGGATCTGTGATAATGACTCAATCGCGTGAGTCTCTGATGAATCCAAAGTGAGCACCAGGACCGAGAATGTTCGTGCTTTGAGAGAGTTGAGCGCATCGGTAACAGATTTCACATGTGTGATGACAGAATTTTTGATCTTGTTGACTGTATTCAACAGGTCAATGATTAAAGTGGCATGAGTTGGATTCTCTTCAATTAATAAGATGTCAAATTTTTCGCGCAGCTTTTCATTATTCATAAAGGGAGCCTGAACCTGATTAATGGTGCCATAGCAGAACGATTAAAAAAAAGTGACATAAATAGCAGAAATGATATGCAGCAATTTAAGTGAATGAGACAGGAACCGAAAGTGTTGCTATGACTAGGGTAAACACAAGTTTGATTTTATGTTCAACGGTACTGTTGCAGATGGGGAAAATGCACACCTTCACTGTGTGTTGTCGCTTTTTTTCGATTTTTAATGTGCGAATGTCTGTCGTCGAATTGGAAAGGTAAGCCGGAGTCAAGGGCTCGTTTGGAAGTGATGCGTAGCTAATAGTCATTATGGACGGTCAGTCAAGAGTGGTCATAATGAATATGCTATGGAGTGTACTCTCTTGCATGGTTGTTGCTGAAAACTGTAGCCTTAGGAAAGATAGACTTGAAATGGGGGGCTACAGATTAAGGCGTATGAAGTGCGTCTGGAAAAAAGATCCAGGTGAGGCGATACAAAGAAGTGCAGGAAACTGGTGTTTAGTTTACTTGGTAGAGAACAAGCGGAGCATTTCGTTTAAGCATAGTGCGTTTCAAACGTTTCAGCCGATGCCAGGTCCCAGACTTTTTTATAGACCGGAGAAGGGGAGTCTCCAAGAAGTTCGCCCGGCTCCAGGAAATCAAAGGCTTCATGATAGGATGCCATTTTGGTGCGTCCGGTTCTCAGGAAGATATGCCAGGGGCGTAACTGCTCCGGGTGATCCAGACCAGCAGCGGCTACCACTTCGGAGAGTGCCTCCATGGTATTCTTGTGAAAGTTGAAGGTCCGCGTACTTTTGTCTTCCACATTCAATGCGCGTTGTCGCCCCGGGTCTTGAGTGGCGACGCCAACCGGGCAGGTATTGGTATGACATTTCTGAGCCTGAATACAGCCGACAGCCATCATGAAACCACGGGCAGAATTGCACCAGTCCGCGCCGATAGCCAGGCTGCGGGCTAGTGTGAAGGCGGAACTGATTTTACCCGAAGCGGCGACTTTGATTTTGTCTCTCAGGTCACAGCCGACCAGCGCGTTATGCACAAACATCAGCCCCCCTTTTAACGGCATTCCCATGTTGTCTGAGAACTCAAGAGGCGCTGCCCCCGTACCGCCTTCACCGCCATCGACGGTGATGAAGTCAGGCAGGATGCCGGTTTGCAGCATTGCTTTACAGACACTGAGAAATTCACTCGGATGTCCTATACAGAGTTTAAAACCAACCGGTTTGCCGCCCGATAGTTCGCGTAGTTGTGCGATGTAATTACATAATTCGATCGGCGTGTTGAAAGAGGTATGGCCGGGAGGAGAAATGCAGTCCTGCCCCATAAGGATTTTTCTGGTAGAAGCGATTTCCGCAGTGATTTTCGCAGCCGGCAAAACACCGCCGTGTCCTGGCTTGGCACCTTGTGAGATTTTAATCTCGATCATTTTTACCGCTTCATGCGCGGCTTGTTCTTTAAACAGGTCAGGGTTAAATGTGCCATCATTATTGCGGCAGCCAAAGTAACCCGTGCCGATTTGCCAGACCAGATCACCACCATTTTTCAGATGGTAAGGGCTCACGCCTCCTTCACCTGTGCAATGGTAAAAATTGCCTCGCTTGGCGCCCGCATTCAAAGCGAGAAGTGCATTCGGGCTGAGTGCTCCGAAACTCATCGCCGAGATGTTCAGAATCGAGCAGGAGTAGGGCTGCTTGCATTCGGGACCTCCGACTGTGGTGCGGAACAGTTCTTCCGACTTGGGATGGGGCGCCATGGAATGATTGAGCCATTCGTACTCTTCGCCATAGATATCAAGTTCCGTTCCAAATGGTTTCAATCCATCAATGTTTTTGGCACGCTCATAAATCAAAGATCGTTCATCATTATTGAAAGGGCGACCGTCGATATTACTTTCGACAAAGTACTGATGGATCTCGGGGCGAATTTCTTCAAACAAAAAACGCAGATGCGCAATAATCGGATAATTACGTGTAATACTGTGTTTCGTTTGTACCATGTCCCAGATGCCCAATAATGATAACGGGATCAGAGCCAGTAGTGGCCAGAAAAAATGAGGGTCTACCGCGATTCCCAGGATGAAACTCAGGAAGGTCAGGATGACGGTCAGAATGAAAGCCAGATATCTCATTGAATTCACCAGTCGGGGCAATGAAAAGTGGGTTAACAGAATTGAGAAGCACCAAATCAGATCGTTCAGGGAGTTGTACTCTTGGGATTCTCCGGTTCTTTTTCAACTCCCCGGGTTAACAGGAAATCGACGACGAGTTGTAACTCACTGTCTGAAATCGAACTGGCAAACGCTGGCATATTGTGACCACCGTTATTAATTCGGATGATGAGATCATCGCGTGTCAGCAGTTTGCCGATTTCGGTCAATTCGGGGCCGCGATGACCTCCATAGCCGCCGATATCATGGCAGTACAGACACCCTTTGATATGCATAAGTTTGGCGCCTTCGGCCAGTGGACCATGATCGGTACCCACAACGGACGCCGGTAGTTCTTTGACGCCAAAATCTGGTGACCAGGGCTTTTTGTATCCATAAATGGTGAGTACAAGAAATGCCACGAATCCGAAGATCACAGTACCGCCGGCCCAGGGACGTTTGGAAGGGGCGCGGTGTCCCTTGTTCGAAATCAATGGCAGGAAAAATAAAACGATGAATCCGATCGTCGGTACTCCCAGAATCACCCAGGTTTCGAGTTGAGGCGGCAATAATGAGAGCACGGCAAAGTACCAGAGGAAATACCAGTCTGGCAGCGGGTTAGCGTTGATGCTACTGGGATTGGGAGGCGGATCGAGGGCCGGAGGTCCCAGAAAAATCGAGCAGCCGAGAATGACGCCGACAATGAGCGTGGAAAAAATCATATCTCGCCACATGGCGTCAGGCCAGAAAGGGACTCCGGTTTTATGAATTCGTTTCTCGTAGGCTTCTTTGTAAGTTTCCGGATCGACGGGGTCGTTGACATCAGGCATTTCTGAAATGCCGTGACGCATGATCAACAGCATATGCAGGCCGATCCCGGCAAAGATCAGCGCCGGCATGATGAAGACGTGCATCGCAAAGAAGCGGGTGATGGTCGAACCGCCGACGGTCTCGCCGCCGAGAATAAAATGTGCCAGTGTGGGACCAATGATAGGAGTTCTACCCGCCATTTCTGCAGCGACGGTGACCGACCAGACACCGTTGGCATCCCAGCGCAAGAGTTGTCCGGTAAACGCCATTCCCAGTACAACAAACAGTAGAACCACGCCGCTCATCCAGTTCATTTCACGCGGGTATTTATAAGTCGCGTGCATGTAGACCTGTACCATATGGATCACGGCCATCATGACCATTGCCGAGGCGCCGTAGTAATGCATGCCCCGCAGGATACTACCCAGGGGAGCAGTATCTGTGATGTATTTTAAACTTTGATACGTCTCCTCGCCGCCAGGCACATAAGACATTGCCAGACAGACTCCGGTGAAGACCTGCACGATGAAAGCACAGAGTGTCGCACTTCCGAAGATATACCACCAGCGTGCATTATCAGGCACCAGATGCACCATCAGCGGAACAATGTAATCGGAAAAACCAATTCGATTGTCGATCCAGTTCCAGGTTCGAGTCACAAAGTTATTACTCATTCAGCCGGATACTCGCTTTTCATCAAAGGTGGTTTCAGGTCAACGTCGTTAACGTCAGCGGAGTCGGTTCTGTTTCAATTTCGACCAGCCCCTCGCGAATGCGCACATTCAGTTTGTAGAGAGGTTCTGGTGGTGGTCCTGCGGCGACGGTTCCATCTTCGTAGTACACACCACCATGACAGGGGCACATGAACAATTTGGGATCGTCGACCCATCTGACGGGACAACCCAGATGGCGGCAGTTAATCGAAAAGGCGATAAATTCAGTTTCGCTGGCGCGGCGGATCCAGGCACCTGCTTTGGCGGTGACACCGGCCCAGATCACAGGCGAAGGATCTTCATATTGTACCAGGACAAAACCGCCGACCTTGAAGTCGTCCAGCTTGCCGACGGTTCTCCATTTGTGTTTTGGTTTTCTGAAAATTGGTGCAAGTACATATCCGATGCCGGGCAGGGCGATCATGAAGCCGATAATCGCGCCTAGGATGACAGAGACGCGGGTCAGAAAGGTTCTGCGCTTGAGCTGGCAGCAGGGCTGATCTGTGGGTGTGGGGGGCTGTTGGTCGCTCACTTTGTTTCACTCCATGAACTATGGATCTCATGCATCCAGGACCAGATGGCACCCACAATGACCGCGATGCCGATGACGGACATGCTCCAATGCGTCAGAATTCCCCAGCTCATGAATGTAATACCCATGGCGAGCGCGGCGGGAGCATAGGTGGGGCGCAACTCCGGTTCTTCTGTTTGCTCTATTTGAGACTCTGTTGATTCCGTACTCATTGACGCGCCTCCCGTAAAGAGCCAGTTGTTCCAGCGGTATTTGGTGAAGCGACCTGTTCCATATCAGCATACCAGCGTTTGAGAATCACCATGATCGCACTGACATAGAGCGAGCAGGGGGGAACCCACATTAGCAGTCCCCCCAGTCGTTGATCTGTGCCAGGAGTCATTCCCTGATCGTAGAGCATATTCAGGATGCCAATCCGATCAACGGGATTCGCAAATGCGGGACAAACTGAAATGACAGTAAATGTGATGTAGATGCCGAGCAGAGTGCATCCCAGACAAGCCGAGAACAGATAGATCACTGCTTGAGATGAAGGCAGATGGAACCGTTTCACAGGCGAAAAGATGGGCCACCAGAATGCCAGTCCTGCCAGTAGAAACGTCGCATCTCGAAAGATACCGAGCGCATAATTTTCAGTTGAAGCATTACAGAATGAAGGGACGTGCCAGAACCACATGACACCCAGGCCACTGAGCCATCCCAGAAACGGGACCGCCATCACATGACCTAAGCGGTTCATGAAGGGGCTGCGAAACAGTTTTTCCATTGCTGTTTCAGACAGGCTTAACAGGAGAAACAGAGGCACGATTAGCAGTAAGATCAAATGCTGGATGACGTGTGCGCTAAACAGGTAGCCGTCAGCCAGGACGCCAATCGGAGAGACATACGCCATCGCCAGAGCAAACATGGCGAATACAAATGCCGCGATGCGTTTTCCCGAGTTTCCCTGATGAAACAGGAAATAGAGCCCGACCAGGGGCAGAACCAGTAACCAGACTGGTGAATTCCATTTCCATAATTCGCTTGTCAGATCGAAATACGAACTCATTGTAGAAGTCCCAGATAAATAATTCCAAATACGGCCAGCCAGACCACATCTACAAAATGCCAATAAACGCCGACAGCACCAAAGACGTGTGTCTTACCTGGATTCAAACTCCCTTTGATGCCCATGATCAGCATGACACATAACGCGATCACACCTGCCGTCACGTGAATACCATGGAATCCGGTGACGGTGAAAAAGGTGGCCGAAAACAAGTCGGTATTGATAGTGATATCATTCATCAGCAGGCCCGTGTATTCCCAGGCTTGACCGGCCAGGAATGTGATTCCGAGCAGGATTGTCAAACTGAGTGAAAACACAAATGCAGACTTCTTACCCGCCTTGAGAAAACGTTCGGCAATCCAGAATGTCACACTGCTGGAGATCAGGAACAGGCTGAAGATTCCGGTCCGATTGACATCCAGTACGGAAGACGTCACAACTTCTTTCGAACGTGTGTTGAACACGACATACGCGATCAACAACAGGAGAAAGAACACGGCTTCCGAAGCGATGAAAGACCAGGCAGCCAGTTTCGGTAGATTCGGACGACGTCCTTTATCTTGCGGCGTCTTTTCCGTTTTCCAGTCTGCGTGCTCCGGGTGGTTCATATCCCAGACGGGGCGACGGCTTTTGATCTCTGGGAGGGACGTGAAGTTTTCCGGTGGTGGTGGTGACGTGGTGGCCCATTCTAGCGTGAAGGCATCCCAGGGATTATCGCCGGCGATTTTTCCGCGGAGTAAGCTGGCTCCGATATTCCAGAGAAAGACCAGTGTGCCAATCGCCATGAAAACTGCACCCAGCGAGGCGATTCCATTTAAGAGTGCCCAGCCGGGGTTGTCGGCATAGGTGTAGACTCGCCGCGGCATGCCCATCATACCCAGGAAGTGCTGCACCATGAATGTCATATTAAAGCCCAGCGCCCACAACCAGAACTGCATGATTCCCAGTCGTTCATTCAGCATGCGGCCAGTCATCTTCGGGAACCAGTAATAAGTGGCTGAGAACAACGCAAACACAAGCCCGCCAATCAACACATAATGAAAGTGAGCGACGACGAAGTAGGTGTCCGTCAATTGCCAGTCGATGGGAACAGCGGCAAACATAATGCCCGTTAAGCCACCAATAACGAACTGCAGCAGAAACGCGACGGCAAAGTGCATCGCGGTGTTGAATTGAATTTCCCCGCCCCAGAGTGTGGCCGTCCAGTTGAAGACCTTGATGCCGGTCGGAATGGCAATCAGCAGAGAACCGACGGCGAAAAAGATGTCGGCATACATTCCCAGGCCCACAGCAAACATATGATGTGCCCAGACGCCGTATCCCAGGAGGACGATGGCGACTGATGAGGCAGCCACAAACGTGTAGCCGTAAATTGGTTTTCGGGAAAAGACGGGGATGACTTCGGAGATCATTCCAAAGCCGGGTAAGATCAGGATGTAAACTTCGGGGTGTCCGAAGATCCAGAAGTAGTGTTGCCAGAGTACGGCGGAGCCGCCGCGAGTCGGATCAAAAAATGCGGAGCCGAGCCAGCGGTCGATTAACAACATCGCCAGTGCCGAGTTGAGGGCCGGCAAGGCGAGGATGATCAGGATTGCCTGCATCAGCATCATCCAGACGAACAGCGGGACCCGCTGTAAACTCATTCCAGGTGCCCGCATGCTGACGATCGTGGCGAAAATATTTATCGCCCCGGAGACAGAGCCGATACCCATGATTAACAGGCCGATGATCCAGTAGTCCACGCCTTGCAGTGAGCTGTAGGCTTTGGTCGAGAGTGGGACATAACTGAACCAGCCCGCGTTGGGCGCCGATCCGGTTAAAAAACTAAAGTGCAGCAGGAGTCCGCCAAAAAACAGCATCCAGAACCCGAATGCATTCAAGCGGGGAAACGCCACATCGCGGGCGCCGACCATCAGGGGAACGAAATAATTGGCAAAACCGGTCAGCACGGGCATACCCACCAGGAAGACCATGGTGGTGCCATGCATGGTAAACAGCTGATTGAACATTTCCGGTGAGAGAAACGTATTATTCGGGAACGCCAGTTGAACCCGCATCAACAGCGCTTCGAAGCCGCCGACTGCGAGATAAAACACGGCGGTCAGGATATACATGATGCCGATACGCTTATGATCGAGCGTGCTGACCCAATCCAGCATCGGGGTCGGAGTGACCCGGGGCTCGAGTGAAGTCAGTTCAGATTGATCGATGGATCCTGTCGTCACTTGAGTGTCTCCAGGTAGGCTACGAGTTGTTTGATATGCTCATCACTCAGCTTGAAGTTGGGCATTTTACATCCTGGTTTGAGTGCTTGCGGATCTTTCAGCCACAATGCCAGGTTTTCCGGTGAATTATCGATGACCCCCGCGCCAATTTCTTTGCGGCGGGCAAAGTGAGTCAAATCCGGGCCAATGGTCGCTTTGGCAGGAGTACCATGAACCGTATGGCACTGTGGACAGGTTGCGTTGAAAAAGAACTGTTTGCCGGCGGAGGCCAGGGGGGAGAGCAGTTTGGGCTGCTTTGTTGCGAGTTGTTCACTGGCCACCCACTTATCAAACTCGGCATCCGAGACCGCATACACTTTAAAGTTCATCCAGGCATGTTGTGCGCCGCAGTATTCGGAACAGCGTCCCTGGTAAGAACCGGGCTCGCTGGCCTGGAGCCAGATGTAGTTTTCTCGTCCGGGAATCGCATCAATCTTTCGGCCCAGTTGCGGGACCCAGAAGCAGTGGATCACGTCGGCAGAGGAAATCTGCACGCGCCACTTTTTATTTTTGTCAGCGGGGATGTAGATCTCATTGGCAGAGATGACCCCTGATTTGGGATATTTGACTTCCCACCACCATTGATGGCCAGTCACAATCAGATCAACGTCTGTCTTCTCTGCCTGTTCCTCGGGACTGACTTTGGGAAACGCATTGAGTGTGATGACCAGGTGGGCGCTGATCGCTACCAGCCAGATGACGATGACCACAGGACCGACCATCCAGTAGATTTCGGCTTTTTCACTACCAAAGTCCTGATCGGGTAATGTCTCTTTACGCCGTCCTCGCGAAATCGCGACCAGGATTAAACCGGCCACGATGGCAAAGATAATGGCACTGATAAGTAAAACCTGAAGAAAGAGATTGTTAATGGCCTCTGCCTGCGGAGACGCGGGGTCAAGAACAGGAATCACAGAGTTCATAATCAATGCCTGGAATCTGATATTCAAAGAGGTTTACTTCGCACTGAGAGAGCAGCTAAGTCTGATTGGATACGTAGTATAGTGCAATAGTCTGATTAGTGAATGTGAATTGATCAATTTCTATTAAGAAAAAAATGGGCAGGAATACAAAACTATCAAACAGACAGAACCCAGATAAACTATTTTACCTAAGTAGAGATGGAAAGGGGCGCTGTCTTCATTTCCATCGTAACGCGGCGCGCACAGACTTTAATTTAACAGGAAGTTCATCGACTGGTTTTCTGATCGCTGGTTCTGAATGCTGCTTACTGGAAAGCAGACGCAATCATATTCGACAATTGTACCAGGCGCCAGGGGGCTTTTGAGCGAATGGCGGTTGTCAGGATGATTGCAAAGCCATCACGGCGTCGATCCATCCAGACCATGGTGCCAGTCGCTCCTGTATGGCCGAAGACACTCCGGTCGAGCAGATTCCCCCAGCTTCCAGACTGACCGGGATGATTCAATCGCCACCCCAGCCCCCACGGCTGTGATCGTCGGATCGGTTCGGGCAGGTCAGGATAATCGTTGAGCCGATTCGTGGTCGCCATTTCCATCATTGATTGAGAAAGCAGACGCTCGTCTTGCACTTTTCCATAATTCAGCATGCACTGGCAGATCACAGCCATATCTTCCGGTGCGCTGAACATGCCACCCCAGGGAACTCCCAGATCCTGCCAGTATTTGCTGTTCCAGCCGAAATTCGAACCGATCTGGTATTCCGGCGTTTCGACACGCACCAGTCGTTCGCGCGGAAAATCGCCACGTCCCAGCCAGGTACTTTGCAGACCGAGCGGCTTGATGATTTCGTCGCGGACATGTTGGGCGATTGTTTTTCTGGTAAGACGCTGGACGATCTCCGCAACGATTAGTGTGCCCATGCTCTGATAGCTGAGTCCGGTTCCCGCCGGTTGGAACAGCGGCACGGTGTCATAGATGGCGCCGTGGATAAACTTGTCGAGCGGTGCCAATGATTGTCGAAGTTCGACATTATTATCCAGCATGTCGGGCATCCCTGAAGTATGTGTAAACAGGTGATGCACGAGTATCGACTCTTTATGGTGTGCTGCGAAATCGGGAATATAATGCGTCACCGGCAGACTGAGTACCAACTCGCCTCGTTCGACCAGTTTCAAGGCGCTCATGTAGACAATCGGTTTCGTAATGGATGCCAGCAGAAACATGCCGTCTCGTCGCACGGGTTCTGCATTTTTTTCGGGTCCCTGTTTACCGAAGAATTGGGGCTCTACAATTTTTCCATGGCGGCCGACAACAATTGCTGCTCCGGGCATGGTTCCCGCATCCGTCCATTCTGTCAGTAATTTTCCTGCCTGTTGCAGTCGTTCTCCATCGAGGTCAATTTCCTGTGGTTTAACAAGGGGCAGCGAAGTCATCGTAAAGTTCCTTCGAAAAGACGGTCTGTGTTGACTCTGGCGAACCCATTCACCATGATCGATATGATGGCGTTCGTCAAGCAATCGGGCAGAGGTACATAGAGCCGATGAGATTTCAACGAGACAAGGTCGAATTCATGCGGAAACAATCCATTGCCATTTGGGCGTTCTTTTTTCTGGTGCTGGTGATCACTGACTTAGATGCTGCGGAACTGCCTGATCAGAATGGAACGGTATCGATTTCAACTCAGGAATGGCCGTTTCATCCCGGACCGCGTTCGGTGAAGGTTTACATATATTATCCAGGTAACAAACTGGAAAATGTGAACGCGGAGACGGGTTTGATGCTCAATCTACATAACTGGGGTGGCACCAATACTTCGGGCGCCGGCAATCCGGCGGTGCTCACGAAAGAACTGAATGTGATTGCGATTTCGGTCGATTACCTGCAGAGCGGTTCCTGGAAAGCACAGACCGAGATGGGGGCTCCCTATGATTTTGGTTATCTGCAGGCGATTGATGCGCTGCGGGCGCTGTCGTTTGTATTTCACGGGTTGCAGGAGAAAAAGATCCCGTTCAATTCAAAACGCATCTATTCCACCGGTGGTTCGGGGGGTGGGAACGTTACGCTGATGTGCAATAAATTTGCGCCGCATACCTTTACGTGCGTGATTGATATCTGCGGCATGCCACGTCTTTCCGATGATATTGCGTTTCATTTACCCGGCGGTAGCAGCCTGAATGCCCGTTATAGTCGGGACAAAAATTCGAAGAATTATCTGGCACCGGGCGCACAGGAGATTCGATTTATCGGGAATCCTGAGCATTTGAAATTAATGAAAGACCGGGGGCACGCGTCAAAGATCATCGTCATTCATGGTACGGGAGATACCACTTGTCCTTATGCCGATGCAAAAACGATGGTTCAGAATATGAAAGCCGCACAACTGGATGTCGAAGCGAAATTTGTTACGCCCGCGGACATTGATAATGTCGTCTTTAAAAACATTGGTCACTCGCTCGGCGATCGGACAAAGATGATGATTAAATACGGCGGAGAATATGCAATTCCCAGACGCGAAAAATTTCGTCTGCGTACGTCTCCCACCGATTTTGAATTGAAGCAGGACGTGATTTATCCGACTTCCGATGGGCGTTATGTGATCTCGTATGCAGACGGCGTGCCAACGGTCCGTTTTGAATCCAAGTGATGTTGACTACCTGCGGCGTGAAATCAAATCGTTGAACCCGGTGTGAAGTCAATCAATGCTTTGGGAGGGATCGCGACTCTTAACGCATTCAGCACAGCCAGTACATCAATGACTTCCTGAGTCAGCGCCCCGGCGACCGGGGGTAAATATCCCGCGGCAGCGAGTAGCATCCCCAGCATGCTCAAGCCCATGCCACCGATCGCACTTTGCAGAGCGATACGTCGCATGCGACGACTGATGTGCAGAAATTCGTCAATTTTTTGCAGCGAGCTATCCATGACGATCACGTCGGCTGCTTCCGTCGTGACATCGCTGTTTTGGCCGAAAGCAACCCCCACGGTCGCGGCGATGAGAGCGGGTGCGTCGTTGATTCCATCGCCGACAAAGATTGTATTGGTCTGCGCCGTTTCTTCGTTGACAATTTCCAGTTTTTGTTCGGGACTCTGGCTGAAGAAGACATTTTCGATGCCGACTTGATCGGCGAGGTACCTTACTTCCGATTCCCGATCACCGGAGACCAGCATCGTGCGCTGGATCTGGTGTTGTGGTGAGAGATGGTTGATAAAAGAGAGGCCATCCGTGCGGGGGGTATCCCGAAAACGATACGTGCCCGCATATAAATCGTCAATCAGAATCAAACATTCCAGGCCACCCGCCTGTTCGGGGAGTTGGCTTTCGACTTCCGGCTGCTGTTTGAGAAGTTTCTTGCGACTGGTAATCTGAATGGAATGTCCATTAACGGTTCCCTGAAGCCCTTGTCCCGGCGGTTCGCTGATTTCAGTCGCTTCGTGCGTGATGGTTTTTTCTGCCTGCACTGTATTAAGAATAGCTTGTGCCAGTGGGTGTTTGGAAAATCGCTCAATACTGCCGACGAGCGAGAGGACTTCGTCCTGCTTAAATCCTTCAGCGTAGATCTGTTCGGTGAGATGCGGCTCTCCATAGGTCAGCGTGCCTGTTTTATCAAAAATGATGGTACGACAGGTGTCCGCGGTTTCCAGTGCAGTTGGATCGCGTACAATAATCGCTCTGCGGGCAGCCAGAGAGATCGAGCCGATGATGGCGACCGGGATTGCAATTAAGAGCGGGCAGGGGGTCGCGACTACCATCACAGCCAGAAAACGGACGGGATCTCCTGAGATGATCCAGGCGATGAGTCCAATTAAAACAGCAAGCGGCGTGTACCAGGCGCCTAGTTTGTCTGCCATCCGTCGCATACGAGGGCGATGTTGTTCCGACGTCTGCATGACCTCCATGATTTTGGCGTAGCGCGAATCAACGGCCAGTTTCTCAGCGCGGATCGTTAATGCGGATTCGCCGTTAATCGCTCCTGAAAGAACCTGAGATCCGGGGGTCTTGGACATCATATAGGGTTCACCGGTCAGATATGATTCATCCATCACGCCATGACCTTCCAGCACGATTCCATCAATGGGACAGATTTCGTGGGGGAAGATGACCAGCGTGTCGTCGATGGCAATCTGATCTAAGGCAACATCGTCGATGCGAGAATCGATCTTGCGATGGGCGATTGAAGGCATACGTTTACTCAACGCCTGTAGCACAGAGGACGCGCTGCGGACGGCGTAGGCTTCCAGGGCTTCGCCTCCGGAAAGCATCAGCACAACCAGCGATCCGGCGAGATACTCATCGAGTAAAATCGAGACGACGATGGAAATGCCGGCCAGTAGATCCGAGCCAAATTCCCGGTGAAACATTTTAACCAGCAGCCCCCAGACCAGCGGCGTCCCCCCCAAGGCTAAGACAGCCCAGAGCGGGAAATTCTGCACCGTTTCTGATGTCACTAATGCAAAACGCAAGATCAGATGCGCAGCAATCATGATGATCGTGAACACGGCGATCAACGTTTCAAGAGATTTCCAGACAGGTGAACCCGGTTTCGACGGATTGGAGTTCGACACGCTGATTCCTTTTGTGTTTGAAGCCGAGACTGTTTGATTGGAGCGTGTTACCGGAATCACTCGGCGAATGTGACACAGCAACGGATTTGATTTACGTTTGATTGATGTTGGTGAGACGAGTTTATTATAGCGGTTTCATGGTCCAAGGGGAGCACTAATTGTCTCTATCGGCAGAGGGGATTTTAGATTGTTGGACAAACGATAATTATGCGACCACCATCTGTGCAATTAATCCAAAGACAAACCCGAGTACTGCTCCTAATGCAGGGGCCCAGCGATGTTCCAGTTTGGCCTGCGGTGCAATATCCTGAAATGTGAGATATAGAATCCCTCCTGATGCGAAGAGCATGATGAAACCGATCATGAACGGGATCAGCGACAGTACATAATATCCGGTGAGTCCCGCCAGGGGCCCCAGGAAAACCAAGAGGCAGAAACCGGGCAGGATCAAATGTGTGTTCATCGTTGCAGACCCTTTTAATTCTCGGTAGGCATTAAACCCTTCCGGGAGGTTCTGCAGTCCAATTAAAATCGCAAGCAACAAACCAACCGATTCTCCCCCGTTAGAGAAAGAAGCGCCCAGAGCCATGGATTCCGGAACAAAGTCCAGCAGCATGGCGATGAGCTGTGAAGCAGAGTTGCGATGTGTTGCCAGAATCCGGTCAATTGCCATGAAGCAGACGCCGCCACAGAGAATGGAAGCAGAGGCGGTGAGTGGATTTAATTCTTCAATCCCCACCGGAACCAGTACCAGGGCAACAGCAGCCAGTAGTACTCCACCACCAAAGGCAATGATCGAGTGCCGAAATTCCTGTTCGAGCCAGCGTGGACGAATCCGTTCAATGTTCGCGAGAAACCCACCAATGGGAATCGTAATTCCTGCGAGAGTCGTCAGCACTATGACTTCCAGAACACCGGTCAATGTTGTTTCCTAAAACAAAATTCAAGACTAGAGGTTTAGCAGAACGTTGGAATCGTGTAATACGTCAGAGGATAACAGTATTTCTGAAAACGCACAGCAGAGAAACGACCTGATTTGTGATCAGAAATAAAAATAGCCCGGTCGTGAAACCGGGCTATGAAAGTCATAATTAAAAACGGGACAGACTATTGCGGCAGCCGTCCGGTTTCTACTTTCGGGAAGGGCCCCGAGCAGGCTTTCATGAATGCCACCAGGTCTTTTTTATCCTGGTCGGAAAGATTCAGTTTTTTCACTTTCTCACTCAGGTAAGGGTTTGGCGTCCCCCCTTTGTTGTAGTGTTCGACGACTTCTTCCAGGGTTTGCTGAGAGCCGTCGTGCATGTAAGGGGCACTGAATTCCACATTGCGGATCGTGGGGGTCTTGAATGCACCTTTATCTTTTTCCTGCTTGGTGACTTCAAAACGACCGAGATCCGGTTTTTTCGCATCCATACCGACGCCGAGGTTATGGTACTTTTCATCTGTCAGATTCGGACCTAAGTGGCAGGCGGCGCAGTTGACTTTTTCACTGAAGAATAAATCCATACCACGCAGCGCACTTTTCGACATCGGATGTTTTTTAGTTTGTGCCAGAATCGGCTGATAAATGTCCGCCAGATCTTCGAGGTCTTCTTTGTCCATTTTCAGGAACGGTTTTAATTTCTCCTGATAGTCAAACGGCGAAGGTCCCGTGACAAGCGTGCGCTCGAATGCAGCAATCGCTTTACCGATGTTGTCGATATTGATGCCATCCTTGAAAATTTTCTTGAACTGCATCTGATAGCCGGGAATTCCTTTGATCGTTTTAACCGCAGTTTCGTGCGTATTGGCCATTTCAATGGGGTTCTCGATTGGCCCGACAGCTTGTTCTTCCAGAGTAGCGGCGCGGCCGTCCCAGAATTGAGGGCCGCTTAAAATACGGTTATAGCTGATGGGAGAGTTGCGGCCCCCTTCCTGATCTCGTACACCGATGCCAAACTGTGTATGTCGTCCGTAACCTTCATCAGGATGGTGGCAACTGGCACAACTGATGGTATTGTCGGATGAGAGTCGCGTATCGAAATAAAGCTGGCGTCCCAGTTCGACTTTGGCGCGGGTGAGGGGATTCTCTTTGAGACCTACCATCTGGGCGGCACCGGCACTCAAGCCGAGCGGGAGAGTGACTTCCAGGATCTCATGATTTTCCGGCTTGCTGAGCCATTCTTTGATTTCTTTTTTGGTAAGGGGGCCTTTACCAGGAATACCGGAAGTTAGCTCAGGGGTACCCAATAGTACTTTGTTCGATTTTTGGGCGGAAGCATTCTTCTCGGCGGCGTGAGAAATCGTCTGAGTCTGGACGGTCGCGAACACCATTCCACATGTGATGCTGAGCTTCAGAAGCAGGGAGCTACGGCCATGTTTCAATACATTCATACTGCTGTTTCCTTTTCGGGAGGTTCCCGAACTTTGTCTTTTAGTGATAATACAAAATTTTGATTTAACAGGCGTTCTGAGCATTCAGAACAAGGTG
The DNA here is from genome assembly GCF_007754425.1 of Gimesia fumaroli. Classification (NCBI taxonomy): domain Bacteria; kingdom Pseudomonadati; phylum Planctomycetota; class Planctomycetia; order Planctomycetales; family Planctomycetaceae; genus Gimesia; species Gimesia fumaroli. Next base: position 2,046,128 of record NZ_CP037452.1, read on the forward strand.
TGATTCAACAGGGGTCCGGCATACATGAACCGTTGAACAATTTTAAGGAAGGACTGATACATCAAATTGTAAACATGCGATGGAGGCTTTTCAATTTCGAAATGTCATGATCGTGAAGCATAAATGGAAAACGAATGTGCACTTGGCTGACGTAGTCGTTCAACTGACTTCAGCAGGACTGGTTTGCAGTAGCACCATTTCGTGGTATTTGCCACCCGCTGCCATCAATGCGTCATGAGTTCCCGTCTCTGTGATACGACCTGCTTCGAACACGACAATCCGGTTGGCGTGGGTAATCGTACTTAATCGGTGTGCGATAACAAAACAGGTGCGCCCCTGCATTAAAGTCGTCAGGCTGTCTTGAATTAGTCGTTCACTTTCCGTATCTAGATTACTCGTAGCTTCATCAAGAATTAATATGCGTGGATCTGCCAGAATGGCCCGGGCAATGGCCAGCCGTTGCCGTTGTCCGCCACTCAATTTCACACCCCGCTCACCAATGATCGTTTGGTAGCCGTCGGGGAGAACTTTGATAAATTCATCGGCATTGGCAATTTCCGCCGCGTGTTGAATTTCTGCGAGCGACGCATGCCGATTTCCATAGCCGATATTATCAGCCACACTGCCATCGAATAGAAAGACATCCTGTTCGACCACGCCGATGTGATTGCGATAGCTTTCGACATCCAGCTCGCGTAAATCACGACCATCCAGCAAAACGCGGCCCGATGTGGGATCATAAAAACGTGCGACAAGATTGCAGAAGGTGGTTTTACCCGCACCGCTGGGGCCGACGAGGGCAATGGTTTCGCCCGGTTCGACATCTAGTGAGACTTCCTCTAAAGCAAACTGTTCAGAACCCGGGTACTGGAAGCCGACATTTTCGAACGTAATTCGCCCCGTGATTTCTGATTTGCTGATATTTTTTGCGGTAGACAATTCCATCTCACGTGGTTCATCCAAGAGATCCAGCACACGGTCAAAACCTGACAGGCTGTTCTGAAACTGGGCGGCACTTTGTGCGAGGACCGCCAAAGGGCCCAACAACATTAACAGATATGCCAGAAACATCACCAGTTCACCCAGCGTCAGCTCTCCCTGCAGAACTTGCCAGCCGCCATATAAAAGCAGACAGGCAGAAGCGATGGGGATCAACGTTTCCCAGGCGATTTCAATGAGCCGTGACCACCACCAGGCATATAGCTCCTGACGCCCCATCAGATGATTGCCTCGTAAGACGCGACTGGTTTCAGAACGCTGTCTGCCGAAGGCCCGCACAACGCGCATGCCGCCGAACGATTCGGTTGCCAGTGCATCAACGGCGACGCGCTGTGCGCGAATTTTACGGTGTTGCGGCCGAATACGGCTGATCCAGGTGCGATGTGTCAGGTAAACCATCGGTCCCAGGAAGAACGCTCCCGCTGTGTCAATTTTTTGCCTGGTTCAGGGCCGTGCTTTTCATGAAACTCGGCTTTGTATTGTTCAAATTGCTGGCGACTGGAGATCGGATTCGTACTCATTGGTGATCTTTGGTTATTAACGATATTTTGAATGGGATACCGTTTCTGGAGAGGCACTGATTGGGATAAAGCAGGAGCCTGACTGCGAAGGAAAGTCGGACTTCCGCAGTAGCAAGCTACTGTGATCAGTATATCCGTAAGGGCGGGCAAATGCGACTCGAGGAGCGTCACGCACCGATTCAGACTGAATTTCAGGTGGTGATCCGTGTTGTGCAGGAAGTCGACAGTTAGGCATTGAAGCGAGAAGCGAGGCAGGCAGAGGGGAGCAAAATTCAAGCAGGACTCGAGAAACTGTGTTCCTGCAACACCAGTTGTTTTTTCTGGTGTTGCAGGTATTGGTGAATCACTCTTATTTCGATTCTTTCGGTTTATCGTCAGTTAATGGGAAGTCGATTTTATTTTCCTCGTCTGCTTTCACTGTTACCTGCAGTCCGGATTTTTCTAAATCGCCGTACCATTCCGGGATGACAGAGACTGGTGCTTCATTCGCACTGACCGTGTCTTCGGGCAATCCCGATCCTCCGGAACTGGTGAGTGCGGTGATCATTACTTTGTAATCACCGGGAATCACCCCATCGGTTTCTTCAAATGTTCCCATTTCATACACTCCATCACGGTTGACTTTTCCCTGAGCCGGGGGACCTCCGCCGATGGGTATAAATACAAGCGAACCGATACTTAATGGTTTTCCGTTGTAGCTGACATTTCCGGTTACCGTCGCACGTGCCGGTCGGCCATCTCCACAGCCAGACATTGTTAACGGTAGGATGCAAAGTAAGAGCAGTAGCATGTTTGTCTGTTTGAACAACCTGAGACAGGCAGGTGGTAGGTTATAGATCATCAGAGTCCCTTTACTGTGTGGAAGAATGAGAAGCGAAGCGGGGGCTGCTACATTCATCAAACGATGTCTGCAGTAAAGAGAGCTGAGTCCTTTAAGACTCAAACTCTCTTTTTCTGCGCCCTTGGATTGAATGAAACAGAAGCTTTAGTTCCATTCGCCCAGTACTTCTCCACCGGCACGCGTTCCCAGCGATTTGAAAAGCCCCAGATCGATATTCTCACTAATGAAGTGGACCGAACCATCGGCCATCATGAAGTGAGCTCCCCCAACATGAAAACTGGTGAAAGGAGTATGGTTGGTACCAAAATCTCCTCGATAGTTGATCGGGAACTGAATGTTTTTACTATCTAGCGTGAGCCGCCGTGTGTTGGTATACCAGTACATGCCCCAGGTCCAGGGCTGGATACCACCCCATCCCGCTTTCATAGAGGCAGACCAGCCATGCGAAGAAGATGATTCGCCCAACAGAATGGTATTCGTGGATCCATCGACGATGTCGCGAAATCTTGTCTTACTATGGGGGTACATGATTCCAGTATTGGCCCATCGATAATTATTGCTGTCTGAAGGATTGGTGACGTCTTCAATACGACCATTAACTCCCCGGTAATGCAGCGCACCGTGACCGACAATCCAAGGCAATGTGGAATTCACGATGTCCGGAGAGCGGTTACCCAAAGCAGAGGAAGGACAGGCAAGAACTGGAATGGGGCCCCAAATTTCACTTGTCCCGTTATGGGGCGCCGTGTCAATTCGCCAGGGAGCGAGGCGAGAGATCGGATTAGGGTCAAAACCTTCCATGGCATTGATGCGGGAGGCTTCATCAATATAAGGGAAGATCTTTGGAGCCCAGCCCATATGATATCCGCCGCCGGAATAATCGGGCGTTGGATGGCTTCCGTTGGGAAATGATGAAAACGTGTCGTGGTAGTTGTGGAACGCGAGTCCCAGTTGTTTTAGATTGTTCTTACACTGAGAACGCCGGGCTGCTTCCCGGGCTTGCTGGACGGCCGGTAAAAGCAGGGCAATCAACACAGCAATGATCGCGATAACAACTAACAACTCAATCAGGGTAAAAGCTTTTCGTCTGAAATATCTGCTCATGATCTCATTTCCTTAAATAAAACGAATATTTGGAAATATGGAATTAGTGAGCGTCTTAAAATAAGTTTTAGACTGAAGGCTTATTAAGTTAAGATGATTAATAAATAGTAATTGTGTAAATCTGTATGTCAATGTTTTTTATACAAAATGACATGGTTTCTATGCTGAATGATACGAAAACCATGTCTGTTTGTTTAAAAAAAGACTTAATTTCCAAGTAATCTTTATTTAAGAATAAAAACCCTCAATTTCAAAATTTTAAACATTCGAGTTGTGAATGAGTGGATTCGTTTTACTGGTATGTCTGGACCTGAGGTATTGTCGAAAGTACCATGAATTTAGATAGGATAATGTATTTTCCTTCCGTTTTGATTCCTGCCCCGAATGAAGGCCTGTTTTGAATTTCACGCCTGATTATTGCAAGCTGATCGTCATAAATATTGCGGTATTATTGCCGGGGAGCGTCTGCGCGGCGGGTGAGGTGAACTTCAGTCGCGAGATCCTGCCGATTCTTTCAGATCGCTGCTTTCACTGCCACGGCCCTGATCCCGATCATCGAGAAGCCGACCTGCGGCTTGATCTACGTGAAGCGGCCACTGCCGATCGGGATGGAACTGTGCCCCTTGTTCCAGGAAAACCGTCAGCAAGTGAGTTACTGACCCGGATTACCACCGGCGATGACGATTTATTAATGCCGCCCCCCGATTCGCACCGTAAGCCACTGACAAAGAAGCAGACAGAACTGATCCGACAATGGATTGCTGAAGGTGCGAAGTGGGGCAGGCACTGGTCCTTTGAGCCACCGGCGAAAGCAGAATTCAATCCACAAGAACAACAACAGAATCCGATTGATGTACTTGTTCAACACAAGCTGGCGGAAGCAGGTTTATCACTTTCATCGGTCACCACAAAGCAGACACTGATCCGGCGCGTCTCATTTGATCTGACTGGTCTGCCGCCGACGCCCGAGGAAGTTGACGCGTTTGTGAACGATTCGTCTCCCGATGCGTATGCAAAAGTCGTTGATCGATTATTAAAGTCCAAGCACTATGGCGAGCGAATGGCGATGTGGTGGCTGGATCTCGCCCGTTATTCTGACACGGACGGATTTCAACAGGATTCCACACGTACGAACTGGCCTTGGCGGGACTGGGTCGTTCAGTCGTTCAATGAGAACAAACCCTTCGATCAGTTTACCATCGAACAATTCGCAGGCGACTTGTTGCCGAATGCGACGCCGGCACAAAAACTGGCGACCTGCTTTCATCGTAATCACATGACCAATGGAGAAGGGGGCCGCGATCCGGAAGAATCGCGTATTGATTATGTGATCGACCGGGTCAACACCACGGGAACCGTCTGGCTGGGATTGACGCTTGGCTGCTGCCAGTGTCATTCGCATAAATTCGATCCGATTTCACAGGCCGACTATTACAGTCTGTTCGCGTTCTTCAATAGTATTGATGAAGATGGCAAAGCGGGCCGCGGTGCGAAGCCGTATCTCAAATATAAATCGCCACTGGTGCAACGTGCCATCGAGGAAGCACAACAGGTGGTCGACGAACGGCGGCCTTTAGAAGCACAGGCCCGCAAACAGGCCGAGCAGGAATTTGAACCATGGTTGGCCGAGCAACTGCAGGCGGTTCAAAAAGGATTCAACGCCTGGCATCAGCCGCAGATCAGGTCTCTGAATTCCGTAGAAGGAACCATTCTGAAACAGGAAGCCGACGGCATCATACAAAGCAGTGGACCGAAGCCGCGACAGGATGATTATCGTCTGACGGTAGCCACGAAGTTACCGCGAGTAACTGGTATCCGGCTGGAAGTCTTTCCACATGCTTCGCATACGGAGGGCAAGTTGAGCCGGGGCGCAAATGGGGAATTTATTCTAACCGACGTGAAACTTCAGGTACGCCGTCAGGGGAGTTCCCAGTTGCGAGACATTGAATTCGCGACCGCAGTCGCGGATGTCGAGAAAACAGCCAAAGGCCGTAACTACGGAAAAATTAAGGACACACTCGACGACGATCCCCGTAACGGCTGGACCACTGAAACACACGATCCGAAGCAAAAACATACCGCTGTTTTCGCGTTAGCGGAACCTCTGGTTCTGGACGATCAGGAAGAGTTGATCTTCGTGATGTTACATCGTTCGACCGAAGGGAACGCGAACATAGGACGATTTCGCGTGATGCTGACGGACCAGCCGGGACAAGCGGTGCGGTCACTCGACCCGATGCCTCTGGAAGCACTCGCAAAAACCAAAGTGAGTGAGACATCCCAAGTTGATCCGAAGCTGAGAAAACGACTGCTGGATCAGTTTCTCGTCGATCACAGTGCTTATCAGAAACGCAAAGCAGAACTGGATCGTGCGAACTCACAACTGGCTCAAGTCAAAAAGGCGGCCGGGGAATTATCCGTGATGGTTTTATCCGAGCGAAAAGAGCCCCGCAAAACGTTTGTCTTGGAACGGGGAGTCTGGGATAAGCATGGTACCGAAGTCTCCCGTTCGGTTCCTGAAGCGATTTTCCCATTACCGAAAGAAAAAACAAAAGATCGTCTCGATCTGGCACGATGGCTGGTTTCCGAAAAGAACCCGCTCACAGCGCGCGTGGTCGTCAATCATTTGTGGCAGATGTGTTTTGGTGAAGGGCTGGTCCGCACGCCGGGCGACTTTGGTCTGCAGGGAGAACGCCCCACGCACCCGGACGTCATCGACTGGCTGGCCGTCGAACTCATGGAGCATGACTGGGACCTGCAGCACATTCAACGTTTAATTGTGACCAGTCAAACGTATCAACAGCACAGCGAGGTCTCAAAAGCATTGTTGGCCCGCGATCCGGAAAACCGCTTACTGGCCCGCGGCCCGCGATTTCGTTTACCCAGTTGGATGATTCACGATGCAGCACTGCAGGCGAGTGGTTTACTCAATCCGGCTCTGGGAGGTCCTCCGGTGATGCCGTATCAGCCGGCGGGAGTCTGGGCCGAAATGTTTATGGGCCGTTTTCGTTATGAACCGAGCCAGGGGGCGGCCCAGTATCGACGGAGCCTGTATGCATTCTGGCGACGTTCGAGTGCGCCGACATTTTTGTTTGACAGTGCACAACGACGCGTGTGTGAAGTCAAACCGCGACGCACGAATACGCCTTTACAGGCGCTGACACTGCTCAATGATTTGACGATTCTGGAAGCCTCCCGCGAACTGGCACGCACGGCGATTCAACAGAAAACAGCCGTACCAGATCGAATGGATCTGCTGGCACGTCGAATTTTATCCCGTTCGTTAAGTAAGCGGGAAGGCGCGGTACTGGAGCGGGAGCTACAGATGGCACATGCCCATTATCGAAAACAGCCCGAGGACGCGTTCAACCTGCTTGATGTCGGACAACCACCGAATAAAAATAAAGTCCCACCGGACGAACTTGCCGCCTATATGATCATCGCCAGCATGGTCTTCAATCTAGATGAGGCAATCACCCATGAATGAGCAAATCCAACAACGTGCATTCGAAATATCCCGCCGTTATTTTCTGGGACGCGGTGCCGGCGTGGGCTTAGGTGCGATGGCGCTGGGCCTGTTGGAAAGCACGCTTCGTGCCGAGTCAGAGAAACCGAAGGCGATCGGTCTTCCGGATTTACCTCACAAACCGCCTCGCGCCAAGAACGTCATTTTTCTCACGCAGTCGGGTGGTCCTTCGCAGATTGAACTCTTCGATGATAAACCGGGTTTAATGAAGTGGGCCGGCAAGGAACTGCCGGATAGTGTGCGTGGCGGACAACGATTGACCACGATGACCGCCAATCAGAAGCAGTTGATCATGCCGTCGCGAACCAAATTCAAACGCTATGGCGAGAGCGGTGCGACACTTGGGGAATGGTTACCTTATCATGGGGAAGTGGCTGATGAACTCTGCTTTATTAAATCGATGGTCACCGATCAAATCAATCATGCCCCGGCGATGACCAAATATCTGACGGGCCATCAACTGCCGGGGCGACCGTCGATTGGTGCCTGGTCGAGTTACGGACTGGGCAGCGAGAACCGTAATCTACCTGATTATCTGGTGTTGATTTCCAAAATGAAGCGACCCAGCGATCAGCCGCTTTATGATCATTACTGGGGGAGCGGTTTTTTGCCCTCGCGTTATCAGGGTGTGAAGTTGCGAAACGCGAAAGAGCCCGTGTTATATCTGCGCGACCCGGACGGACTGCCCCGTAATGTGAGACGGGGCATGCTGAATGGCATCGCCGAACTGAATCAGATGCGTCTCGAAAAAACAGGTGACCCGGAAATCGAAACACGCATTCGACAATATGAGATGTCCTGGCGGATGCAATCCAGTATTCCCGAGTTGAATGATCTGAGCGATGAGCCGGAATCCACGTTCGAACTGTATGGCCCCGATTCACGGCGGCCCGGCAGTTATGCAGCCAACTGTGTTTTGGCGCGACGCTTGATTGAACGCGGTGTGCGGTTCGTGCAGTTATTTCATCCCGACTGGGATCATCACAGCCGTCTGGGTTCGTGGTGTGTCGCCCGTTGTCGCGATACCGATCAAGCGAGTGCCGCGCTGGTGAAAGATCTCAAACAACGGGGCTTACTGGACGAGACGCTGGTGATCTGGGGCGGCGAGTTTGGTCGCGGCGTCGCCGGTCAAGGAAAGTGGGACAGTCCCGAAGGGGGCCGCGATCATCATCCACGCTGCTTCACCACCTGGTTGGCAGGGGGCGGCGTCAAGTCGGGCATGACGTATGGTGCCACCGATGAGTTCAGTTATAACGTGGCCGAAAATCCGGTGAATGTCCGCGATCTGCATGCAACGGTACTGCATCTATTGGGCATCGACCATGAGCGTTTTACATTTCGACATCAGGGACTTGACTTCAAACTGACGGGAGTCGAACCGTCGAACATCATCAAGGAAATATTAGCATGAGACGGTTCACTGTCATGGCGTTTTTGATTATAGGGATGTGTGCGAGCCTGTTTTCCAGTGTCGATGCACGCGAGCCGGATGCGGTGATCGATATTTGGTCGGGTGCAGCACCCGGGGAAACAACACGTCATACAGGCACGAAACTGGCCCGACGTGCCAATGAAAATCCACCGGCGACACGCGTGAAAGACATCACACGTCCGCAGTTGCAGGTCTTTCAACCGCCTGCTGACAAACGAAATGGTGCCGCGGTTTTGATTTTTCCCGGCGGCGGATACAACTATGTTGTGACAGATAAAGAAGGATCGGAAGCCGCCGAATGGTTGAATGAGTTGGGGATTACCGCGTTTGTCGTGCATTATCGTACGAAACAGAAATCTCCTTCGACGCAGAAGAATGCTCAGTTATCTCCTGCATCGGAACGACCTCTGCAGGATGGCCAGCGTGCGTTGAGTCTGGTTCGCCAGCGGGCTTCTGAGTGGGGCGTCAAACCGGATCGAATTGGCGTGATTGGGTTTTCCGCAGGAGGGCAGGCGGCTGCCTTGGTCACCACCCGATTTGATGAACGGTCTTACAAGCCGACTGATGCGACGGACAAAGTCTCCTGTCGTCCCGATTTCAGTCTGCTGGTTTATCCCTGGCGATTGGTTGACGACAAAACGGGTGACTTGAATGAAGTCTTCACGGTTTCAAAGTCGACGCCGCCCACGTTTCTGGTGCATGCTCACAATGATGGTGCCACGCCTCTCAGCAGTATTTTGTTTTATACGGCACTCAAGAAAAATGGCGTCGGCAGCGAGTTGCACATCTATGAAACGGGCGGACACGGCTACGGCATGCGCCCCGTTGAAAATTCCGACGTCGATACCTGGACCGACCGCGCAGAAGACTGGCTCCGTCAGCGGTCGTTGACTTCTGCTAAGAAATGATCAATCGGCGACCGGTTTGGGCAGCTCACAATGTTTGAGTGCCAACAAGGTATAGGCGGTGACCAGATTCGGGTCGCCTTCAAACCAGCGATTCGATTTCGAATTCACCCAACTGCCGTTTTCCTGCTGCAGAGAAAAGAGATGGTCGGCGAGTTCTTTGCGCCAGTCATGTTCTTCCCCCTTGATGTCTTTGACCTCGGGTCGGTTCAATGTCGCGAGGGCTTTGGAGAAGAGCTGGTAATAGTAGTACAGACCGTTGTCGCCCATGCCGGGATTGTTCTGCACGGTGTAGTTTTTCTGAATCCAGTCAATGGCTGCTTTGACGCGTGGATCTTTGGGAGTGAGTCCCGCGTAGATCATACTTTTCAGACCCGCGTACGTCATACTGCCATAAGAACGCAGTCCTTCTTCTTTGGTTTTTCCTGCGGGAGAAGCACCACCGGCTGAGACGTTGTAATAGAAGCCGCCATCGTTCACCTTTGCTGCTGCGGGCGACGTATTATATTCGCTTTCTAGGTTTTGACAGCGTGAGACAAAGGTGAGTGCTTTCTGAATCGCGGGATCATCCGATTTCGCGCCGGCGGCTTTCAAGGCTTCCATCATGAATACCGTATTGGACAGGTCGGGGCGGCTTTTACCAGGGCCGTAACCGACGCCGCCATATTCGAGATCGCTCGGTTTCACATCTTTCGATTCGTCGAACTGCAGTCCACGCAGAAACTGTTCCGCTTTTTTGATCTGCGGCGTGTATTTACCTGATTGGTTCGCATCTTGGAGCGCCATCAATGCGACCGCGGTTTCGTAGCCCGAGTGTTGGCTGCCGGCCGAGCAGATGCGGCCGTCTTCCTGACAGAAGGATACCAGTTTCTTTAATGCCTTTTCGACCGTAGGGTCCGTGACGGGAACTCCCGATTCGATCAGAGCAGAGGTGACCAGTGCCGAGATGCCGGCGGCTTCATTGAAGGTCCAGGTGCCATCTTCGTTTTGGGAGTTTTTCAGAAACGTGATGGCTTTATCACGCGATGCTTTGAGCTTTGCCGGTTTCGGTCCTGCAGCAAAGACGAGTGAAGAATTCCAGCAGACGAATCCGATTAACATGAGACGCAGAAAACAGCACATCGATGGACGCTCCTTTAATTGAGGGGATTGTTCTCGACTCAGAAGCCGCAAAACATGTTCCATTTTTGTTGCAGCCGCGGAACGGCGCAATTTCAAGAGGTTCTTGCAGGGAACGTCTGTCGTTTTCGAAACTGTGGTTGAAAAAAGTGCCAGCAGTGTCGAAAAAAGCGTCACATCCAGGAGGGCTTAGTTGTCCCTATGCTTTGAGGATTTCTTTGACGACGTGACCGTGGACGTCGGTCAGGCGGAAGTCGCGGCCGGCGTGGCGGTAGGTCAGTTTCTCATGATCCAGCCCCATGATATGTAAGATCGTGGCATGGAAATCATGCACGTGAACCATGTCTTTCACGACATAATTTCCAATGTCGTCGGTTGCGCCGTGAATCACACCGCCGCGCACATTGCCGCCGGCGAGCCAGCAGGAAAAAGCATTCGGATGATGCGTGCGCGATTTGGTTCCTTTGCCGTCCTGTGCCCAGGGAGAACGGCCGAATTCTGTGCAGAACACGAGCAGCGTGTCTTCCAGGAGGCCCCGCTGTTTCAGATCCGTGATCAGTGCAGCGATCGGCTGGTCGACACGGCGAGCATATTTTTCATGCGAGGCGATATCGCGGTGGGCGGCATCCCAATTATCCCGGCAGGCGCCGACGGCGTCGATGACTTCAATAAAGCGAACACCCCGTTCGACCAGGCGGCGGGCCATCACACACTGGGCGGCGTAACTCGATTGATCTCCCTGTTCCACTCCGTATGCGGTCAATGTTTCCTTTGTTTCTTTGGAAAGATCAAGGGCTTCGGGTGCCTGCTGTTGCAGACCTGTGGCGGCGGTAAAGGACGCGACGCGTCCGGCGAGTTGGCCATCCTGCTGGCGTTGCTGTAGATGGCGTTGATTCATTTTTGACAAGAGAGAGAGTTCCAGTTGCTGTCGCGCTTGTGATGTTGGGGACTTCAGAAATGGAATCGGATCATTGCCGGGCACAACCTGCACACCACCGTTCACGGCGGGTAAGAAATTGGCATCCCACAGTTGCGGCCCGTTGTAGGGGCGATGTTCGGAAATAACAATGTGTGAGGGCAGGTTCTCATTAAATGATTTTAAACCGTAACTCATCCAGGCGCCGATGCCTGGCATGGCGGTGGTGGTACTGCCGGTGTGCAGTTGCAGCGTGGCTTCGCCATGATCGCGGTGATCACAGCTCATCGAGCGAATCAAGGCGACTTCGTGCATCTGCTGGCGAATGTGGGGGAACAGATCACTGACTTCCGTCCCGCATTCCCGGTTCGGGCGAAATTTCCATAATGGGGCTTTCAGAAATCGTTTGATTTTCGGCTGCCCGGAGACCGCCGCTTTGTCTTCCTGGCCGATCGATTGATCGTGTCGTTTCGTTAATGCGGGTTTGGGGTCGAAGGTGTCAACGTGCGAATATCCGCCTGACATATAAAGCATGATCACATGCCTGGCCTGGGGTCGATGATGAGGCACGCTATCGCTCGCGGGCAACACGGAAGGAAGCAAAAGCCCCGCCTGCAGCAGGCTTCTGCGATGAATGTGTTTGGAATTATGCATTTTGTCGTTCCTCAGTGGCAACTGCGGTTGGCATCAGTCGATGAAAAAGAATTCGTTACTCGTCAGCAGTACTTTGGCGAGCCCCGTCCACGCTGCCTGGTTTGCTGTCGCAGAATCCTGCGGTTGTTCTTTCAGAATCTGCGCGCGGTATGCGTGCAGAGTATGTAAAAATTCAACCAGTTCTTCCGGTGTGGGATTCCGTGAAAAGGCGATCTGGAACGCGGTCTGGATCTGTTTTTCTTCGGTTTGGTCTAATTGCAATATGCGTTTTCCGAATGCGTCTGCGAGTTTGGGAAGAAAAGGCGAATTCATCAGATAGAGTGCTTGTGTGGGGAGATTGGAACTGGTACGCGTTCCCGTGGTTTCGTTCGTATCCGGTCCATTAAACAAGCCAAGAAACGGGTGCTTAAACAGGCGTTGTGTCATCAGATACACGCTCCGTTTTTGGGACGGGTAAACTTTGTGGAACGGTCCATTCAGACTGTAGCCTTTTTTATGCCAGGGGATGAAGGGATGCGGGCCGCCTGGTTCACGGTCCAGTTTACCCGAGACAAACAACATCGCATCGCGAATCGATTCCGCATCGAGTCGTCGGCGGGCATATTTCCAGAGATAAACGTTTTCCGGATCGCGCTGGCTGTTTTCCTTGATGTCATTGCTGTCCAGTCGATAGACGCGGCTGAGCATCATCTGGCGATGCAGCGCCTTAAGCGACCATTGTTGTTTGATCAATTGATTGGCCAGATAATCGAGTAGTTCGGGATGCGAAGGAGCGGCTCCCAGTACACCGAAATTATCGACGGTTTTAACCAGCCCTTGTCCGAAGTGATGATACCAGAGTCGGTTGACGATCACGCGGGCCGTTAACGGATGCTCGGCTGCGGTAATCCAGTTGGCAAGTTCTTCGCGCCCGGATCGTTTCTGATCTAAATCCGGTTTGGTTTTGGAGATCACGCTGATGAACTGGCGCGGCACAACATCGCCGGGAGTTTCCGGATTGCCACGGCGATGCAGTTTCGCATGGTGCGGTTTCCCGTCGATGACGGCATACAACATCTCTGCCGGGGGCTGTTTGACGAGTCTGGCTTTTTCTTTTTTCAACCAGGGTAAGCCGTGTTCCATCAGTTCGCGGAATTTTCCTTTGTGAGAGGCCAGCAGTTTTTGCCGCCGTGCTTCGAGTTTTTCGGTCGGTTGCCCGTTTTTCTTTGCCTGTTTGATTTTGGCAGCGACCTGTTTGTATTCTTCGAGCGTTGGTTTGAGCCAGGGGCGGAAGTGGTTTCGAATCTGATGTTGATACTGGCTGAGTAGATCCCAGTATTCGTCGATTTTCTGTTGTGAATCCGGATCATTTTCCGCGGCGACGAGTTGTGTGGGCGAGGGTTCGTTGGACGCGCCCATGGTCGGGTAGAGCGTGCTTTCAAAGATGCCGTACAAACCGTAATAATCGGTGGCGAGCATCGGATCGAATTTATGATCGTGACAGCGGGCACATTTGAGTGTGACGCCCATGATGCCGCGACCGATGGTGTCGATCGTATCGTCAATGGTCAGGTGCTGGTCTTCATATCGCGTATTGCCAAACCGGCGGGAGAGGGCGATAAAACCGGTCGCGATTTTGAGCTGCCGGGCACGTTCTGGATCGTCTTCCTGTTTCGCCAGAATATCGCCGGCCAACTGGGCCTGCAGAAACTGATCATAGGGGAGGTCATCGTTGAATGCATCAATCACCCAGTTGCGGTAGAGATAAGCATCGGGAATCGGAAAGTCTCCGACATCTCCTTGAGTGTCGGCATAGCGTGCGACGTCCAGCCAGTGACGGCCCCAGCGTTCGCCATACGCGGGTGATGCCAACAGGCGATCGACGACTTTGGAAAAAGCTTTTCGATCATTGTCAGGGTCATTCAGAAAATGACTTACTTCTTCAGGAGTTGGGGGCAGGCCGGTCAGGTCGAAGGTGGCCCGACGGATCAGCGTCCGCCGGGACGCCAGGGGGGCGGGCGTGAGTTGTTCTTTTTCCAGTCGCTCGAAGATAAAGCGATCGATGGGCGAAGCGGCCCACTCTTGATTGTTGACTTTTGGCGGCGCAACCGACTGACGCGGCAGGAAACACCAGTGCGATGTGGTCAGTGGCTCGGTTTTCTTCGCCTGAGATGTGGTCAGTGGTTTGACTTTTTCTTCAGGCCAGGGGGCGCCCCATTCGATCCATTGTTTGAAATGCTGAATGGTTTTTGCACTCAGTTTATCATCCTCATCAGGAGGCATCTTGAGTGCTTTGTGAGTGCGTTGGATGGATTGATACAAGAGACTTTCTTGAGGTTTACCGGGGATGATGGCTGGCCCGAATTCGCCCCCTTTGATGAACGCCGATCGGGAATTGACGGCGAGACTGCTTTCCGCGTCGGCATCGCCTGTATGACAGTCGGCACATTGTTCGATCAATACGGGTCGAATATGTAACTCAAAAAATTCGATCTGACTGGCAGGGGGTTTCGCTGGTTCGGCTGCAGAGAGCGCGCTCGGCAGGCTGAAGAGTGCCGCCAATGCCAAGAGGAAACGTTGAATTTGACTTCGATGATGATCGATCATGGTTGAACTCATACCAATGGGGATCAGAAAAATGCTGATTAGCCGCGTGCGATTCCTGCCTGCTGAAAGGCGGGGGCGATATTTTGATAACAGGTTTTGGCAGCTGCGACGGGATCGTAGCCTTTCTGTTTGAACACCATGCCGCTGACTTCACAGCAGATATCGCCTCGGTAGCCGTCTTTGACTGCCAGTTTGAGTAACTGCACATAGTCGATGTCGCCACTTTCGCCGGGGAGAACAAAGCGGGCTTTGTTGTCTTGCAGGACCGTATCTTTGATCTGAATGAAACTGGTGAAGGGCATCATGATCCGCATTGAATCTTCCAGGGAAATGTCCCGGTGGGTAAAGTGACTATAGTCATAGTTCAGGCGAATCCAGGGGCTGTCGATCTGCTCGACCAGCCAGACGCCTTGCTCGGGGCGATCAACGACGCCGCCCCGATGCGGTTTGACGGCGATGACGGTTTTGGTGCTTTCGGCGACTTTGGCCCATTCTTTGAGGTTATCGCGCATTTCATATTTGCGCTCATCCCATTTTCCGCTGCCGGCCGTGGTTTCAATCAACGGTGGCTGTTCCGGTTTCAAGGTGTGTCCCAGTTCGGCGGCCCGCTTCAGTCGTTCAAGGACTTTCTGCTGGCTTGCTTTGGAGCCGGTCAGGTCGCAGTGTTCCATGAGTGAGGTCAGTTTCAAGCCGCTGGCATTCAGTTTTTTCGAGACCTCGGTACGCCGCTGGGCATTGAGCTTGAGCGGCGTCGCGTCCCAGGCATCCATCAGGCAGAGCTCAACGGAATCGTAACCTACATCCGCGACAACCTGCAGCGCCTGTTCGGTTTTCATATGGGGCATGCCGTACAGGCTGAATCCCAGTGTTAATTGGGGCTTGGCTGGTTTTCCTGCCGGTAACCTGTTGACGCCCGCCAGACTGATGGCGGCGGCACTGGTGGAATAAAGAAACTGGCGACGTGTGAGCGGCTTCATATCGGATATTCCTCTGTCAGGATCATTGGTTGGTGTTAGCTGTTGAGACGACGAACTGATTCGCCGGGGGTCAGGTGCGGTTCCAGGGTTAAGTCGACGTTGGCAATGGTGTTGCCCATGGTCAGTCGGGTTTCCAGTTGACGCACTGCCAGACGACCGATGTTATGAGCGTGAATGTCAAACGTGGTGAGTTGTGGATAGAGGCCGGTAATAAAGGCGTGATCGTTGTTGCCTGAAATGACGCTGATCTCTTCACCCACTTTGATTCCTCGTCGGGCCAATGAACCATACACGACCGCTGCGACACTGTCGGCACCGGCGAACAATGCTGTGGGGCGTGTTTTGGCTTTCAAGAGTTGATCGACCAGATGTTGCACGGCTTCCGTTGAGAGTGGCGGTTTGACAGGCAACGTCCAGCCTTTCGAGGGGGGATCGACAAAACGTTGTACGTTGAGTCCACGTCGCACGGCTTGGGAAACGAAGCCGGTTTCTCGGTTTTGCATAATCAGGTGATCGGGTTTGGGGCTCAGGAAGGCGACGTTTTGATGCCCGTGATCGGCCAGGAAGTCGGCGGCTTTCGCGCCCAGGAGCACATCATTCGCACCGACACAATCGCCCCAGCAACCTTCGGGGCGTCCCAAGAGCCAGACCGAAGGGATTTGCGAGAGACGGTTCAAGAGAGTGCTGTTTGATTCGATCAGCATTTTTCCCTGGAGTGCTCCGATGAGAAACAGACCATCGATCTGGTCAAAATCCAAATGGGGGGGAACGGCCTGGAGATCCGGAACATGCGCGACTTGAAAATGAACTCCCAGTTCAGAGAAGGCGTCTTCAACGCCACTAATGGCGGAACTGACTACGGGGAGTGAGATGAGTGAGCGATCTAACCCGAGAGAGAGGACGAGTAGTTGTTTTCCTTTGAGGATGCTGGTGGAATTCTCGTGGGACTCAGATTTGGGGCGTCGCTTACGAAGCGGGCGGTAGTCCAGTGATGCTGCAACTTTTCGAATGCGTTGCTTGGCGGCTTCACTGATACTCGGGTCGTCTCGTAAGGCGCGGCTCACAGTACTGACTGCACAGTCGGCTGCTTTGGCGACGGTTTTGACAGTGACGAGTTCGGCGGTTTTACTCACAGGGGGCCTCGTTGGCGTATTGGTCATTAATGAATAGTGTCACGCAAACTAATGCATATAGCAGGAAGTTGCGTGTTGTGGAAATTCATTTCTGAATCGCTTCAATCTTGTAGATAAACGATCGAGTGATAGATGTAAAGTGGAATAAGGTTATATGTATCAAGATTGATGGAAATCGAGAGCACGGTGAACTAAAAGTGATTTACGCAAATAGTTATTATTTGCGTTTTTGATGTGATCAGGTTCTGGCGACGGCTTTAGGTCCGTAGCCGTATTGAGGTTCAGTTGAACGGGAGCCTGTATTGCTCTTTATCAGTCTGCCAATTTGAGTGATAGTATGAGGAAAGTGACACTGTTTCGAATCATGAACGGGAATCGTCAGGTAGGGAATATGGATTGGAAATTAGAATTAATGTTCGCAGTACGTGCTCTCGTCGCTGCGGTTTTGGGTGGTTTTATTGGCTGGGAACGCGAATGGCATGGACGCGAAGCCGGTATGCGAACTTACGCCGCGGTCGCGCTTGGCTCGTGCGTCTTTGCCCTGGTCTCGTCGCATATTCCCGGAGCGGAGCCGTCACGACTCGCTGCAAACATTGTGACTGGCGTCGGTTTTTTGGGGGCTGGCATCATCCTGCGGGACCGTGGCCGGACCGTGGGACTGACGACAGCGGCGACCATCTGGTCGACTGCTGCTGTGGGGACTGCGGTCGGTTTTGGGATGTATCTGCTGGCGACGCTGACTTCCCTGATTATCTTTGGAGTTCTCGCATCACATCATATTCACGGCTGGAAAAAGTCCTCAGGAGAAGGTGTCGAAGGTACCTCGGCTGCCAATGAATTTGACAACAATGATTCTATTGAACGTTGAAAGACTACTGCTAAGGTCGCAGGTTCTTTATTTTGCGATGAAATCCGCTTCCTTCAGGGACAAACGAACGGGGCCCTGCATAGTGGTGATCCAGAGTTCTCCCGGTTTGACTTCTGTCACATACGGATAAGAGACCCGGTTTTCTCGTTTCTGTCCTGCCGGCGTTAAATCGCGGGCGATGATGACGGGGGCGCTCCAGGTTTTGCATTCGTCATCGGAAAACGCGAGGGACAATTCTTCGCGGCGTCCGCGCTTTCGCTTGGGATCACGAAAGCGGTTCCAGAGCATCACGATCCGGCCGCTTTCCAGTCGTTTCAGAATCGCAGGTGAACTGCTGGCAGGAATCTGGGAGGGACGAATCGTACGCCACGAAGCGCCTTCATCGGTAGAGAAGGCTTCCCAGAAGCATCCGAATCGGGTGCGGATCAATGCATAAATCCGCCCGTCTTTCAATTCGACAATCGTGCCTTCCATTGCACCGTCGTGATCGCCTGAACCGCCTAGATCGATCATATTACTGTGGTTCCAGGTGGCGCCTTCATCGTCTGAATAGTAGGTCAGCATCACGTGCCGTCCCGGGTTGGCGATGGCTTTGGAAACCGCGACAATGATGCGCCCCGATTTGGTCTGAATTATACTGCGAATAGCGCCACACCAGCTATCATCCTGAATGATTTGCGGAGGCAGCCAGGTTTGTCCTCCATCAGTACTGCGGACGATATAAGCGGGGAGGTAGCAGTCCGATTGTGGCCCTCCTTTGCTGTCATCCCAATGGAATTTTTTCTCGGCCAGATTCATGAAGGCCAGGATGATGGTTCCTTTGCGCGTCTGGATGATGGCGCGCTCCCGGCTGGTCTGGAATTTCTCGGGATGCGCATACAGCGGTTTTGCGCTCCACGTTTTGCCGGCATCCTGGCTGATCAAAACCTGTTTGTCATCGGGCGCCAGCAGGCTGTCATTTGATAATTTCAGAAAGGGACCCAGATGTTGATGCGGCAGCTTTTGTGTCTGCGGATGGTTCCATTCCGCGAGAGACAGATTCGTCGCAAGCAGCGTTGTTGTGATGATTCCGGTGAAAAGAAGGATTGGTTTCATTTCTCTCTGCCTTGGATTACAAAGATGTTGA
This sequence comes from Gimesia fumaroli, assembly GCF_007754425.1. Taxonomy (NCBI): domain Bacteria; kingdom Pseudomonadati; phylum Planctomycetota; class Planctomycetia; order Planctomycetales; family Planctomycetaceae; genus Gimesia; species Gimesia fumaroli. The sequence continues at coordinate 2,064,835 of NZ_CP037452.1, forward strand.
TCTTGTATTGAAGAGGCGGGGGTTGATTGCGAATTGATTGCCTATTCCAAATTAAAATTCTTCGTGATTGCTTTACTGCCTGATTCAATTGTCAGTTCTTCAATTTCGGATTTGGTATTATACTTGTCAGGCAGGATTTGCTCTCGAGGTTTCGCTTGTTTTTTCTCTGACTCGGCATCAGAAACCGGATAGGATTTTGTGTCGGCTGGTTCTCCGGAGTAGGCCATGATTTCGATTTTATAGGTGCCCACGCCAAGAGCACCTCGGCCAGAGGCATCGTATTCTCCTTCCTTGATGGCGGCGGTTCGTCTTGGTGCCTGACTGCCCTGTGTTGGCACGAATTTGATCACGCCGTCCTGGATTGGTTCAGATTGATAAGAGACTTCGCCGCTGACATCAATTAATTCAGGCCCTGATGAACTCCCGCATCCCAGGAGCATCATCGTCAGTCCCGCCCCCATCAACATTAATCGCATTGAGTTGTACTCCTCGGAAAAGCTGTTTGAACAAGCCGTGTGCCTTTGGTATGGAAGACGGATCGCCGTGATGGCGATCCATGTCAACTTAAAATTCGCCAACGACTTCTCCGCCTGCGCGGGTGGTCAGACTTGTCAGTACAGTCTGACTCATATTTTCAGAGAGAAACCTCACGCTGCCATCACCCAAAGTGAAATGACAGCCTCCTTCGTGGAAACTGGCTGGTCCACTGAAAGCATCTCCATTGTACATGTTGTGAGTCAATGGAAGCTTACCGCCGTTTGTTTGCCACGGTGCGTTAATGCCGTTGATTGTTCCAATTCCGTCTCCGTAAGCAATCCAGGCTGGTGTACCATGCTTACCGGCACCCTGGGAAATGACCTCGCAAAATGCGAGGGTATTGCTGGCACCGTCTATGATATCGCGAAGTTTGACCTTCGAGTTCCAGAAGAAAAGCCCATTGCCGTTCGATACGACGATACTTAATGTTCCTCGTCGTCCGGTTCCGGAATCCGAAATGCCTTCATAATGTGTGCGTGCTGCATCGGGGCCCGGGTTAGAGCCCGTGTAATCAACTCCCTCTGTTGTCGGATTGGTAGGGCATAGAAAAGCGGGCAGAACCGTCTGGCCTAATGCAAAATTAGGGGCACTGTTAAAACCGACCGTAAAGTTCATCTGGTTGTAGAGCGAGGCCTGATCGATATAAGGTAAGAGCATTGTCTGGGTGCTATGTCCCAGGTAGTCACTGGCCGTTGTTCTCATTCGACCGGACGGAAAGGCAAGATGCACGTCGTGATAATTGTGTAATGCCAGACCGATTTGTTTCATGTTGTTCTTACAGGATGACCGCCGTGCTGCTTCACGTGCCTGTTGGACTGCAGGCAGCAGTAGAGCAATTAAGATGGCAATAATGGCAATCACCACCAGTAATTCAATCAGTGTAAATCCACGCGTTCTTTTCTCTGAGTTGACCAGTAACATAGCACTGTCTCCATCAAATATAGCAATGAACATATACGAAAAGAATATCTCGGCACAAAGATACAACATTCCCCCTGCGCAGGGTTTTGATGATCAATTTAAAACTGTTTTTTCAGATCGAGCGGTCTTATTTTTAAAATCAGAGACAAAGGCGTCTTGCTGATTGGAATCGTATATTGACGGATCTCGTTTTAGCTAATATTTCTCTATGCTATTCACTGGTCTATTCACAGGGTGCTTTTAACTGTGGTTTCAAATGGTCTGTCAGGAGTTTCGTTGCTGCGTCAGTATTCCGGTCCGCAATGGCATTGGCGATGAGTTCGTGATCCCGCAGCCCTTTGCTGGTGGGGGGATGGCCGTACAAATCGCCTGCATGGAAGTAATCCAGCAGAACGCCATGGAACTGTTTCACAAAATTGCCATGCGAGGCGGCCAGAATGGTCTGGTGGAACAGGCAGTCCAACTCCTTGTATGCTTTACTGGAGCCGGCTGGATCCTGATTGATCTTTTGCATGACTCGTTGCATTTCGACGACAATGGTTTGCAGCCGAATAATTTCTTCAGCGGTAATCAATTCTACTGCCAGCGCGATGGAGCCGATTTCGATGACGGCCCGCAGTTGCTGTAGTTCGCGCCATCCCTGTGGGCTGGCCACTTGCGGTACGAGTGCTTTTCGCAAAACGGAGGAAAAGTTATCGGCTTCTGCAACACAGAGTCCAAGTCCCTGGCGTCCTGTGACTACCCCCAAGCCTCTGAGTGATCCGATGGCTTCGCGAACCACAGTGCGCGAGACGCCAAACTGATCTGCCAGATCGGCTTCTGTTCCCAGCCGGTCGCCGGGGGCGAGGCGGTCGTTCCGAATTCGTTCACAAAGGTGATCGGCCAGTTCAGCACTTAAGGTTTTCGCTGATTCCTGGGGACGAGCATCCATCGATGTTTTCATTGTAAAACTGCTTTCGTGTGAGCGTCATTTAAAATGGCAAACAGGGCTCGCGTGGACAAACCACAGAACACCAGTTTCTTGAATCGGCTTTCCAAAGCGTGGGATCGATTCGTTGCCAGCAAACTGATTTTGTATTATAAGATATGAGATTGTAATACAATCTGAAGTATTATCATATAACTGCAAGCGTGGACGTCAAGAAAATTAGTGACGTTTTGCACAAGTTTACTGATGTTTTGAAAAAGGCTCTGATAGAAATCAGGTGTGTTTGATGTTTGGCTGTAGGCATCAATGAATCACTCATTTCTCATCAGGGACTGGTCGATGGATACGAATCATTTCACATTAGGAGAAGGACAAACGCCTCTCTTGCGTTCTCGTTCTTTGGGGCCAGGCGCGGGGCTCGATCATTTGTATTTCAAACTGGAAACAATCAATCCCACGGGGTCCTACAAAGATCGTTTTGCTGCTGCCGCGATTACCGATATGCAGTCGCAGGGCAAAACACGAGTGGTGACTTCGTCCAGCGGGAATGCCGGTTCCGCGCTGGCGGCTTACAGTGCCGCCGCCGGAATGGAGTGTCAGGTGGCTGTGTTTATTGGCGCACCAGAAAATAAGTTGAAACAGATGCTGGCCTACGGTGCTCAAATCTGGAAGATTCAGGATTTTGGAGCCGACCCGGAAATTACCCGAGAGGCCTTTGAGTATCTCAGGCACGTTGGTTCGGCTGCGGATGCGCAGCTTCAGATCAGCAGTTATCAATATAGTCCCGTCAGTATGATGGGAGTGGAAGCCATTGGTTCAGAACTGGTAAGTCAATCGGAGTCGATATCACGGTCGATTGATCATGTCTTCTGTTGCGCCGGGGGCGGGGGGCTGCTGCTGGCGCTGGTACACGGGTTCGAAACAGCGTTGCGACAGAAAAAAATCGAGTGCCTGCCTGCCATGCACTGTGTTCAGCCGGCGGGTAACAATACGATCGCCGGTCCGTTACGCGAGGGAGCGGATCAGGCGCAGCCCTGTCACAGTACAACGGCAATCGGTGGACTGCAGGTGGCGAGTGTGCTTGACGGAAACGAAGTGATAGCCGCCTGCCGGCAGTCGGGGGGCACTGGTTATCTCGTCGACGATGAAACCGTTTTTGAGGTGCAGTCCCAACTGGCGCGTCAGGAAGGCATCTTCTGCGAGCCGGCGGCTGCGGTTTCCCTGACAGGCGTTTTGCAGGCGGCCAAAGCAGGCAAAATTCAGCGCGAGGAGACAGTGGTCTGTGTCGTAACAGGGACCGGGTTTAAAGACCAGGCTGCCCTCGATCGTATGTTGGCTTCTTCAGTCTGTCCGGTCGTCACACTGCCTGAATTTATTGATCTGACTACTTAAATTCCCATTCAAAAGAAAGTCGATTTCTATCATGAGTTCAATCAAGATGATTACTGCACTGGGAACACCATTGACGCCTGAGGAAGAATTGCACATTCCGGGACTGGAAGCGCATATTCATGATCAACTGGCTCATGGCATCAATGGATTCTTAGTCGCCGGGACAATGGGGTTGATGCAGTTGCTCACGGAATCGACGTATCGGCAACTGGTCGAACAGAGTGTGCAGTTTAATGCAGGTAAAGCGGAGATACTGGTGGGGGTCGGCGATACGAGTTTCGTGCGGACCCGCGATCGCATTCGCATAGTCGAACAATTTGACATTGATGGTGTAGTTGCATTGGCTCCCTTTTTCATCAAATACAGTCAGGAAGATCTAGTCGATTATTATCTGTCCCTGGCCGAGTTGAGTTCCAAACCCCTGTACCTGTACGACCTGCCTCAGACAACGGGGACGAAGCTGGAAGTGGAAACCGTGCTCAAGCTGGCAGAGCATCCGAACATTCACGGAATTAAATGCTCGGATCATTTTGTCACGATTCGGCCCGTGCTGGATACGATTGGTGATGAGTTTCGCGTCATTGTGGCACAACCTAATTTAATGGATGTGCTGCTGCGATCCGGAGTCCGCGAACATCTGGATGGAATTTATGGCCTGGTACCGGAGTGGATTGAAAAGATGGTCGCGGCCACGGAATCTGAGGACTGGAATGAGTTGGCGTTGATTCAGCAGGATCTGTCGGAATTGCTGCGTCTTCTGGTTACTTCTTCCGCACCGCTGTTTTCAACGGTCACGACGATTTTAAACATGCGGGGGATTCCCGGAAACTTCGCGCCCCGTCCCATGCGTCCTTTGACTGCAGCTGAGCAGACGCAGCTTGCCGAACATCCGCTTATTCAGAAGATCTTTACCGGAAAAACTGTTTCGTCTGTCGAAGCTTAAACAAGAATGCTGTAATCGAGTGGGTGGTTTTAATCTGTTTTCGGATCAACCTGTTTGACCAGTTTATGAACGGCAGCGGAGATCAGGTCTTCCGTATCAGGTCCCCAGCGATAGGCGGGGCGTCCGTATTCATACAGATTTGAGCCACCTTCGTAGCCTCCTTCCAGCCAGACGCGTTTTGACGGGATGTAGGAGATCATATCGTCCGCATAGCCGCAGACCCAAGTGCCCGGTCCGAATTCCCGTTTGAAGCGGAGCGAGTAATCGACCACGGTTTCCGCGCCCATCCCGATCATCAGCATCTCCGTGCCAAGCTTCCAGGCATGGATCGGATAAGGATAAGCGGCGGGAAAGGTTTCGCCTTGATCCAGTTTTTTCAGTAAGCGAGCCGCCCAGCGTTTTTTGATGGCACTGCCGCTTTGGGTGTCTGCTTCCAGGTCAGCGCGAGTGACGACTTTGAGGTAAGGCAGCTCGACATATTCAAATGCCGTTTTCAATCCGGGAGAGATCGGTTCGAGTGGTTTCTTCAGAACTTCTTCGACGGCGACCGCCAGCATGTGTCCATATTTTTCACAGAGTTCGACTTTTCTGCGCGGGAGCGGATTCTGATCACCGCCGCAGGTGTTGACAAACATGGCAGTGACACCGGGATGATTCTTTTCGAGTTCCAACTGTGCAAAGCCGGGGTAATCGCCGCAGACTTTCGTGAAGCTGAGGGTGGTTGGATGGCAGGCATATCCAAACAGGACGGCGTCCAGTTTGCCGTCAGGACGTGTGACAGTCATGACGGGGACTGCATGATCTACGGGGCCGACCAGTGCTTTTCCTGATTTCAACAGATTGGGGATATCCGCTTCCCGGTTATTTCGACGATTGACGGCGAACGTGGTATGTCCGGTTCCCATCTGCAGACGGGCCGGTGACAGGTTTGCAAGAGACTGTCCAATCATCTCCACGGTTTTGACAACCATGCGGTCGGTATAGTCTGCTACAAGCTGGTCCTGCTCGGGAGTCGTAGGGTAGTAGTCGTAGAGATCATCGCCCAGCCGGGGACCACAGTGGTTGTGCGAGAAGGTAAACATGATCTGTTTGCGCTCAAGCCCATATTTGTTTTTGATCTGCGCGAAGACCCGGTCGCTCATACTTTTCGGAACGCCTTGAAAATCGCTGGTAATCAGTACGGCCCGATTTCCGTTGTTGTCCTCCAGTGCGAGCGCTTTCATCCAGATGTCGTGCAGCTTGGCGTCGGGAGCGCGTTTCGACCCGTAACCGGCAAGCCAGACTCCGGTCTTCGGAGTGATCACCACTTTAGCAAGCCCCGCTTTCCAGGTCTTAGCGGCTTCGGCTGTTGAATTTGTCCATCCACAAAGGCAGATCACAAGCAGACTGAAAGCGGCTAAAAAACAACGGGAAGAAGAAGGGAAGCCTTTAAGTTTTAAGACCCGATTCATCGTGGTGCGTTCCTTTTGGCTGAGCTGGATCGTATCGGTGAGTGCTATTTTCTAATGTAAGTTTACAAAAGGGGAATAGCAAGGATGATTCGATCTTTGGGGGCCTTTGAACCGGAATTCGATCAGCGTTCTGTGAACGAGGGACGAGAAGCGGAGCGGTTCATTTTCACCGACCGCTGGGAGGCGATAGTCAGAAATGATGGCAGAATCGCAGGCTAAACAGTCTGTTTGCAACTGTCGTTTTCGTTGTTTGAGTCCTGTCCCATCCGGGCCGCGACTTCCGGAATAAAAACATTGCGGTCGATGGGTTTGGATAAGTAGGCATCACAGCCTGCTTCCAGGCACCGTTGGTCATCGCCTTTCATGGCATGCGCGGTGAGTGCGACGATTTGTCCTGTGTATCCGAGTTCACGAAGTGTCTGTGTTGCCTCATATCCATCCATGACGGGCATTTGCATATCCATCAAAATCAGATCGAATGGGTCTTCCGATTCCTTAGCGGCCAGCGCGAGTTTAATGCCTTCAACGCCATTTTTGGCAATGGTGACTTCAGCACCTGCTTTATTCAAAATAAATCGGATCAAACGTTGATTGTCTGGCCCATCTTCCACCAGCAGGATCCGACCTTTAATCGGACTATTGACAGAATATTCCAGTGGCGTTGCTCGGGGGGCCAATGAATCATCGATGGAAGTCAGCATGGGGGTGTCGGGGGGGATTGAGGCAGCAATGCTCAGCGTGAACTCACTGCCTTTGCCATATTCGCTTTTCAGGCTCACATTACCCCCGAGCAGTTCTGCAATCCGTTTAGTAATGGTTAATCCCAGCCCTGTTCCACCGTGCTTGCGTGAGGTTGAAGAGTCTGCCTGACCAAAGGGTTTAAAAATATGGTGCAGTTCAGTATCTGAAATACCGATGCCTGAATCAATGATGTGGTAACAGAGTAATTGACTCTGGGCATGATATTCGATTCTGATTCGAATCGTGCCATTGCTGGTGAATTTGATCGCGTTTCCAATAAGATTAACGAGTGCCTGTTTCAGACGCGTCGGATCAGTCTGAATCACAGCAGGTACTTCGCCTTGCAGTTCCAGGTGTAGCTTGTTCTGATTTGCTTTGGCACGATCCTCCAGCAGCGATTTAACATCAAGTAATGAACGGACTGGATTGAGATTTCGTTTTTCCAGGTTGAGTCTACCGGACTCAATTTTGGAAAGGTCCAGGATGTCGTTGATGATATCCAGTAAATAGTGACCGTTGCGCTGAATCGTCTGGGCCGCTTTGGACCGATCCGTTTCTGAAATCTCTTCATTCTGCAGAATCTCGCTGAAGCCCAGGATGGCTGTCATCGGCGTACGAATTTCGTGGCTCATGTTTGCCAGGAAAATACTCTTGGCTTGCGTGGCAGCCTCTGCCGCGCTATGGGCTGTCTTCAGGTGCTCTCGGGTTTCCTCCAGTTCATTGATGATTTGTGCAGAGTTTACAAGTGCATTCGCCTGGGTATCAGAAACCTCCCGATTTTTTTGCCGGTTCTCGTCAAATGTACTGCGAAGACTGACTAGAGTCTGTTTGATTTCAGCGATCGTTGTTTGCAGATCACTCATTGCCAGGGTGGCGTTGGAAATGGCTTCAATGGGCGGGAGCGATTCGTCTTCTCTCCGGTATGTTTCGATAATTTGCGCACTGACCTCAGAGAGCGCCTGATGTAATTTTAGGACCACTGACTGTTCAAGTCGTTCGGTCAGTTTCTCCAGCTTGATAAGCGCGTGATTTGATTTCGTCATACTGACGATGCTCCTGCATCTTTGTTGTGTATCATAGATACGATCTATTTAGGGGAATTCCGAATTGAATTTGAATGAGCGTTTTAGTCGCCTTTGATTTCACTGAGCTGTGATCTAAATCGATTTGGAGAATTGAGAATAGACTCATAAAATGCAGGCTGTTGGAAGGTGCATTATTGTGTCTATAACTTCACCTCATGGATTGCGAATTTGTGCTTGGAAATTTGATCTATTTTGTCGGTTTTCTTTGAGGTGAGAATGAGGTTGAGAATCTCGTTTGTTTTGAAAGATGCTTTGTAAAAACAGTGTCGAAATGATATCAGAGACAGATTTCATTCTTTGCTTAGAGGGGATGAAATTCAGGTTGTGAAGGTTGTAAAAAGAAAGTGTTATTGTGCCTGAATCAGATCTTTAGCATAGCGTTAACTTTTCTGGAAAGAGATAAAAACCTCCATTTAATGAATTTCGAACACACCTTTATCCTGTGGTAGTATAGAGTTATCTGGATTGGATGTTTTCTGGAAGGATGGGGTCAGTTTGGAGGGATTTTTCTATTAGAGAGACGCGGTAAATTACTTCAATCTTAAAAGTTCAAGTTCGAATTGGGAGTGCAAGTTTGGAGAAGAGGTTTTACTCTGCTAATGAAACAATTTTCAAATAATGCAAGTGATGCTCTTGAACTCACTCATCACTCTCAAGTCACGCTTCGAAATGATTGCATCAAATTTGCCAACAGGCTTTTTGAATTTATCTGTAACCAGTCTGCTCAAATGAATCACGAGAGGTTCCCAGACCCATTCCGCGCATTGGATCAAATTCAGAGTGAAGGCCTCTTGTTACTTTCCGGTGGCAAATAAGAATGCGACCAGCTGTTGTCCCGTGAATTGCGATTTACGATTTGCGTCCTGCCTCATTCCAAACTGCAAGTGCAAATAAAGTTCTTCGACTTGGTTGTATAGTTGTGCGTGCAGTTTTTTGTACACTTTTAAGAGGTGAAGTGTTTTTTTGTTTCTGGTTTTGTTGATCATTCTTCGGTTACTACCCTCATAAAGTGTCATTTTTTCGAAGTAACAGATGAAAAAAATATTCTAACTTATTGTCAGTCTTCAGAAATAACCTAAAATTTACAGAACATTAACGTAATAGAAGTGTTTCTTATCTTGCCAGCAACGTGATAGTGACGGTTTTCCTTCTCCACGGCTGTTATCAATTCTCAGGGCCCGATGTTCATTTTAAGAAACCAATGATCTGATTTGTCATACACTGTCAAAGTTTTTTGGGGCCACTTTTCGTCATTTACTTTTTATCAGGAAATCTATTTATGCGATCGAAGAACGTACACAAAAAAAGAGGCTTTACGCTGATCGAGTTGCTGGTGGTGATTGCCATCATTGCGATTCTGATTGCATTATTACTGCCGGCCGTGCAACAAGCGAGAGAAGCTGCCCGACGCAGTACGTGTAAAAACAGCCTGAAGCAGATGGGGATTGCCTTGCATAACTATCACGATACGCACCGCACGTTTCCCCCGGGAGCTGTCTTCTATGGAACTACTTCTGCCCCCGCAGATGGCCGTCATGTAAACTGGGGAACAACCTGGGTTGTACAAATTCTGCCGTTCATGGATCAGGCGCCGTTGTATAACAATTACAACATGTCGTTACCCGCTCAAAGTGCAAATTCCAATACGGCGGATAGTGTTCTGCAGACCAAAATCCCGATGCTACGCTGTCCTTCTCAGCCTGGTGTGGATCGATTTTTATTAACACAGCCCGCTGGTGGTAATTTTTCAAAAATCACCTATGCTGGTTCTGTCGGTTCAGGTTCGACACTGGATATTGCTGACTTCAACGACAACTCTCGTCGTGGGATCTTCAGCGCGATCGCTCAGAACGGTGCGAAAATTCGCGATATCACCGACGGGACGACCAACGTGATTATGGCCAGTGAAATCGTGACTGGTACCAATACCGGCGATGACAAGGGGGCCTGGGGCTGGTGCACCGGAGCATTGTTTAGTGGAACGAACGAAAATGGTGTGTTGACACCCAATACCAGTCAGGTAACAGACCGGACTCCCTATGCGTCCAATAACACTTCAGACAAGAACTATAATCGACGTAATAATCCGGATGATGTCAATGCAGGATCAGGTCAGGCAGCGCGCAGTTTCCACGTAGGTGGTGTGCATGCATTGCTGGGTGATGGCGCAGTCCGATTCATCTCGGAAAACGTTGATCAGACCACCTATCTGAATCTGCTCGCGATTGGTGACGGAAACACCATTGGTGAATACTAAGCCGGATCTGATCTTCGATCGTCAATGAGAGTTTGCAGCTCCAATCATTTCTATTGGAGCTGCTTTTTTTACTTCAATCCAAAAGGCATAGAGAGATGACTGGTCACTTAATGTTTGGGAAGAAACTGCTTTGCTGTTTTACTTTGGTCTTGCTGATGACCGTTTTGACTGCCTGCGGAGGACCTGCTGCAGCTCCGCAGGCTGAACATACGCGAAACGAGGTCGCGCAAAAATCAGTCGAAGAATTTGTGGCATCTGCGAAGAAAAATCCCAAGAATGCAGCCCAGAATCTCTCCGTGTTGATGGAGTCACTCGAAGCGTATGCCAGCGAGTATGAGGGGCCTTATATTCAATTAAGAGACACCGCCAAAGAACTCCAGTCACTCTATCAGAGTTCGGCTGCGAAGGACAAAATTGAAGCGCAACTGGATGCACTCAAGCAGCAGGCGGAATCTTTATAATCGAGAGACTATGCCGAATTAATATAGAAAAGTGATCGCATGAAACATCTCATGCGATCACTTTTTTTGTCTCTGTATCTTCAGCTTCAATCTTCAACTGTGAGAGATTGAATCGTGCCGTTCGTGTTGAGATTTTTACCGAACGAGAGTATGGCTGTGATACGCAGGTCAGGATAACCAGCAATCGTTACCGTGGGCGGAGTTAAGTATCCGGCACCTGGATTGAGAATCCTGATTTCAGTTACTTTGCCGTCTTTGATGATCGCCGTCGCGCTGGCAGGAGTGTGTTTCCAGAGATTCCCTCTCCCAGGCTGGTAGCGGTAATAATTCGAGACCTCATCCAGCCGTTCGTTGGTGATGCCGTGTTTACCCAATGCATCCAGCAGTACTTTTTTATTCGCACGGGCTCTGGCTTCGGTCGGATGCCCGTTCCGTGCCGGTTTCACATTGCTGAAGGCATCTCGAAAAACTTGTGCTTCGACACCCAATGCTGCAGCGATGAGGGCGACTGGTCGCCCGTGATCGCGGGGATCGGTTTCGTATCCGCCGTTGAACAGCACGGTGCCAGCAGGGGCATCTTGGGAAACGGGAGTTCGCTCGGGACCTTCGAATCGATCTTCACCAGGATATGGTGCGGGACGTGGCGGGCGACCGCGTTCCGGACGGCGGTGATGGTCGTCTCCTGGTCTCCGCCCCTGTTCGTGTCCTCGTTCATGATCTGGTCGATGACCATGTCCGCGGTCGTGTTCTGGTCTGTGTCCTCGTTCGTGCTGTGGACCATGTCCTCGTTCGTCTTCCGGGCGAGGGGGGCGTGGCAGTTCCTCACGCGTCAATTTTCCGTCTTTGTCCCAATCCAGTTTTTTCAGAACGGCTTCCGACTGTTCGAGTTCCTGCGCGGAAATCTCGCCATCCTGATCGGTATCAAATAATCTCAGGATCGGATCGGGAGGCGGTGGACCCGGACGACCGCAATTCCGGTCACTACGCGACTTTTGAGACGAAATACCGGTGGTGACTAAACCAGCGATAGCAACGAACGCAATAAAAAACTTCATCAGGATGACTCTCCTATTGGGGAGAATAGGGACATGATTCATCACTGTTCCACCAATGCCGTTTGCCGCTATTGGTTGGAATAATGACCCGCTGCTGAAACTAACGGGGGCCGGGGGAGATCACTACCGGTTTTTTAAAGATAATTTCAGAGAATCTAGAATTGGAAGCCGATTGGAAAGGAATCAATTACTCGCTGCCCTCCAGTGCGAACCAGGCCTGCATCTGGTAAGAGCAGTTGCACTGCGATGATCCATCGGGGACGAGCACCAGACCGCCGGCGGGGATGGCGTTGATGTAACAGCCCAGCCGGATGCCGCCGAAGTTTTCGACACCTGCCTTGCGGGTCAGGTCGACATAGCCGAGTGTTGCCGAGCGGAAGACCATCATGTGTTTGCTGGCGGAGATCTGGCCACAGCCGTAGGAACGGTCAAATTTAAAATCGAGGGGCGTCCCCGTCTTCAAATTCCAGGCGCCTCCTTGGGCATAGATTTTGTCGCCGTTGATCACGGGGTGCGACTGATACTCGGCTTTGATATCCCAGATCCGTTTGCCCGTTTTCGCATCGATGGCAGCCATGCGACCACCGACTTCAGAAGGGAGTCTGAAGAATTTGTGCCGGATGCCCTGATAGAACATCAGCAGGATCTCGTGATCTTCGGAAACCGCAAGCTGAGTACCGAAGACGTCCTGATTTTCTTCCCAGAGATCTTTTCCCGTTTTGGCCTGGAAGGCTTTCAACTTCCCTTTGCGCTGTGAGTCTTCCGGGAGGGGAGGATTGGGACGGCCGTTCCGTCGGGCTTCTTTGATGTGATCGGCTTTGGCGATTTCGCGGTCGACCAGATAGACGCTGTTTTTGCCGATCGTAATTGCGTTGTTGCGAATCGAATACTCGGGGTGATAGGTCCAGAGTACATTACCTGTGTTGGCGTCAATGGCGAAAAAGAGTACCGATTCATTCCGCAGCTTGAGGCCTTTATATCGCGGGCTGGTGTAATGCGCGTCGTTGCTGACGGTGCCATAAATCACACCCTGATGATAACCGAGGTAGCCCCAGTTCTGGTTTGGATCGTCGCGGCTGACCGGCGTTGAAATCTTTCGCACCAGCTTGCCGGTTTTCAATTCGATCTGATGGCAGAATGCATCTTTGCAGACGAAGGCATAATCGCCACCTAGACAGAAGTTGCTGCCGACTTCTGCGGTACTGACATCATGATGAATGCCATTCATGTCGATGAGATTATTCTTGAGTTGGTATTTCCAGAGTGTATGCCCGTTATAGGCGTCAAGTCCGCACAAACCATGCAGGCCGCCGACGACCATCACGCCCCGGTTCACCAGCGGCGCGGGACCCTGGCCGTGACGATTGGGAATCTGAAAGTCCATGTCACGATACCAGTACATCTTGAGCGGCCCTTTGACGATTTCGTCATCCGAATTAACCGTGTTGGTCGAATTGGAATACTGGTGTGTCCAGCTGCCGGCCCCTTGCAGGTCGGCCTTGGTTTCCACCTCTAATTTTTCAACAGGTCCCCAGCAGAGTTGACCGCCGTACGGTCGCTGAATTCGGCGAGCTTCCTGTAACAGAGCCGGGCTGACTTTTCGCTCCAGCGACGTCGAGCAGATCACCAGATTTGCAAAGTTTTTCGAATAGGGCAGGTGCTCCGGATCCGCAACATGCACGGCGACACGTGAACCGTACACGCCAGCATCAGCTAACATTTCGCGTGCTTCATTGGCTTTGGCTTTATCTGGCATGACCACATAAATCTGAAACTCGGTCTGCCGGGCCAGTGCGAGTGCCAGGTTCGCATTCTCGGCTCCAAGGTCGACGCAGATCCCTGTTTTGACATCAGTCTTATTAGTGATGGCTTTTGCCGCCTGTTGATAAGTCGGATTGACTTTGACCGGTTTTTCTGGAGCGTTTTTACTTGCTTCCGGCGGTTTCGCATTCGCAAAGCAGCAGATCACGCCCTGGTCGGTGCTGGCGACGAGACTTTCCTCGGCGGCCGCCAGTCCGCGAACGGTGCCTTCAATTTCGTGTGACCACCAGGTGTTGGCCTGGGCTTTATAATCAACGCCGGTGACTTTGTTGTGAGAACCGCAATACGCGTCGTTGCCGGCGATGATCACATCGGTAATGTTGTAATCCAGCGGGATCAGGCGTTTCTCTTTGAGCTGCCGGACCGATATCGGCGTGCCTTTGCGGTCGCGGGTTTTCTGGTCGGACCATTCACTGTAAACCAGTGATGGACCGCTGCCGCGCAGAATGCCCCGGGGTGTCGCAGCCATCGGTCCGGTTCCCGGTTGCTGTGAGAGATCGCCCGTTTTCTGGTCGAACAGGCAACCGGCGTTACAGAAAAAGCGATCGGTGAGCATCACGTCAGAACCGCCGCGCTGCTGATTTTTCTGCAGGTGATAGTATTGAAACTTCCCGGTCGCGCGTTCGAAGGCAGCGGGAACCGCGCGTCCCGTCGGCATGAAGATCTGGTTTTCGTTGGCAGCCAGGTATCCTTGTGACGAGACGCCGCTTTTCGCACTCGCGCCGCCATGCGGCTGATTCATGAGTAACTGCCCCGAGTCCTGATTGCTCCAGACCACGTCTCCGGTTTCCGCATTGAGGGCATAAAGATAAACGCCATCAGAAGGCCAGACGCCAGCGGCGAAATAAACCTGATCGCCGACTACCACTGGGCCGCCTCTACCCGGCCAATGTGAGATGAGCCGATCGTTGCCCATGATAAATTTCCGTTTTGGTCCGCCTTGTTTTTTCCAGAGCAGGGAACCGTCTTCGATCGATAATGCGTACAGATTGCCGTCATCGCTGGCGACAAATACGCGGTCCTTCCAGGCAGCGGGGGCAAAACGGATCGGGCCTTCGGTGAAAAACTTCCACTTGAGGGCGCCCGTTTTCAGATCGAGGGCATAGAGTTGATCGTCGGTCGAATTGCCGAATAGCACCGTCTGATTCACAATGATCGGCTGAAAGACTTCGTCGAATTTGATACGCGTGTGTGTGGGCCAGGCAGGCGTTGGTTTTTGTTTGGTTCGAAACGTCCACTGCAGCTCCATCCGCGTGGGCAGGGGATCTTCGGTGAAGCCGGTTCGGGCCGCATCGCCCCGATATTGTGGCCAGTCGGCCTGGGTTGTGCAGGGCAGGAAACTAAGAGCAAGCAGGAAGAGAAAAGCCGGCAGGTTTTTCATGGAAGCCTCGGAGCGTCTGGTTCTGGTAGGGCGGGTTGATTGGAGTGTTTTGATTTAGTTATGGTAAACCATCGGGCGGGTCTTGTCACCGATAACCGCGAAAAATCGACTCAATCAACGTAGAACTTGAACCAGCGAATCAGGCTCACGTTCTGTTCGTAACACCAGAACGTCACGAACAGACTACCATCAGACAGACGGGTGATGTGCGGCGCACCAAATTTGAGAGCAGCGAAGTTTGCGGACATGTTCTCGCCGGTTTTTGTTGTTCCGTCCAGCGACTGATGTCCCCAGAGAGGCCATTGGTCGAGATTACTCCATTCTCCCTGTGCGTTGAGTTGAGAATGGCAGGCCCAGAGCCCGGGTTGATCCAGCCGCCGATAGACAGAAAGCAGACTACCGTCGTCCATCAGGTAGGGCGTTAACGTCTGGCCTGCTAATTGCGTGGAAGCGGGAGCCGACCACGAAGCCCCACCATCATCACTGAAGGCATAATGATTGGGGCGATCTATCTTTGCCGCTTCATCATAACACCAGGCAACCGCCAGCAAACGGCCGTTGGGTAATTCAATCACCTTCGATTCCCAGAAGATCAACTGTTTTTCGACGCTATGCATGATATCGAGGTATTCCGGCCAGCTTGTTCCTTGATCATTCGAAACGAGGGCCACCATCCGATTACCGTTTGGTAAATTTCCATCCCAGTCACGCCAGGTCGAGGTCGGCCAGAGCCAGCGTCCATCATTGAGTACGGTGATCGGGCTGCACATTTCAAACTCGGGGCCGACGAGCGGGGGCATCACTGTTTCCGGTTTGCTCCAGGTCGTTCCCTGATCGCGGGAACGCATCAACAGCAGTTCCGCAGGCACCAGTCCCAGCGTCTGCGGATTACTCAGGCCTTCATCGGGATGTTCGCTGCGGTCGTAGCGAATCAGATTCGCGATGAGCTCGCCGTCCGGGGTTGTGGCAACGCGTCCGAACGTGGACGTCACGCGGTCCGTTGTCGGTGGGTTGAGTTGCCCCTGATGGTCCCACGTTTGCCCCTGATCGTGAGACCGCGACCAGTGCATCTGCAGGTTGGTCGCCTCAAAGGCTTCGCCCAGCATATACGTGCTGACCAGCGTTCCATCGGATAAAACGGCGACGGAAGGAAAGTAAGCATGCACGCTCTTCACATGGGGCTTCTCGTTGCGAAACAGGATGCCGGTTTCCAGTTGGTTGAGTGGCATGCGCTTTCCTTGCTGGTGCGAATCGTTTTGTTTTTAGTGTTTCAGCTTAAGATCGGCCATATAAATCGCGGTGATCGGTTTTCCATTCTCGTCTTTTTCGTGGCTGGAATAATAGGAAACGCGCGCACGATCGGGACCGAGGATCAGAATTCCAGGATAGGAATTATCGCCGCCGCTGGGAAGCGACGCGAATTCGTGCAACTGATCGTCTTTAAACCAGTAGAGTGACGTGACGTATTTGCCGTTCTTACGCTGACGACCGCCGACGAGGTAGCGGTCACCCCATTTGGCGAGCAGCGGACCGCCGATATAGCGGTCCAGTTGCTTCCGTTCCCAGTGATCGAAAGGAGGCCGCGAACGCATGACCCAGGCGGGGTTGGAGCCGCTGCGGCCGATCGCCAGCAGGTCACCGTTTTTTTCGAACAGAAATGCGGTTTCGTCTCCCTGTTTTTCGTTGAACAGACTGGCGGTTTTCCAGACGAGGCCGTCATCGCTTTCCAGAATCGCCGTTTCAATGAGTTCGCGATCCTTGTTGTCTTCCGTAAAATTTCGAATGCGGCGACCACAGAGATAAGCTTTGTCACCATAGGCGGCAGCCCGCCAGATATAATGACCGTAGGTCCCTTCCAGCATGATTGGTTTTGACCATTTCGAACCATCGGCCGACCAGACGGCATATCCCAGATGTTGATTGATCGTTCTCGTTTTGGGAGGCGCGTCGCCGCAGTACCAGGTGCCGGTGTAGACGAACAGTTTGTCTTTGAAAATCAGAAAATGCGGATCGCGGACATCCCGCTTGGGAACCGAAAATTCATCGACCTGCTTCCAGTGTTCCGCGTCATCACTCTGCATGATCAGAATCCGCGAAGACGGAAACAGCATATGCCCGCCCGGGCAGGTGCGGAAGGTGAGATAATATTTCCCTTTGAATTCAATCATATCTGTGAATGCATTGTGTTCGCCGTTATCGAAAACTTTGCGGACGTTGGTGACTTCGACCTCGGGCAGGTCGTTATTTTCTCCTGCAAACGTTGAAGTCGAGAGCAGGCCACTGATGAGCAGTGTGAATACAAAAATAAGTGAGGGGGCGCGTTTGAGCATGTTGTTGAACCTCGAACAGGGGAAGAATTCAGTTGGTTTCCGGCGGTGAGATTAAAAGGTATTTTAAGTGCGACCGCATTACCGAGCGGGCACGTTCGACGTCGCGATCCTGAATCGCGCTGACCAGCTCAAAGTGCTGCCAGATGATCCGATCATTGACGTCGTCTTCCAGCACGGGCGATTCGCGGGCGGGATACGAATTTTCAAACAGGGTCGCCAGCAGTTTCTGCATGTCGGCGATGAGTGAGGAACCCGACATGTTTAGAATCAACCCATGAAACTGACGTTCGATTTCGATCCGATGTGGACGATCCTCGGGAGTGCGGGCCGCCTGTTTGAATTCTTCCGCGAGTGCCGCCAGTTGAGCAATCTGTTCCTCGCTGGCATTTTTGATCGCCAGTTCAATGGCACCGACTTCGAGGGCATAGCGAAAGTGAGCCAGGTCAGCCAGTTTTTCCGGTGACCGGGCCAGCGAAGGCAGACAATTCGCCCAGACCTCAATCGGGTCGGGATGACGGACAATGAGCCCTTTTCGTTTGCGACCTTCGAGCAGCCCCAGCGCGCACAGCCGATTGACGGCTTCACGGGCAATCCGCCGCGAGACATTGTATTCTTCGGCCAGTTCTGCTTCAGTGAGGAAGAAATCGCCATCGGTAAATTCGGCGGACTGGATTCGATGCCGAATGCGTTCGGACAGATCCAGGGCCAGCGAATTTGTCGGTTCTTTGTCTATAAGTGTCATTACAATGGCTGATTAAGATGTTTTGTTCTTGATTAACGGTGTAGAGTGCTTATTATATGGCATTTAATCTGTGTGTCAAATTCAAAGACGGAAATTCTGAATGACGATCTTGGAAGACCATTTCCTGGAGTGTGAGATCCTGATCGCAGGGGGCGGCATGGCCGGCTGCTGTGCTGCGATTGCTGCTGCGCGTTGCGGTGCCCGCGTTATTTTGTGCCAGGATCGTTCCGTCTTAGGCGGCAATGCGTCGAGCGAAGTTCGCATGCACATCGTTGGTGCGAACGGGACCGGGCACTTTGATCGTGGTGAAGAACTAAAGACTGAAGCCCGCGAAGGGGGGATCATCGAAGAGTTGCGGCTGGAGAACTGTGTCCGCAATCCGCAACGCTCGGCGTCGATGTTCGATTTGATTCTGTATGAAAAATGTAAAGCCGAACCGAATCTGATGCTGCTGCTGAATACATGTGTGACTGCTGTGAATTTGAACGGTGACCGAATTCAGCAGGCGATCGCCGAGCGACAGAGTACGGAAGATCGTTTCACAATCAATGCGGGAATATTCATTGACTGTACCGGCGATGGACGGCTGGCGGCGGAGGCGGGTGCGCTGTTCATGGAAGGTCGCGAAGGACAGACGCAGTTTCAGGAAAGACTGGCTCCCGAAACAGCAGACCATCAGCGGCTCGGTTCGACGATTCTGATGCAGGCCCGTCGATATGACCGATCGATGCCCTTTGTAGCGCCTACATGGGCGCGGAAATTCGACAAGGAAGAATTGAAGCTGCGGCTCTACGCGACACCCGGCGAAGAAGAGCCGACACACGAGTATGGTTACTGGTGGGCCGAGTGGGGCGGCACGCTGGATACGATTAAAGAGAATGAAACGATTCGCGATGAACTGCTGGCGATTGTGATGGGGATCTGGGATCATGTGAAGAACGGTCCGCCGGGGACATCTGCGGGCGATGATCCGTTTTCTGCATCGCATTGGGCGCTCGACTGGTTCGGTTTTCTCCCCGGTAAACGAGAGAGTCGGCGGTTTATTGGTCTGCACGTTTTGACCGAGCAGGATTTGCTTTCGTCCCGCGATTTTCCCGATGCCATCGCCTACGGCGGCTGGTCGCTCGATTTGCATCCGCCGGCCGGCATCGATGCACCAGGAGAAGAACCGTGTACGCAGCATCCGGTGCCGCACCTGTATAATGTACCTCTCTCTGCCTGTGTTTCTGCGAACCGAAGTAATCTGATGTTTGCCGGACGGAATATTTCTGCGACTCACGTGGCATTTTCTTCGACGCGTGTGATGGCGACCTGTGCGGCGATCGGGCAGGGCGTCGGCACCGCGGCGGCGTTTGCTGTTCGCGAACAGTCGAGTCTGACCGAGTTGATTTCGAATCCCGCTGTGATGAAGCAAGTCCAGCAGCAGTTACTACGCGATGATACCTATCTCGTCGGGATTACAAACAAAGACAAGACTGATCTGGCACGTACCGCACGCGTTACCGCCAGCAGCGAACAAGTAGGTTATGAAGCAGTGAATGTGATATCAAGGCAGACGCGGAGTGTGCACGGCGACCGGGGTGCACCATCGGAGCGGTCTTTTCCCGGCGGTCATCGCTGGATGTCTGACGCGGCAGACAGATTGCCGGCGACACTGTTACTGGAATGGGAGACACCGATTACGTTGAGTGAGATTCGATTGATTTTCGATACGGGCCTGCATCGCCACCTCACGCTCAGTCATCATGATGGATACACATCCAAAATGATCTGGGGAGAACCTCAGCCGGAGACAGTCCGCGATTATCAGATTGAAGTCGTCAGTGGTACTGACTGGAAGACCTTGGTGTCCGTCGTCGGCAATTATCAGAGGCGTCGCGTGCATCGGGTGGAAACACAATTGTCTGTGAGTCAATTACGTGTGATGGTGACGGCGACGAACGGAGTCGATCAGGTACGGATTTGTGAAATTCGGGTGTATTAATAATGTGAGTATCGGGGGCTGTTTTAAGCACTGTCGGGCAAGCCGACAGTGGCACCCGGTGAGTCGAAAAATATGGTTTTATAACTGATATATTGAAAAAAATAAGCGGGTCGGCGCTAGCCGCCGGTAAGTCTGATGAATTCAATTTGTGAGAGGATGAAAGAGTTTACCAGCATTGTCGGACAAACCAACAGAGTCACACGGGAGTTGATTTCTGGTAGGATGACGTGATGATTTCAGGTCATTCAATTCACAAACTGATGTTCGTGTTGGCGCTGGTGGGACTGCTGTTTGATGTCGGTCTGACCGACGCGGCAGATCTGGAAAGCAAGAGCCTCTTCCCGCGGATTCAAGCGGTTTCGTTTGACAGCGCTCATTTAAAGAAAAGCAAGCGGGCAGTGGTTGTGTTGCCGGAACATTGGCGATCAATCAAGCCGGCTGAGCGGCGCACGCTGGTGATCTTACACGGTCGTGGGCGGCACAAGTTGACGCTAATTGATGACAAGACGATTCGACAACAGTTGCTGGATTCCGGTCTGTTTGTCATTCTGCCGGACGGCGATGATGGCTGGTACATCAATTCGCCCGTACGCAAACAGGACGTGTATGAATCGTATCTGGAAGAAGTCCTCGCTGTCGTCTCGCAGCAATATCAGTTGCCGCACAATCGGAAACGCTGGGCGATTGCCGGCTGGTCGATGGGCGGATTTGGCTGCGTGAACTTTGCCGAACGTCATCCCGAACAGTTTGCCGCAGTCAGTTCGATCATTGGGCTGCTTGATTTCCCCCGCTCGGGTTTACCGAAAGGGCAGTCGTATAAAGTGCCCGTGGAGCGATTTGGTTCTGATGAAACGGTCTGGGAAGAGTTCAATCCACTTCATCGTGCGGAAAAGCTGAAGCGGATGTCGGTGCTCATCATCACCGCCGACCAAGCCTTTGATCGAACGATGAACGAACATTTTCGTGACCGGTTGATCAAACTCGACCAGCCGCATCAGTATGTTGAGCTCAAAGGGGGGCACACGTTTCCCGTGGTCAGGGAAGCGATTCCGTATGTGCTGCAGTTTACGAAACGGTCTCTGGGAGACGATTGATTCTTTCCAGATCGTTTAGTTCGAATTTCATTCGAACATCA
Source organism: Gimesia fumaroli (assembly GCF_007754425.1). Classification (NCBI taxonomy): domain Bacteria; kingdom Pseudomonadati; phylum Planctomycetota; class Planctomycetia; order Planctomycetales; family Planctomycetaceae; genus Gimesia; species Gimesia fumaroli. The sequence continues at coordinate 2,085,999 of NZ_CP037452.1, forward strand.
ATTGATTTCTTGTGATCAGCCTAAGGACTCAGGTATGATCAATGACAGTATTAGTATCACTCCTGCTTTCTGCTTGTGAGCCCCGCCGTGAAAAAAAACGTTCCCTTGTTTCTGTTTGTTGTTCTCTGTTCTCAGTTGTCTGTAATTGCTGAGGAAACGCCGCGGGAGCAGAATCTGTTGCAGAATCCGGATTTTCGATTGCGGAAAACGGCTGTAGCGGAGTCCGGGCGATCGATTCTCTGCTGGAATACGGATCGCTTTGGTGATGTGAGTGCGGGAGCGGAAAATGAGAAACTGAAAATTAAACCATCGACGAAAGTGGTTGCGATAGAGCCGGGTAAGCGGTTCTGGCAGTTTGCGACGCTACCTGAACTGAGGCTGCAGGCGGGGGATGTGGTGAGTCTGTCGGTCAACGGGTATCAGGAAACTAGTGGGGCACTCAAAGCGCGGCTCTGTCTGATGCTGGTTGAAAGCGCCGACGGTGAGTGGTCGCCAGCAAACTTTGATCTGTCAGACAAACGGACGTTTGCGAAGCATGGGCGAGGCGAATTGATTCGGGCGCCACAGCTGGTAACGTCGTCGGAGAAGGCCGGGCAGGAATTTGTGCTGCAACTATCCGGTCTCAAAGTTGACCCGCGGTTTGAACATCAACGCGCGTCGGATGCGTCCTTTCGCAATGTGGTGGGCGTGCTGGTCGAGTTTGTGAACGATTCTGACAAACGGGTCTGGATTCATTCACCAACACTGGTCAAGGGGGAGCAGGCAGTGACGGAAACGGCTTCCTCGCGTGCACTGCCGGACCTGTATCGACGAATTCCGCGGACGATGGAGAAACTGACCAGCGGAAAGCCGGTAACAATTCTAACACTCGGTTCCAGTATCGATCGCGGCAGTGCGAATCCGCGACTCTATTTTTATGACGAAGACCCCGCCAGCCCGCACTTTAAAGAGCCTTTGACCGACGCCCGGCCACGAAAGCCGGACTCGCTGAAACAACTACTGGCAGAACGCATGCAGCGGCCCGATCTGCAGGATTACGTCGGCTGGTCGCAACATTATTTCATGTATACCGGGCGCATGCGGCGGGAGTTGCTGCGGAAGTTCAATTATCCGGTCGAGAAGATTCTGCTCAACGTAATGGCCTGCGATGGTTCGTCGATTGGCGAATCTCACAGCGGCTTTCTTGAATATGCGTCGCTCGAACAGTCGCCCGATCCCGGCAATAACGGTCATCCCGCCGGCAAGACGTGGCAGGAACTGTATCCAGCATTGTTTGAAAATGGAAAGAAGCCGGGACCGGATCTGGTGATCTTCGGACACGGGCATAACGAGCATATTGACCGTCCTGATGAAATTGCCGCCTATGAAGGAGCCGTTCGCTGGTTTCAGCGACACTATCCCGGCGTGGAATTTGTTTCGTGCATGTGGATTCGTGATAAAGGGCAGCCGAATTCGATGACCGAACCGATGCAGCAACTCTGCGCGCATTACGGAATTCCCTTTGTCGATCTGGGGCAATTGTTGACGGATTTGAAAACAACCTGCAATCAGTACGCGCTGGCGCCCGATGGCGGGCACCCGGGAGCCGCCAGTCATTATCTCTGGTTCAAACAGTTGGAGCAGGTCTTCGAGATGCCTGAGAATCCGCAGCCAGGAATCCCGCAACGACAGTTGCCCGCGCGGATGAATGATTATGCAGCGAACTGGGAAGGAGAAATGATCCGCTTTGATGCTAACAGTCCGCGGATTGTAGACGGACGGATGATGATTCTGGAAGAGGCGGCCTTCAACCTCTGGGCGGATAACAAACGGGAGATGATGCAGTTAATGATCGATGGTCAGCCAGCACAAAATGCGGGACATGGACGGAGCAGTTTCACGCGTCCCAATCCGAGGAATTCGACCTTCGTGCATGGGCGGCTATCGCGCGGAGATCGGCACATCATTGAAATTCCCAACACAAGTGCGCGGCTCTCGACGGTCGATTGTAAAGTGGGATTGAACCGCCGGTTCTATGGCGTGGAGGCGAAAGGCTGGCGTGGGACGTCGCCCGTGAAGACTTTCAAATCGACGTGGGGTGCTCCCTATGGAGAGCAGGCGTTTTACCTGAAGCCGGGTGAAGCGATTGAAATTGAAGTCGAAGCGACCGATTTGTCGATCGCCTGGCTGGATCGAACAGAAGGAGGTACGCTGGTGACTGAAGTCGATGGTAAAACGGTCTGGTCACAACCGACCAGCGAACCGTTTACGGATTCACAGGGACGGAAACATTTCATCGAGAACCGCCGCGGCGTAACGGGATTACCGTTCGGTAAACATCGGATCAAATTGCAGGCACAGGAAAAACCGGTTTGGGTGCTGGGGCTGTTTTGTTATGACGGACGGTAGGCGGACCGCGAAAGGCTCGAAATGATTTCTACTACGAAAAGCACGAAAGACACGAAAATTTTCTGGTGTGGGTTGGTGGAGAGAAAATGGCTGGGTAAACGGTGTTTTGTGAGTCAGTCTGCCTCATGTTGACCGATGAAATCCTATTGGTTGCTCTACTATGAATTGTCTGCCTGGGCTGTGACCTCCTGCTCGCTGCGCTCGGCCCGAATTGCTTTCGGGACTATCCTCTAAAATTGCGCAAGTCTCAACTGTTAAATAGTTTATCGAATATGACTGATACGCTTCTGTTATTGCCTATTATTTTTTTCAAAAATTCTGCGTTAGATTAGAGCCTGTTGATCTAATGAACTTATGCGGAGTGTTGTTTTGATTGGATGTCGCCTTATCTTGCGCAGGAGAGGTTTCCGTTTTGTCGAATCGTGATCTCGATGAAGAGTATGTTGCGTTGATTGCCGGGAGCCAGCCAGTGTTGCGGGGGCTCTTGGTGGCGCTGATTCGTCGGGCTGCGGATGTGGATGATGTGCTGCAGGAAACGAATACCGTTCTGTGGCGGAAGCGGAACGAGTATGACTGGGATCGTGAGTTTCTGCCCTGGTCGTGCCGGATTGCTCAGCTGCAGGCGCTGGCGTTTTTCAAGCGAGTCAAGAACGACGGACAGGCCGTGTTTGACGAACAGACACTGGAACAGATTGCCGCGGTGGCGACCCGGCGGGCGGTGGAAGCGAAATCGCATGCGGAGGCACTCGCCTATTGTATGGAAAAACTACATCCCGAACATCGGCAGTTGGTGGAGAGCCGGTATTGTGATGCGATGCCTGTAAACCAGATCGCATCCGAAGCAGGGAGAACAGCCGACGCGGTTTCGATGACCTTATACCGCATTCGGAAAACGCTCATGGAGTGTATCCAAAAGACAGTGGCCCAGGAGGCACGATTATGAACCCCGAACATGAAGCAGTTCGCAAAGAGCTGGCGGCACTCACCAGCCGCATGCTTGAAAACAGATTGACAACAGACGAAGACGCACGGCTCACGGAGATTCTGAATACTCACCCCGAGTTGATTGAAGAATACACGAATCAGATTCACCTGGATTCCTTGCTGACGTCGAACTTGTATGCCGCGGTGCCGGAAGAATTCAGTCTGGAAGCACTTGTGGTGTCGGAAACAGACGAGAAAATTTCCATCAATGTCGATGTCGTGACGACAGTCGAGCCCACATCACGAAGCCGCTTGAGCTGGTTGTCCTGGATTGCGACTGCCGTGGTGCTGCTACTGGCGGGGGGATTTTTCTGGTTCAATCAGGCCGAGCAACAGAAAACAGCAGAGCAGCCAAATGCAGTTGTGCCCGGCTATGCAGGAATGCTACTCGATACGGAAGATGCGGTCTGGGAAGACCGGGGCACAGAAGAGATTCCGTACGGCACCAGATTTCCCACGGGGGAATCCCTGCGGTTGAAGTCGGGCATCGCACGGATTCGGTTTGAAAGTGGTGCCGGCGTCATGCTGGAAGGACCGGCGGAGATTGAACTTTGTTCGCCACTGAATGCTATTTTGCATTATGGTACGCTGTCCGCCTATGTGCCGGAAGAAGCACTGGGCTTTACTGTGGATACGAATCAAATTCGGATCGTGGATCAGGGAACCCGCTTCGGTACGGTTGTGGATGCATCGGGCGAAGCGGAAGTGCATGTGTTTGAAGGCGAAGTCGGCGTGAAGCCGGTATCTGCGGAAAGTCAAATGATTGCCAGTTTGAAAGCGAGCCAGGCACTCCGGTTTTCCAAAGGGAATGTCAAGGGGGCCGAAATCAGCGTAACGCCGGCGAAGTTCGCCGATGCACCAACGCCAGAGCAGCTCATTGCAGCAAAGTCAGGAAACTATCCACCTCAGGAAGCAACCGGTTTTGAAAATTCAGAACCGATGAATCAGGTCTCTCTCATCCGAGAAAAATCAACGCTACCGAAGGAGATCCGGGTGGGGGAAGACTTTGAATATCCGACGGGGTCTCTGTTTCAGCAGAGCGGAGGCCTGGGATTCAGCCATGAGGGCTGGTGGACCGATCAGAACTTTACGCGATTGATGATTCCTGAAAAACAACTGCGGTGGAAAGACCTGGATGGCGGTCCGATGATCGTGCATGCCCGCGGGCATCATCATGCTTACCCTTCGCTTGCACATCGAATTGCCCGCAAACTGGAAACGCCACTCATCGATGATTTCTACTTCAGCATGCTGGTTCAATATCATGGCGTGGACGAAGACGATTTCTTTGGTCTCTGGTTCGATAGCTCGATGGGCGGCATGGGGTCCAGCCATGCCCGGGTTCCGAGTATCGGATTTAAAGAACGAAAATTCTTTGCCCGCTTCAACGTGAAACAGGAAGCCTTTTTTGAGCAACCTGTGGACGATGAAACGTTTCTGCTGGTGGGGCATCTTTCCAAAAAGAACTCGAAATTCTTTAATCACCTGGAATTCTGGGTCAATCCGGTGGGAGATCGCAGTGAGACTCCCGATGCGGTTGTCAAACGGAATAAAGAGGCCAACCTGCTGAAATCGATCAACGCACTGGGAGTGCGGATCGGTCAGTACACCGAAGTCAGCGATTCGCTTTATCTGGATCGTCTGGTGATTGGTGATACTTTTGAATCGGTGACCCGACCCGCCGGGCAGAACTGATTTTCTTAATATTTGGACTGAAAGATTTGTGATGCATCGTGCTCTGACATCTGATTTATTTTCCTGGCGAGTAATATTGACGTTGCTGGTTTGCGGACTGCTGTTCGGTTCTCAACAGACGTTTGCGGAGGAGTCGCCACGACTCGCACACGGTTTAGTTAATCGGCAGATCGATACGCTGAAGAAGAATCAACCCGGGTTTGGCTGGAAGGGGGGCTGGGTGCTCTCGCAACGGCAGCCGGCGCTGTTTGTTGACGCGAAGCATAAAACATCCAACGAAAAACACAACGCAATCGCCCATGAAGCGTTGATTCAGGGTTCGGTGCAGCGGAACAACCCTCTGCGGCGAGAGCTGAAGCAGACGTACCAGGATCAGGAACTGTTTCTGCGATTCCGCTTCCGTTATGCAGCCGACGCGAAGCAGCGCGATGAGGGGGAGTTCTTCGTGTTCTGGCTGGATCGCTACGAAGGCACTGACAACGCCGTGCATGCGAATCACACTCCCAACATCGGCGTGCATGTGGCGTCCAGTGGTCCCAACAAGGGAAAAGTCGTATTCATGGTGCGGATCGGTTCGCAGAAGACGGCTTGGAGTTCGGTGGAACTCCAACGCGATCGGGATTATCTGATCGTCGGACGCTTATCGAAGCCCGAAAAATCATTACGGGCCGGCTTTACCAAATTCGAATTGTGGGTCGATCCAAAGCCCGGTGATCTGGAACGCCCCGTGGCGACGACCGTGAATCCGCAGAGTGTGAACGGCGTGAGTTGGGTTGGTTTTGCAACGGGCTATAAAACCGAACTTGATGACCGGATCTATGTGAGCGACCTGGTCTTGAGCCGCACGTGGAGTGATGTGCTCGATCTTTCGCCCGAACAGATTCCGAAAATGGCGACGAAACAGCAGACCGCCTGGGCAGAGCCGGTACATTTTGAGAAAGAGATTTATCCGTTGCTCAAAGCGAAGTGTTTCAGTTGTCATGCGGGGGCGAATCCCGATTCGGGCTATCGGCTGGATGTGTATGAGGAACTGCTCGGCTTCAGTACCGGGGAAGAGTTAATTGTACCGGGAAACAGCGAGCAGAGTAAGCTGGTCGAACTGGTCTCAACACAAGTCGCAGAAGAACGGATGCCGCCCGTCGATGCAGGGACGGCGCTCATGGAACAGGAAATCGCCAAGCTGCGTGCCTGGATCGATCAGGGAGCGAAGTGGGATTACAAGTTGCTGCCCACACCGAAAACGGAGTCGGATCACTGGGCCTTCCAAACCATCAAACGACCGGGTGTGCCGAAAGTAGACGGGAGCAAGCCGGTTCGCACGCCCGTCGATGCTTTTATCGCCCGTGCGTGGCAGAAAGCGGGGATCAAGCCTGCTCCCGCAGCCGATAAAGCGACGTTGATTCGCCGGCTTTCGCTGGATTTGACGGGACTGCCGCCGAGCGCGGATGAGATTGAGGCCTTCGTTCATAACACCGATCCGCGGGCCTATGAGAAACTGGTCGAGCGGCTGCTCGCGTCAAAACATTATGGCGAACGCTGGGCGCGTTTCTGGCTGGATCTGACGCGCTGGGCGGAAAGTCACGGCTATCAGCATGACCTGCCGCGACCCTATGCGTGGCGGTATCGGGATTATGTGATTGAGAGTTTTAATGCAGACAAGCCGTTTGATCAGTTCATCAGGGAACAGCTCGCCGGCGATGAACTCAAGCCTTATGCGGACGAGCATGTGATTGCGACCGGTTTTTTAGCGTCGGCCCGCATCAGCGGCAATCAAATGGATAAGGCAGCCCAGCGAAACGACGTGCTCGTTGATATCGTGAATGTCACCAGCGGTGCATTGTTGGGGCTGACGCTGGAATGTGCACAGTGTCACAATCATAAATTCGATCCCTTAACACAGCGGGACTACTATCGACTGCAGGGTTTTTTCGTAAACGGTCAACTGGGCAACCTGTCTCTCAAAGGGGACGGCTTGCCGAATCCGACTGAGATGAAAACCTGGATGCCGAAAGGAACGTTTGATTTTTATCAACGCGAAGCCAAGAAACTGATCAATCGAAAACGCTTTGCCCACACGAAGCAGCCACACACGTGGGGCTATTATTCACCACTCACAGGGCAGAAGCAGATTGAACGGCTGCCGGTGGTGAACCGCGATCCGATTCCCTATTCCGCCGAACGGTTAAAACAGACGAAATCCGTCATTCTGATTCGCGGTGATGTGCATAAACAGGGACCGGAAGTAGGCAAAGGCTGGCCCGCGGTGCTGGGAGCGACGACCGTCGATTCGGAAAAACTTTCGCGGACTGCGCTCGCCGACTGGCTGACCGGTCGCAAGAATCCGCTGGTATCGCGGGTCTGGGTGAATCGGCTCTGGCAGTATCATTTCGGACGAGGCCTGGTTTCCACGCCCAGCGATTTCGGCGTGCAGGGGGAACCGCCGTCGCACCCGGAACTGTTGGACTGGCTGGCGACTGAGTTGATGGAACGGGGCTGGAGTACGAAACACATCCATCGACAGATTGTATTGTCATCGACTTATCGTCAGGCACGTTCCTTCAACGAAGCGAATCTGAAACAGGACCCGGAAAACCGGTTGCTCTGGAGTTGGCCGCGACGTCGACTGGAAGCGGAAGCGATTCGAGATTCGATACTGTGTGCAACGGGTGAATTGAAGCGCGAACTGGGCGGACCGAGCGTGCCTCAGGAACGCGAAGAAGCAAATTTGCGGCGGACAATTTATCTGTTTCAGCGCCGGAGCGAGATGCCGTCGGTGATGGCGATGTTCGATGCGCCGGACAGTATCGCCAGTTGTTCGCGGCGGCAGGTTTCGACGGTGGCACTGCAGCCGCTGTTTATGTTGAACAGTCAGTTTATGGACCGTCGGGCGCAGGTGCTGGCGAAAAACATCGTTGCCGAAACAGACGACGATCACGGTCAGCAGGTAGTGCAGGCGTTTGTGCGTGTGCTGGGACGTCAGCCGACAGCGCAGGAACAGAAGCGGTCGCTGACCTTTTTCCAATCAGACAGTTCTGCAGAGTCAGACGAACGTCGGCTTTCGATGTTGTGCCATGCGTTACTCAATTTGAACGAATTTATTTATATCCCTTAATTCCGAGGGCAATTATGTCATTCAATCCGATCCATATGAATTCCGGTTTTTCCTCACCGCCACTTAGCCGTCGTGACATGCTGGGGCAGAGTGTACTCGGCTTTGGTGCGCTGGGGTTGGCATCGTTGCTGGCAGACGAGGGACTGTTACATGCTGCAGATGGGACGCCGGCGGTGACCGGTCAGAGTCATTTTCCCGCGACGGCGAAGAGTGTGATCTTTCTGTTTATGTCGGGGGCGCCAAGCCAGGTCGATACGTTCGATCCGAAACCGCTGTTAACGAAGCTGGAAGGAGAGCCGGTGCCGGATAGTATTGCGGCGCGGGTTCCGAATATTCCGCGGGCGGGGCTGGGGTCGAAGTTGATGGCGTCGCCTTTCAAGTTTAAGAAGTATGGTCAGAGTGGGATTCCTGTCTCTAATATGTTTCCGGAAACGGCGAAGCTGATCGATGAAATCTGCGTGATGCGTTCGGTGAATCACCGTGTGCCCGTGCATGGTCCGGGTGAATGTATCGCGCTGACCGGTTCGGCGATTGGGGATCGCCCCAGTCTCGGGTCGTGGATGACGTACGGACTGGGGAGCGAGAGCCGCGATCTGCCCGGATTTATTTCAATGCTGTCGAACAGCAGCGGCCCGGCACCACAGACGCCGGGCTGGGGCAACGGATTTTTGCCGTCGCGCTATCAGGGCACACTCGTGGATGGCAAGCGGGGGATTCCTTATACGAAGATGCCCGCCGGTTATTCGCAGGGGAATCGTCGTGAGCAACTGGACTTTATCAAGTGGATGAATCAAGAACATCTGGCGCAACTCGGGCAGGATTCAGAACTGGAAGCGCGGATTGCTTCCTATGAACTCGGATTTCGTCTGCAGACATCAGCGCCGGAAGTGTTCGATCTGGAAAGCGAATCGGTAGAGACCGCAAAACTGTATGGGCTGGATGAGAAACCGACGGCGGAATTCGGCAGGCATTGTCTGATTGCTAGACGGCTGGTGGAACGGGGCGTAAGAGTCGTGCAGCTGCGGAACGGCGGTTGGGACGCGCACGGCGCAATCAAAGCCAATCATACCAGGCGGGCCAAAGCCACTGATCGACCGGTGGCGGCATTGCTTCAGGATTTAAAACAGCGGGGGCTACTGGATGAAACCTTGGTGATCTGGGGGGGCGAATTCGGACGCACGCCAACCACGGAAGGTTCCGCAAAAGGAGACCGCCGGGGCCGCGATCATCTGCCAACAACGTACTGCATGTGGATGGCCGGTGGCGGTGTGAAAGGGGGACAGATCATCGGTCAGACGGATGACCTGGGATATACGCCGGTCGAACGGCCGGTCTCTCCTGCAGACCTGCATGCCACACTGTTACATGCACTGGGACTCGATCAGCACAAACTGTTTTTTATGCATAACAACCGAAAAGAGATTGCCACGGTGCTGGGAGGGGAAGTGATTGGTGAGGTGTTTGGGTGATGGTTGCCTGAGGCCAGATATCATCACTGTTGGGCAAGCCAACAGTGCCACCCCGGAATACGAAAAATGTGAATTTATAGCTGGTTTAATACAAAAAACGAGCGGCATGGCGCTAGCCACCGGTATCGAAACACAAACCAGCGCACTTACCGGCGGCTAGCGCCGAGCCGCTCACAGTGGGAACGCTTTCACAAGCATTTTCGGGCAAGCCGACAGTGGCACACGCCACTTTTGAAATAAAAAAGTGACACGTAGTTATCAGGAGTTTTATTTTTGTTCAGGGATTATTGTTTGTTTTTGATTAGTGAAGGATAAGTCATGCGTTCGTTTGATAGAAGAGGTCGAAAGGGTTTTACTCTGATCGAGTTGCTGGTGGTGATTGCGATTATTGCGATTTTAATTGCACTATTATTGCCGGCCGTTCAACAGGCTCGGGAAGCGGCCCGTCGCAGTACCTGTAAGAATCAACTGAAACAGATCGGTCTGGCACTGCACAACTATCACGAGACACATCGCATCTTTCCTCAAGGAGGATTTGGTAGGTCGATCGGTTCGGGAACTTCTGCCAGTACGGCAAATAATGTAAGTATGAGCTTTCTGGTGATGATCCTGCCGTTTGTGGATCAGGCACCCATGTATGAATCATTCAATTTAAATCGGGGTTATTCCTATTCCGCAAATCGACAGGTCTGCCTGAATGTGCCGCCAGTCTTTCTCTGTCCCAGTTCCAACAAAACGCACTCAACACATACCAGTGAAGTCGTCGGTTCCGCTCCGATGTATGCTTCGCATTATGTTGGCAATATGGGGCCGGTAGGAACCAATGCCACGACCTCGGCGCCTTATCAGCTGGAGTGTGAAAATCCGTCGTCCGGGACTTCGGTGCCGAATTGCCGAAGCGGGAATGATGTTTCCAATATGGGCGTGCTGGGAGGTCCTCGATCTAAAATACGATTGCGGGACATTCTGGACGGGAGTTCGAATACGATCATGGTCGGCGAGATGTCGGGGCACAAATATCTGACCGAAGCTATCGCACCGCGTGGCTGGAATCGGGGCTGTCATAATGATTCCTGCGGCAGCAGTAAGAATGTCAAATTTGGCATCAACGTACACGGATTTGTCTCTGGCGAGTTCAACAATATGAGCTTCGGTAGTGTTCATGAAGGGGGCTGTCATCTGCTGATGGCCGATGGCAGCGTACATTTCGCTTCTGAAAATGTGGACATGAATGTGTACCTCGCGACCGCCAGTCGTGAAGGGGGCGAAACGAATACGCTGGAATTCTAGTTGACCAGAAAACAGACATCTCCTGTAAATATTTTCGGGAGATGTTTTTTTATCTCATTGGGTCGTTAGTCGGGTGGGAAAAATGACTCGTCTTAAGCGTTGCATGATGGTACTCTTCGGAATAGGTAGTCTGTTGTTGGCAGGTTGTGGTGCAGGGGGCAGCGATGTCACGTTATACGATGTTTCCGGCACCGTGAGTTATAAAGGGAAACCGGTTCCCTTTGGCTCTGTGCTGTTTATTGCCGATGCCGATGAAGGAAACACGGGGCCGCAGGGAGTCGCGGAGATTAATGACGGCAAATTTAACACGGCAGAGGCAGGCCGGGGTGTCGTTGGCGGCGCGTACAAGGTGATTATCAAGGGACGCAGTGTGCGTGCTTCTGCTGAAGATGACGAAGGCCAGAGAGCCGAGCCGTTGTTTGCTGATTATCAGACGGCGGTGGTTTTTCCGGAAGAGAATACAGTGGAGAAATTCGAAGTGCCGGAGCGAAGATCAAAGCCTGGGGCAACATTCGAAGAGTAGAAAAACGAATGCGATTTTATAGCTGGTTTTTAACAAAAATGAGCGGAATGGCGCTAGCCACCGGTATCGAAACACAAACCAGCGTACCTACCGGCGGCTAGCGCCGACCCGCTCACAGTTGGTACGCGTATCGTTCGGATAGAATGATTACAGATCGAACTTGATGCCCTGTGCCAATGGCAATTCGGTTGAATAGTTGATCGTATTCGTCGTGCGGCGCATGTAGGCTTTCCAGGCGTCGGAGCCGGATTCGCGGCCGCCGCCGGTCTCTTTTTCGCCGCCGAACGCGCCGCCGATTTCCGCACCACTCGGGCCGACGTTGACATTCGCAATACCACAGTCAGAGCCGGCAGGAGAGAGGAACTGTTCTGCCTGCCGAATATCATTCGTCATGATCGCAGAAGAAAGCCCCTGTGGGACGGCGTTGTGCATTTCGATCGCTTCATCGAGCGTTCGATACCGCATGACGTACAGAATGGGGGCGAAGGTTTCCTGCTGGACGATGTCGGTCTGCCCGGGCATTTCGACAATCGCGGGATGCACGTAGCAGCCGTCTGCATATTCTGTTTCATCGATTTGATGTCCGAAATGGACGATGCCACCTTGTTGTTTGGCGGTTTTCAACGCGTGCTGCATGGTCTCAAGAGCCCGTTGATCGACGAGCGGGCCAACGAGTGTACCGGGTTCAAGCGGGTTGCCGATGGGCAATCGCTGGTAGGCGTTTTTCAACGCCGACAGTAGTTGATCGGCGATGCTTTCATGCACGATGAGACGCCGCAGGCTGGTACAGCGTTGACCGCAGGTCCCGACGGCGGAAAATAGAGCCGAGCGGACTGTCATCTCAAGGTCTGCTGATTCGGTGACGATCATCGCGTTGTTGCCCCCCAGTTCCAGCAGGCTGCGCCCGAGACGCTTGGCAACAGTGGTGGCGACCGCCCGGCCCATCGGAATCGAACCGGTGGCGGAGATCAGCGGGACATCATGGTGCTCGGCGAGGGCGTTGCCGATCTCAGCACCGCCGATGATCAGGTTCGAGATGCCATTGGGGGCTTCCGGAAAATTCTGCGCGACCTGATTCACAATCTGTTGGCAGGCAATCGCGCAGAGGGGCGTTTTTTCGGATGGTTTCCAGATGACGGTATCGCCACAGACGAAGGCCAGCATGGCGTTCCAGGCCCAGACAGCGACCGGGAAGTTGAAGGCACTGATCACGCCAATCGGTCCCAGGGGATGCCATTGCTCCATTAAGCGGTGTCCCGGTCGTTCGCTGGCGATCGTTTTTCCATAAAGCTGACGGCTCAAGCCGACTGCGAAGTCGCAGATGTCAATCATCTCCTGGACTTCGCCGATTGCTTCCTGGGTGATCTTGCCGGCTTCCCAGCTGACGATGGTCGCCAGATCGGCTTTGTGTTCCCGTAAGGCTTCGCCGAGCAGACGCACGAATTCGCCGCGACGGGGAGCGGGAACTTCGCGCCACTTCAGAAAGGCACTCTGTGCGGTATCGACCACCAGGCCGACATCGCCGAGTGTGGCTTCATTGAACGTGGCCAGCGTGGAGCCGTCGATGGGGGACTTGCCCGTGAGCAGTTCGCCTGCACCGGTTTGCCATTTCGTTCCGACAGCGACCGCCGCGGGTTGATCCACAACGCCGATTCGCTGTAATGCTTCATGGATGGAATAAGTCATGGTTTTGCTCGCTTGATGAATGTCGATTAATCCAGGGCAAAGGTTTCTGTTTCATAATAGCAGCCGAAACGGTTATTGATAAATTGGTCGAAGGGAATCTCTTCCTGTCGGATCAGGCCGGTCCCTTTGATCTGATTTTGTTGTACCAGATCGACGACGGCACAGATACCGGCTCCCGTGGTAAGCTGTATGGCACTCCAGACTTCGCCGTTGATTTCCTGTGCATACAGTTTGCGCAAGTCGCTCTTTTCGACGAACTGTCCATTGCGATTTCCCCGCACCGTGCAGAACACAATCACGACATCCTGGAATGTGACGGGGATCGAATGTTCCATGATATCTTTGAGCAATTCGCGACGCTCACTGAGCCGCAGGTCTCTCAGCAGGAATTTCATCAGCTGGTGATGACCGGGGTAACGGATGGTTTTGTAATTCAACTCTCGAACATGTCCGTCCATTGTTTCACAGAGCGTTCCCAGTCCTCCTGATGTGTTAAAGGCTTCATAGACGTTGCCGTCGAGAGTGAACTGCTCCAGTCCTTCCAGGGGGAGGTGGTTTTTGATTTTGTGTCCGTGAATCACTTCACAGGGATTACAATATTCATTGATCAGCCCGTCGGTGGACCAGGTCAGATTGTAGCCGAGCGCGTTGGTTGGATGTTGTGGCAGCGCACCGACGCGCATGCGGACAGTGTCAATTTCGTCAAACCATTTCATGACATGATTGGTAACGATAGTCACAAAACCGGGGGCAAGGCCGCATTGGGGCACGAAGACCTGACCGGGAACGGCATCGTCGGCGATCTCTTTGACGGCGGCGGTGGTCTGCCGGTCTTCGGTGAGATCGAAATAATTCACCCCCGCTTCGAGCGCAGCACGGGCGACTCCCGGATTTTCGCGAAAGCTGAGTGCTGAAATGACGGCAGTGCAGCCTTGCATCAGGTGGACCAGTTCGGCATGCGAGTCGGCATTGAGCACGCGTGTTTCTGCGGTGGGAATGCGTTGTTGTATTCGTTCGAGGGCAGCGGGGACACGGTCGGCGATTCGCAGTTGATAATCGCCTGACTTGGTGAGCAGCGAGGCGATCATCCGTCCGATTTTTCCCGCGCCGATTAATAAGATCGTTTGAGACATGGCAGGTTCTCCAGACAGGGATGAAAGATGTGATATGATAGAGGGAACCTCTACACAATTATATACGCCGAAAAGTGCTTTTCTGATTGAGTTTCTGTTTTGGCGAGATTTCGCGTATTAATAGAAGAGTGGCGTCTTGACTTTCGAACGGGCCACGAAACAATATGGTTGTAAGGAGATAAATTATGACCAGACAACAACTTGCGACTTTTGATTGGAAACGCTATCCCGAGACCGCCGCGTTCCTGAACGAGCGGATTGATGCGTTTTGTGCACAATCCCCACGTATCAAACAATTTGCGCAGGATTTTCAGACGAAAACCGGAACTCGGCTGATTGACTGGGTCGATCATTTTGAATTGCACTGGTCCGACGAACTGGAACAGACACTGATTAGCCTGGGTTATGAAGTGGCCAGCGGTGTGAAATTCAAACTGTTCCAGCATCCGGCGGCACATTTTCCCGCCATTCAGGCGAGCAGCGGGGAGTCGGAGTCGCTCTATGTGCGCGTCGATTCGGTGGTAGATTTTTTAGCCGTCCATCAATGTGCGCTGGAACTCCCCATTAAAGGAGCCCCGGGTGCTGCCGTGCGTCAGCGAGTGGCATTTCATGAAGACGGAGTCGAACTGAACGTAATTGAACGCCACGGCGTCCGCATCGATGCGGTGAAGAAGCAGCCTGATCCGGATTTAAAAGACCTGCTCTATCATGCTCAGGCCTTTCATTTACGCAAGCGGGATTTTGCCGGCGATGTGGACGGCTTTGAACATGCTGAGTCGATGATTCGCGTCGCGATTGAAGATCTGGGCGTCGACCGGACCTGCGATTTGTTTTTCGCAGCTGAGCGGGCATACTGGCAGCAACGGAACGCGGTCGCCCGCATTCAAAAAGCGCGGCAGGATTTGCTGGGCGTGGGTTGGGCGAATCACGATCATCATACCTATCGTTCAAGCCGAAAACATTTCTGGCGATTGATCTCGCTGTTGGAACTGCTCGGTTTCCAATTGCGCGAACGGTTTTATGCAGGCAAAGAGGCAGGTTGGGGTGCGCAGGTACTCGAGCATCCGACGACCGGCGTTGTCATTTTTGCCGACGTGGATCTTTCCCCCGAAGAAGTCTCGCAGGACTTCGCGCATGAACCTCTAACTGAACTAAACGAACTGGGAACGGTGGGGCTCTGGTGCCGATTGCACGGCGAAGCGTTTCTGCAGGCGGGCATGCATCACCTGGAATGCCTGTTCGACTTCGACGCTGCCCGGGATCAACTGGCGGACGAGAACGATGTGAAGACGATGAAGCCGTTTACCGATCTGCCTCATCTGCGTCAGGCGTTTACGGCGGGGGAAATCTGGCCGGTCAAAGAGAGCCGAATTCAGTCCCTGTTGGATGACGGCTTGATTACTGATGAAGAAGCGGACAAATTCCGCACAAAAGGAGCCATCGGCTCGCACCTGGAAATCCTGCAGCGAGAAGACGGCTTCAAAGGCTTTAATCAGTCGGGGATTAATGACATTATTCTGGAGACGAACCCGTTGAAACAGTAGTCGTGATAGAGGGAATGTGTTTTTTTGCTACCACGAAAGGCACGAAAACACACGAAAACGATCCAGGTTGGGTGTCACTGTTGGCTTGCCCAATAATGAATGAAAGACGTTCTTGTTCTATTTAATGTAGGGGCTACACTATGTGGCAGCCCGCGGTATCTATGCTGATTGTGTGTTGAGAAACATCGTTTGTTTCCGGTTCCGTTCCAAGAGTACTTTGGGATTGAATATCGACAGGCGGGCGGGCACATAGACCGACCCCTACATGACCAACACTGTCGGGCCAGCCGACAGGTGGCGTACGTACCCGTTTAATAATCAGACTTCCGGCAAGACCCAAGGGGCGCGCCATTCTTCGCGGCCGCGGAGTTGGTTGGCTTCTTTGTCGTTTTCGAAGGTTTCTGTTTTCGGATCGAGGACCAGTGTGCGGCCGACGCGGGCGGCGATGTTGCCGGCGTGGCAGAGGACGGACGCGGGGTGCCCGACCGTTTCCAGATCGCAGGCTGGTTTGTTGCGGGTCTTGATGCATTCGATAAAGTTCTGCACGTGGGGGGCGGCAACGCTGTCGCCTTTGACTTCCTTGATCAGTTTGCCACGTTCGCCGTATACGCGCCAGCGACTGTTGCCGATCGTCATGTGGGCTTTGTCGCCGTAGATGACGGCGCCCTCGGATTCGCCGTGATAATGATAGGGAGCCCAGATCCGCATTTCGTAGGTCAGAATCTTCGGTGTTTTGCTCTGATATTCGTAAGTCACCTGGAGCGTATCGGGCCATTCCTGCATGTCATCAAAGTACCATTTGCCGCCAGTTGCGGAAATTTTGGAAGGGAGAGAAATCGCATCGTCCCCCTGTGCTTCGCAGGCGGCGTTCAGCGCGGCAAACGCCATGTCGAGCCGATGTACGCCGTCGTTACCCAGGTCGCCGGTACCGTAATCGTGGAACCAGCGCCAGCGTCCGTGAAAACGATTTTTATTGAAGGGGCGTTTTTTCGCCGGGCCGAGCCACATATCGTAATCGACGGTTTCCGGAGGTGTGCCGTCGGGGGGATTGCCGATGTTGCCTTGTTTGGTGCTTTCCCAGGCTTTGGCAACGAGACAGCGACCGAGAGCGCCGCTGCGGATATAGTCGAGCGCCGACTTGAGCCGTTCGGTGGAACGATGCTGCGACCCCATCTGCACGATGCGATTGTGCTTTTTCATCGCGGCGACCATGCGGTGGCCTTCGATGATATTATGGCCGTCCGGTTTTTCGACGTAGACGTCTTTCCCGGCCTGGCAGGCGAGGATGGTGGGGATCGCGTGCCAGTGATCGGGGGCGCCAATAACGATTGCATCGAGGCTCGGATCATCAATCAGATGTCGAAAGTCTTTGACGACGTTTGGCCGTTTGCCTTGCAGCTTAGTCACGGTATCGACGGTGTTACCCAGGCGGGCGGAATCGACTTCGGCGATGGTCACGATTTCTGCATTCGGATTGGCGGCGAAATATTGATTCAAGGCCGAGGCACGACCGCCGGCACCCATCACGCCGACCCGCACGCGTTCGCTGGCGGAGGCTTTGGCGACCTGTTCGAGCGAAAGACTGGCCAGACCGACGGCGGAACCCTGTAAGAATTTTCTGCGATCCATGATTGCATATTCCCGTGTTTGAAAAGTCGCGGCGTGAGGGATGAATAGATCAATGAACTTTTATTATAGAAAACGGAGGGTGAGGGGCAAAAGAAAACTTGCAGAGGAACACATTTTTTTGCTACTACGAAAGGCACGAAAGCACACGAAAAAGATCCAAGTTGGGTGCCACGGTTGGCTTGCCAAACAGTGCTTAAGAATGGCATTCTTGGCGGGCGGTTCCGAATGTAATTCGGTATTGCCGCAGGCAACAGGAAGTGGCGGTGTGTTCGTAGTGTGTTTCTGAGAGGTGCCTCTTATTCTGGCAAGGTGCATTCGAATCATTCACTTTGAAGTGATACTTTGAATTGTTATTTCCTGCTCGCTGCGCTCGGCCCGAATTGCATTCGGGCTCACCCCTTCATTTGGTCTGTTGTTTCTGGATCCATGGGACCTGTGAAACTGATACGTTCCTCGCGAGGCGGGTCGGCACATGGACCGACCCCTAGTGCGCCTGCAAGCGCATTGAATCAGCGAAGTGAAAGTCCTTGCCGAAGTTTGACCTGAACTTCGTAACAGAAGGTAACTGCGTTCTCGTGAGAGGAGGTGGAGAGCAACCGGATGTGAACGACTAGTCCGTAGGATAACGAACTCGATTCGGCTTTTCGTTGTGGTGAGCCAGCTAGGGAATGGCGAAGCCCAAGTGACGTCGTGCGAAACTCTGCCGAGTGGGTGCGGGACCGCTGCCAGCGGTTCCGCGACGGTCAGCCCCGTGGTTCAAAACCAGGTCGGTCCCGGGGGCAACGAGGGGTGGTTGGAGACGGAATGGTCTGAAGGTTTGATGTGATGAAGCAGGGAGACCTGCCCGATCTTAAGGATGGCGTTCATGTGCCGGATTCCGGATTCTCTGGAGCCGACCGGTACGAAGAGCCAGTTGGGTAGGAGTCAGAGCATCCATATTAGCGAAGAAGCGGGGTAACGCCCGTGGAGCAAAGGGATGCAGGAAGGTAGATGTGGAATGAACCGAAACAGGGAACAAAAACCGACGCGAGTGCCGTTTGCGGCTAAACAAGTCGGAGAAGCTTCGTCCCGCTGGGACTGGGTAGAACCATGTGTCTGGACAGACCGCATGTTGACGGCCCTCGAAACGGGGGTGAAAGGAGGCCAATGGTTCAGTCTGATCGATAAAGTCGATCGTGATCGAAATTTGTATCAGGCGTTTCGTAGAGTAGCCGCCAACGGCGGTGCAGCTGGTGTGGATCACGTCAGCTGCGAACGCTTCGCCGAGCGATTGATCCCGAACCTGAGAAAGCTGTCGCAACAACTGCGGGAAGGAAACTACCAACCGCAGGCAATCCGGCGACAGTGGATTCCCAAGCCGGGGAGCAGGGAACTGCGTCCTCTGGGGATTCCCACAGCTCGGGATCGGGTGGTGCAGACCGCATTACGCCAAGTGCTGGAACCAATCTTCGAACGGGATTTCGCCGAGCAAAGCTATGGTTTCCGTCCCGGGCGCGGCTGTAAGGATGCGCTACAGCGTGTCGATACGCTGCTCGAAAGCGGTTACACATATGTGGTGGATGCAGATTTGAAGAGCTATTTCGACACAATTCCCCACGATAAGTTGATGAATCGGGTCCGGGAGAAAATCAGCGACGGCCAGGTGCTGACGCTGATCGAGATGTTTCTGCGTCAACAGATTCTAGATGACCTTGCCGAATGGACTCCCGATCGTGGGAGCCCCCAGGGAGCGGTGATCAGCCCGTTGCTCAGCAACATCTATCTCGATCCCCTCGACCATTTGATGGCGGGAGCCGGAATTGAGATGGTCCGTTACGCAGACGACTTCGTGATTTTGTGTCGAACTCGGGAAGACGCCGAGCGAGCTTTGGAGATGGTGCGGCAGTGGACGGCGGAAGCCGGCCTGACGCTGCATCCGGACAAGACTCACATCGTCGACATGGCCGAGGGGAGCTTCGATTTTCTGGGTTACACTTTCCAGGGGCGTTATCGCTTCCCTCGAAAGAAAAGTCTCCAGAAATTCAAAGACTCCATTCGGCAGAAGACGAGGCGGACGAACGGGCATAGCCTTCAATGCATCATTGCACAGCTCAACCCGACGCTACGTGGCTGGTTCAATTATTTTCAACACTGCCAGCCTTCCACGTATACCATCCTGGATCAGTGGGTTCGCATGCGTCTGCGAAGTATACTTCGGAAACGTCGTAAAGGCAAAGGTCGCGGACGAGGACACGATCATTTACGCTGGCCCAATGCTTATTTTGCCGAACAGGGACTGTTCTCCTTGAAACAATCCCATGTTCTGGCCAGTCAATCCTCGCAGAGGTAAAACTACCAACCGGAGAGCCGGATGCGGGAGAACCGCACGTCCGGTTCGGAGGGAGGGGGGACCGGAAGCAACCGGTCCTTCCTACCCCTATCAATTCAAGGAATCGTGCTGGTTTAGCCTGTGTCCAGGTTTACTGTTGTGTCTCCAAGGTTGTTTGAACCGAGTATATTAGAATGAAGCACGCTCTGGTTAGATGTGGCGCGCTCTAGAAGCCCATAGGTGGTTTCAACTTCTCATTTCCCATTTTCTTCCTCTACCATCTCGTGGTATTTCTGTTTGATTTCGTTGATGTCGACAGTGGGTTCGGGGAACTGCATGTTGAGGGATTCCAGGGTCTCAGCGACGATATGTGAGATGGCCAGATTGCGGAACCATTTGTGATTGGAGGGGATGATGAACCAGGGGGCGTGCTCCGTGCTGCATTTGCTTAAGGCGGCTTCGAAGGCCTGGGTGTACTCGTGCCATAAGGGGCGTTCGGCGTAGTCGCTGTCACTGATTTTCCAGTGCCGTTTGGGGTCGTCGATCCGTTTTTTAAAGCGTCTGAGTTGTTCTTCTGCATCGATATGCAGATAGAATTTCAAGATGTGAGTGTTGTTGTCGTGCAGCAGTTGTTCGAAGTGATTGATGTGTTCGTAACGTTTTGACCAGACCTCTTCGGGAACCAGATTGTGTACACGAACGACTAGTACGTCTTCGTAGTGCGAGCGATTGAAGATCGCGACCTGACCTCTTTCCGGTGTGGCGCGATGGTAGCGCCAGAGGAAATCGTGGGCCGCTTCTGTGTGGGAAGGGACCTTGAAGCCGGTAACCCTGCAGCCTTGCGGATTCATGGCGCCAAGCACATGTTTAATCGTGCCATCCTTTCCCGCAGCGTCGCCCCCCTGCAGGCAGATCAAGAGCGAACGCTTGTCCTCGGCGTACATCAGGTATTGCAGCTCCTGCATTTTCTTCTGATATGCTTTTATCTCGTCCGCAGCAGTTGCGCGGGATTTCTGCCCATCTTTGTAGCCCGCGTCGATCTGAGACAGATCCACTTTACTCCCCGGTGTCACGCGAAATTGTTTACAGTAATCCATGGTTAAGGTACCTCGGTTTTGGGGTAGTGAAAGGGAAAATCGTTTTGATGCTGGTTTATTTCCGGTTCAGGCGACTTTTGAGAAATCGTTTGTACCAGGCGGGGCGATGGTTTTCGCTCTGTTCGACTCTACGGTAAATGGCCAGCTTGACCAGATCGAGGATGACCATCCAGACCAGCATATAGAACCAGACCAGACCGATGATCGCCCAGGGAATGGGAGAGACAAACCAGCCCAGTCCACACATCAGAACGGCAAGGAGCTGTGTGCCGACGATTGCCAGAAACAACGGTTGTGCCGGCCAGGGGGGCATGAAAAACAGGCTGCGGGAACGCATGACAAACAGCAGCAGGTGCCCGCCGGCGACGATCTGCAGGAAGATGACGGTTTGCAGTTGATCGTGGGTCAGATGGATCCAGGCGAGCCAGTCATGATTGCCCATCCACTCCATGCCGATCAACAGCAGGGTGAATGACTGAATGACCGACAAGAGACCCATCAGACTGGAAATGGTGAGCAGCCGCCGCATATTCCAACGCACCGGTTTATCGGGCAATAGCGTGTTGTCGTAAGCAATGGTCATGATGGGCACGTCGTCGAGCAGCGCCAGGAAGACGATCATCACCGGCGTGAGCGGCGAGAAACCAAAGAAGCAGGTTGAGAGTACCACCACAAACATGATGTCGAGCGTCATGCTGACGCGGAACAAAACGTAGTTGATAATGCGTTCGAAAATCTTGCGGGCTTCATCGATGGCATCGACGATGGTTGAGAGGCCGGGCTCGGTCAGAATCAAATCCGCAGCCGCCCGCGCCGCGTCAGTCGCACCACTGACGGCCACACCGCAATCGGCCTGTTTGAGTGCCGGCGCATCGTTGACGCCGTCGCCCGTCATCGCCACTACGTGCCCGCGGTCCTGCAATGCTTTGACGATGCCGTACTTGTGTTCGGGGAAGACGCGGCCGAAACCGTCGGCCTTTTCTACGCAGGCCGTGATCGGTTCGGGCAGATGGCTCATATCCATTTCTTTGGTAAACAGGTCGGCGGCCGCCTGCAGATGATTGCCGATGCCCAACTGGCCGGAGATTTCATTGCCGATGGCCACGTCATCGCCGGTGATCATTTTGACTTCGATTCCATGCTCCTGTGCTTGCCGGATGGTCTCTTTGGAATCATCTCGCGGCGGGTCGAGCAGAGACAGGATGCCCAGGAACTTCCAGCTTGCGCCGTCGTCGGCGGATTCCGCGACACCGAGGGCCCGCATGCCGCGGGCGGCGAGATCAAGTACAGACTGTTCGCCTCTCGTTTTCGTTTCGTCATCAAGCTGACAGAGTTCGATGATGACTTGCGGGGCTCCCTTGGTATATTTCCAGGTTTTGCCGTCCGCGTCGACAACAGTCGTTTCGGTACACTTGCTGACCGGATCGAAGGGGACGAATTTTTCCACGCGAAAGCTATCGAGTCCATCGGTCTGTTTCAGACCGGCGACGACGGCCAGGTCAATCGGATCGTCGTCATCCCGTTGTGAAGCAAGGGCACCGGCGAGCGTGATGGTTTCAGGATTGTCAGTGTCAAACAGAATCGGTTCGCCGAGACTCAACTGGTTTTTGGTGAGTGTGCCGGTTTTGTCGGAGCAGAGGATATCGACGCCCGCCAGTTCTTCGATGGCTTCCAGCCGCGACACAATGGCTTTCTTACGCGAGAGCGCCAGTGCGCCCAGGGCATTGGTGACGGTGATCACCGTGGGCATGGCGACGGGAATCGAAGCGATCAATAGAACGAGGATCAGCCGCAGGATGTCGACCAGTTCGGTCCAGTGCCAGTCATCTTTCACGATGACGTCCCGGTAGAATTCCACGCTGAACAGGACGAAAGCCAGCACCATCGACAGGAAGATCAGAAAGTCGCCGATCTGCCCGACCGCTTTCTGGGAGTGTGAAGCCGCAGTGCCGGCGGTCGCGACGAGGCTGGCGGTCCGACCGAAGAACGTGTTTTTCCCGGTGCCGATGACGACGGCCGTCATTTCCCCTTTCTTGGCAATACTGCCGGAGTAGCCGCTGTCCCCCACTTTTTTACTCACCGGTAACGATTCGCCGGTCAACGCGGCCTGGTCGATGCTGATGTAATCGCCGCCGATGAAACGAACGTCGGCGGGGAGAACTTCGCCTAGCTTGATCCGAATCACATCGCCGGGCACCACTTCGGCGGCATCGATGAGGGAGAACTTTCCGTCACGGAGTGCCCGGGCTTTGGGCGCCATGCCAGCTTTCAACGCGGCTAGCGCATTGGATGCTTTTCGCTCCTGCCAGAAGCCGGAGGCGGCATTATAGATCAGCAGCCCCATGATGATGCCGAAATCGGGCCAGTGACCGATGAGGGCGGAGAGAAACGCGGCCGCCTCAATCATCCAGGGGATCGGCCCCCAGAAGTAACGCAGAAATTTCATCAAGTCGCTGATTTCTTCATCAGCCAGTTCGTTGCGGCCGTATTGTTCGAGGCGCTGGGCGGCTTCGGTTGAGGTGAGACCGGCGGCCGTTGTTTCGAGCCGTTGATAGACGGTCTCCAGGTCGGCCTGTTCCAGATCGGGTTCACTGTTTGAGCTGTCGTTGGTGGAAGCAGGGGCTGAATTCATCTAACGGGCTCTCCGAAGCTGTGGGGAAACAGACTAGCCGACGCGGTTGTTATCTGCTGGAGAGTATACTTGCTGAGGAAAAGATCGACAATATGATCACGGCGGGAGCTGGGTTGCTGCAAACAGAGGAGATGTTTTATTTCTACCACGAAAGGTACGAAAAAACACGAAAGGGGGGATGGGGCGAGGACGTTTGCACGTTCTTGTTCTCAATACTGCGTTTTAAAAGCGGGTGGGCGAAAAGGGAGTCGCGTCGATGTGTGTTGGTTTGCCTTGAATGAGTTCTGCGATCAGTTTTCCAGTGGCGGCGGCCATACTCATGCCCAGCATGTTGTGGCCGGTCGCGAGATAGGCGTTTGTGAAGCGGGGGGTACGACCGATGATTGGCAGGCTGTCCCAGGTCATCGGGCGCCAGCCGAACCAGCGCTCCTGTTCGTTTTCGGTGAAGGGGGCGCGCAGATAGGGCTCGGCAGATCGCTTCAACTGGGCAATGCGATGTGGGGGAAGGGAGGTGTCATAACCGGCGAATTCCATCATCGAACCGAGTCGATAACCGTTCTGGAACGGGGAGACGCCGACCTTGTGCTCGGGAAACAGCATCGGATACTGCGAACAGGGCGTGGGCCGCTGCATGGTGACGGAATAGCCTTTGCCCGGTTGGATGGGGATGCGACATTCCAGTTCTGCGGACAGCTGCGGGCTCCAGGCACCGGCGGCAAAGATCATCCAATTCGCTTCCAATTCTCCGCACGAAGTTGTCAGATGTGTGATTCGATCCGACGATTTTTGAAGTCCCTGCAATTCACAGTTCTCGACAAACTGAACGCCCTGCTGTTTGAGCCGGGCGATCCATTGGGAATTGAGCAGGTCGGGGCGCAGCGAGGCATCGTCCGGATAATAGAAGGCGCCGGCAAGGTCGTGCTTGAGGGCGGGATCGAAGGCGGGTAAGTCGACGCCTTTGATTTGGTGGGCGGTCACTCCAAAGTGATCGGACAGGATCTGATCTGTTTTCGAAAATTCGTGCATCCCGGCTTTGGACCGCAGAACATACAGCAGCCCCTTTTGCTGCCATTCGCACTCCAGCTGTTCTTCTGTGATGAGTCTCTGGTATTCGGTCATCGAGGAATCGAGGATCGCTTTGAGATGAGTTCCCGCTGCGAGCATTTGACGATGTGTGCAGCGGCGGGCGAATTGCCACATCCAGTTCCAGAGTGCGGGACTGAACTGTGGTTTGACGCGAAACGGGGCATGCGGGTTGAATAACGATTTCAAAGCGGTCTTAAACGCCCCCGGTTCGGTCAGCGGCAGAACATGGCTCGGGCAGATATAGCCGCAGTTTCCGTGCGAGCAGGCGCCGGCGAGGGAACTCCGATCAATGACGGTGACTTGCAGACCCGCTTTGGACAGGTAGTGTGCGCAAGCGATGCCGATGATGCCCGCGCCGACGACAATCGCTGATTCTGCCTGGGAGGAGGAATTCATGCGGGGCCTTCCACGGTGATGCCAAAGCGGAACGGGTCGTCGGGTTGTTGAATGAGTTGTCCTTTGCTGCAGATAAAGGCGGTGCCGGTGATCGTTGGGATGATGTGCTGATCAGACACTTCGCGATACGAGGCGATAAAACGGCTGCCAATAATGCTTTCCTGAATCCAGGGTTCATGCGGCTGCAGTTTACCGTCAGCCGCCAGGCAGGCGAGCTTGGCGCTGGTGCCGGTGCCGCAGGGGGAACGATCATAGGCGCCGCCCGGACAATAAACGAAATTACGACTGCGCGCGTCAAAGGCTTCCCCTGGTCCGAAAAATTCAATGTGATCAATCTCTGCCTCATTCGCGCCGGTGATTTGTTGTCGTTCCAGTTCTGATCGGATCCGCTGCGCGGCGTCGGTGAGCGGTTTCACATTTTGTAGGGTGAGTGCAAACGGTGATTGTTCCACCAGGAAAAACCAGTTGCCTCCCCAGGCGATGTCACCCACAACGGTTCCCAGTTCGGGCACGTTCAAACTGACATTTTTTCGATAACGATAACTGGGAACATTCTCGATCGCGACTTTGTTGGGAGAAAGCAGATTGACTTCGATGATGCCGACCGGTGTTTCGAGACGACAGTCGCCAAGCTCGATTCGCCCCTGATAATAAAGCGTGACGGCGACGCCCATCGCACCGTGGCCACACATTCCCAGGTAACCGGTGTTGTTGAAAAAGATCACACCCGCCGCGCAGGTGGGGTCGACCGGTTCACACAGTAGCGCGCCGACGATTGCCTCTGATCCACGCGGCTCATTGATGGCGGTGCTGCGAACGCTGTCGTATTGTTCTTTGAAGCGCTGCCGACGTTCCTGCAGGGAGCCGGAGCCGAGATCGGGACCCCCGTCGATGATGACCCGCGTCGGTTCGCCTTCCGTGTGTGAATCGATGATGCGCATAATAGCCTCTTTGTTAATTATGTGGTCGAACCGGGCCACGCACTCCACCAGTTTCGGAACTGTTCCCACTGCGAACGCGCAAATTGCTTTTGGCTGGGACTCAGTGAATCGGTTGCGTAGAAATGGTGCTCGTATTCCGGATTGCCTTCCAGAACCATCAGATATTTGTAATACAAGACCAGGTCCGGTCCTTCATCAAAGGTGGCCAGCACGTTGAGTGCTTCAGTCAGTTCGAGTGCCAGTTTGCGTGCTTCAACATCACCGGCGGCTGCCTGTTCGCAGAGTGCAATCAGACGCAGCGTTTCCTGGGGGAGGGCGTTACCCACGCCGGTGATGGCGCCGGCAGCGCCACAATGAACGTAACCGTGAAAGACCTGCGTGTCCACGCCGGCGATGAGGACCAGATCGGGGTCACTATGGGTGATGTGTTCTCCGGCATAACTGAGCGAAGCCGCGCCGCCGAATTCTTTGAATCCCACGAGATTGGCATGGTCGCGGCGGAGGTCAAAGAACAGATCGGCTTTCGTTTCAAACCCGTAATAAGGGCTGTTATATATGACGGCAGGGAGCGGAGCACCGGCTTTCAGGATGGCCGCGAAATGCGCACGCTGGGCGGCGGGAGACGTGCCCCGCGAGAGTACACGCGGAATGACCATCAGTCCGGCAGCACCGATTTCTCGGGCATGACTGGTGATCGCGACCGCACGTTGTGTGTTCTGTGCGCCGGTGCCGACCACGACGGGAACTCCCGCTTCGACCAGTTGACGCACTCCTTCCATGCGTTGTTCATCGGTGAGGAGCGGCCAGTCACCCATGGAGCCACAGTAGACGACGGCCCGCATGCCGACATCGATCAGTTCACGTCCCTTGCTGACTAACGCTTTGAAATCCGGAGTGCCACTGGAGGAGCAGGGCGTCATTAGAGCGGGGATACATCCACGAAAAATTTGTGATTTGTCAGTCACCTTCGGTCTCCTTGGCAAGGTTGCGACTTATTCAGCCGCATGATGATCGCGTAAGCCAGACAAGAACGATGATACTGCTAAAACTGATTTGTGTCTTGGCAAAGAGTCGACAATGGACTTTAAAATGCGCATAATCAGGGAAAGGAGCCAGAGGAATGATTCATGAGATATTAAGCCAGATCGATCCCCCCTTCACGGGGGAAGCATTGTTTGACCATCTGTCAGACATTGTGTTTTTCATCAAGAATGAGCGGGGGGAGTATCTGGTTGTAAACAATACACTCGTGGACCGTTGTGGCGTGCAAGACAAACGGCAGTTGATTGGTCGGACGGCGGCGGAGGTGCTCAGGCCGCCGCTGGGAGCGAGCTATGCAGCCCAGGATCTCAGGGTGGTGCAAACGGGACAGCCTATCACGTCACAGCTTGAACTGCATATTTATGCGTCCGGCGATGTGGGCTGGTGTCTGACAACCAAGCTCCCTTTGCGGCAGAAAAAAACGGGCGCTGTGATCGGTCTGGTCGGCGTTTCGCAGGACCTGCATCTGCCCGATACGGCGACCGAATTGTATCAGAATCTTCTGGCCGCGATTTCCCATGCGGAGACACATCTGGCACAGCCTCCGACCGTGGAAGAGTTGGCGGACGTGGCTGAGATGTCACCCTACCAACTCAACCGCCGCATGCGGCACGTGTTTGGTCTGACCGCCGGTCAGTGGTTGTTAAAGCTCCGCATCGATCGGGCACAGCAGACACTCAGAGAGAGCGACGCCTCGATTGCATCGGTGGCATTCAGCGTCGGTTACGCAGACCAAAGTGCCTTCACCCGCCAGTTCCACCGCACCACGGGCATGTCGCCTCGTGATTATCAGAAGTATGGTCAAGAAGACGAGTGGGTAAGCCGCGTTGGTGCGATCGATTGAAGCGAGCGACGAGAGAGTTTATTGCGCGGCTAAACAAATTGACCATACGAGCTCTTAGTGACTACTTCAGAGCAAATAACCGGATCCCAATCGGAACATCACCCTCTGGCGTTTTTAGAATAACCTTTCCGTTGTAGGCCGTAGAAATATCCTTTGACACCTCGAATTCAACCGCTGACTCTCCGGAAGGGGATTGAATAATTGACGATTTTACACAAGGTGGCGAATGGCTGATCGTTACATCGACGTGTTTGTCAGGAGTTTCGAGTGGCACGACACGTTTCATTCCCTTTAATGCACTGAACGAAACATCGGAAAAAATAACCTCATCATATTTTGGGACAATATCCCGCACGAACCGAACCGACACTGGAATATCAATCTTTTCGGTGAACGTTTTGTATTTCACTTCCAGCCAACATCGAGGAGAAACAAGTCCTGGTTCATCGGGTGCCTTGATACGCACAAGTAGCTGCTTCCTTTCAAAACTGGCAGGATTGGTTCCCAACATCAGGTCGGGAGCGGTGGTAGCATGCTCAGTTGCAAGTTGCGATTCAATCGTCGTTTCGTCGATTAAACTTACATCAATGTCAGAACTTGACCTGTAAAGATCAATTTTTGGTGTCATCTCAATCGTTGCACCCTTGGTACAGAATAAAGTAATTCTCTTTTCGTAATCCTTCGACAGTGGTGCAGTCTGACAGATGATACGGGATGGTGACAGAATGGGCTTTGCCATCCCAACCCAGCTCAGCCGAATCTGTTTTGCTCCTGACGGGTCATTTGAATTTAATACAATCTCAGAGCTGCCTTTTCCTGGCGATGTTAAAACGGTCACATTACAGAGCCCCTCTGTACCCGGTTGCAAGCGATCAGGAATTTCAGGTTGAGTGCAATTGCAAGAAGTACTTGGTTTTGAAAACTTTAACGTCTTCCCTCCGCGGTTCTGGAGCAGGATATCAAGGGACTGTTTACCCGGTACGACTACACCCAAGTCGATCACTTCGCGTGAAACAAACAATTTCGGTGGTGCAGAGGCTAAGCCGTGGGGGCCGAGAAGCACGGCTCCCATAATGGCTGCAACAAAACACACGACAGATATAATGGTCTGCCATCTCATTGCTCTTACGCGTGAGCAGGCAGTAATATAAAAAGCTTTAATCATTTGACGGAGAGGGAGCTTAATAGAATCGGTTAAATAGTATCCTACACCTCCGAACGCGATTACAGCATTTGCCAGCAGGACGAAAAAAAGAGCACGAGATTCATGGTTACTGTTAAACCGTTTCGTGATCTGCCGGGCTTCGTTTTCGTTCTTAGCCAAATAGAGGTACCGGTTCGTCGATGCCTCTTTAAAACTATCTGGCTGCACCTCAATGGCGCTGTGCGGAGGGTCAATCAGCCATATCCCATCAGGGGATGACATATCTAATATTGTCACAAAATGTGGCTCTTTCCGGCCCCGAGAAGGATACCGCATATGAGCGATAATCGGCATCGGCAGTGTATTCCACAGCCGAGGTTCAACTTCAATTGCGACAGGATGAAGCCCTAGTTGACGAGCCGCTTTGGCTATGTCAACAAAACTATGTTGCTGGTTTTTATCAGGATCTCCCATGAGTGTCACAACTTGAGTCCAACTGATTTCAAGTCCAGATCGACGAGCTGCACAATACAAGCTCACTTGACCACAGGGGCCGTAGTCATCTTTTTTAACGGCTGTTTCGGTTGCCAGAGACTGACTGGATAAAAGGAAACACAGTGTTATCATCAAGCAGTGGCTTCGACTTTTCATGACAGCCGTCTCCTGTGTCGCCGCATAAGAACATAAATGATGCAGGCACACAAGATCGCTCCGTTTAATAGCAGGAGTAAGTGTAGCCTGTTCCAGTTTGTTTTATCTTTGATTGTCGATTTTACATATCTGGGATGATCAACTGGGATAACAGACGCTGCATTTGCAAGCAGCTCATCAATATTGCGCCCCGCGCTTTGTTTTCCGACAACGATGTCGACTCCAAGAAGTTCGTTACGAACGCGAGTCGCTGGTGGGAAATCAAATGCAAAATCCTTCTCATCCACCCCTTTGTTCCAGCGAGATTTTTCAGCATTCACAATTGCAGTAGTGTCGTAAAGTTTCAGCACTTTGACACTCCCACTTTTTCCGGGTGTCCATTCAATTTTATTCTGTGTCGTAAGTGCCTTTATCGGAACCCAGATGTTGTCTTCGAGTTGCAAGAAATCTTCGATGACACGTTTATAACGTACATGTTTCACGTCATCTCCGCCGATTTCTTCCGAGTTGAAAATCTTTGGATAGACTTGATAATGCTCAAACTGAGTCGGACACATTCCTCGTACGGGATCAAGCCAGATCCGATATCCATTCATCGGAACATTGCCTGACTCAGGCCCGTCAAAAGCCTCAACCAGCAACAGTGAATCATCCTTCACAACTTTGATTGAGGGAGATTGAAAATAATTAACGATCGGCTGTCCTCGATAAAAAAAGCCAAGAATTTCTAAATAGTCTTCACCGATTCCAGCGTAAACGGAATAGTCTTTAGCAGGGCCTCCAATCAAGCCAGTCTCTTGGGCTGGCTGTAAAACTCGTCGATTGCTTCCATCGAATGCTAACACGTTTAGAAACGTTTTGTCGTCATCGCTATAAACTTCAATTCTCCTCATGGGATGAACACCATTTGAATCATTTAAAAACATTTGGTGAAAATGAGAAGTATGACTGATGGCATCTTCTGGACTGAGAGGCCTGAATTCAGATTTCTTCTTGAGCCTTGTTGAAGGAGTAAAATCCTTGGGCAAGTCTGTTGTGAAGTACTGCATGGTCACAGACGAGAGATCTACATCGAAAGAACGCACTGATTGATTGCGAAGGTTAATGAAATGGCGTGCTTCCTCGGGGGAATATTCCGCAGAGGAACCATCACCCTGAATCAGCATCGCTAAAAGTAACGTTCTGATAATGTCCATTATTAAATACCTCAAATAAGGTTACCGCTTAAACCAATGGCGTTGACTCGTGACTGACCTGTGTTGTAACTACTAGTGCTTTGTCAAGCTAGAAATTGAGGGTGGGGTGTGTTGTTTACGTGCTCCATTGTCGCACTCTCGTGATATCCATTAACCCAAAATTAAAACATGACACTCCACCAGGATGGTTTTCTCCAGCTGAAAGTGTGTGGCGTCCATTATAGCCACACACTTTCGCGCGATTTACACCAGCATCTAACCTTACAACTGCTTATAAGCGTGTTTGTTGTTCCTGGCTTCGACGCCAGACCACCTCCTGTCTTCAATGAGCTTTCCTGAAACGATTAATCGATTGCAAGAAAATCGTGACAAGTGCTACCAGAAACCTGAAAGGTGGCGATTCTGTTGAACCTGATTTAACCACCTGGACAGGGCGTGGTTGAAGTTACTTCTTTCTTTCCACAGGCGTTTGTTGTTGCAACATAAGTTCCGCATTTGCAACTACCGCTCTGAATCTCGCAGGGAGCGGTATTGATAGTTCCGCATCCACCCGCAGTTGTAGTGACGTTACAGGTCTTGTAATTCGTCCCTCCAGTGGTTGTGCAGTCTGAGTAAGCTGCATCTGTAGTGCATTTTACACATCCACCTGCACTACATTTAACAGGATCTGATGTTGGAACACAACCGGAAAACTCACTGGTGCAATTATCCTGCGAGACTTTGTCGACGCAGGCAGCAGCAGCACCAAGTGTCACCCTCATTTCAGCTGCACTAAGGACCTGATGCTTCGACTGATTGAGATAGCAATCAGCACCCAATGCCCAGACCGAAGCAAAACAAATTATTGCTCCAACACGAAAGATGTCTTTAACTCGCATTCTCCAGACTCCTTTTTAAATGGACTATTTGTAGTGTCGTGGGAAGCACTCGCTTTCCACGTTTAACCCGAAGTGGAATTCCAAAAGGCCGACTCACGATTAGGGAGGTCATCTAATACACGTGTGACAACACCATTGTTGATGAGAATAATGGTGGGGGTTTCGATGGGCAGGTTTCTGCCTTCCTTCAGACCACCGTATGCACAACTGGGGCATACGGCATCCCCAGCATCATCGAGTGGATGATGCCGTTGTAGATCAATGAACGCGACTCTCGGAGTTTTACCCTGGCGTGCCATTTCCTCGGCCAAATTTTTCTGACGTGGTAAATTATAGACACACTTCGCGCAATTCGATCGAATGAACACAACGACCCAAATACCGGTTGCAAGGTTGGCATCAATTTCGACAACATTTTTCAAGTTCATTTGATGACCAATCCAATGGTCCTTGTCAAAAATCATTTTCCCTTCGGCGTCCATAACGGGACTATTCGCTGAGTTACTAACGACGCGAATCATATTCGTCATTACCGCGTAGAGAATGAAACCACCAACCAGGATCGACAGAAGTTTTATTACGTCGTGTCGTCGCGGCAGGGATAAAACGGGAGAAGCAACAAGCGAGAGTGCAAGAATCGCCCCTATATTGGCGATCAATGTATACCAGGGGCTGATTTCGACAGATCCAAAGCAACCACAGCTTTCAGCACCTGTGATAATTTTCAAGAGGTTTGCCACAGAGAACAACAGGAATAAAACTCCAGCAACGAGTTGTACCTGTCGCCAGCACACCCCTGAGACAAGCCAGACTGCAATGACAAATTCAATCGCCGCCTGCCAGTTGCCCCCCAAAAAATCTAAGCCGAATCCAGCCATAGATGAATTTACGCTATTAACACTTTTGAGGGCACTAGCGACGAAAAGCTCTAGACTGAGAATGCTGAATACAAAGCGCCGCGCAAGTCCGACCTTTACTTCTTCCTGGGCGCTCTTCAAGTTGGCATTCAGGAGCCATGCTTCCATCACAATGCTTCTCACTCAAAAGTCCATGCTATCGTTTACAGATATTCACAATTGACTTATAGGCAATAGAAACGTTGGGGAGACAAAAGTAGGGAACCATTTTTAGCAAAAACGTAGTACCCGCACGCTATGTCTGTCCGAAGGTTTCTTCGTGTTTATGTGTATTTATGGAGCGTTTGATTTCAGCAAATAAAGCGATGCCGAAATTCCCGAGGAAAATAGAGAGTTCTTAATAATGAGCAAAAACACTCACCATCGACTACGATGATTTATCCTTGGGTTGAGTCGGCTATTTTTTTGAAGCATCTGTTTTGTGTCACATATTAGTCTATGTATACTTTTCTGTTTATAGATGGACAAAATGATAATGTCAACTAAAGTGTACAAAAAAAGAAGTGATTAAATTGAGATCTTTGTTGAGTGATACGACTCAGATGGGTTCGAATTCAAAGCGTTCGCGTTCGTTCTCTGGCAAGGGTAACATCTATGTAAACAGTTATACGATTACATTTTAAGGGGGGAACATAACATGGTCTAAAAGGAGTGTAATCGGTGTCTGCATTCGTGTTACCAGTGTGTGCGGTCTCTACACTTGCCCTATAGTGCTATGACATGAACCAAGGATAAAGGCAGAGGCAAAGAAAGTGGCAGGCTGGGTCGTGCGGTGGCTCTAATAATTTCCTGCCCGCTGCGCATCGACAGGGCACAGCAAACACTCAGAGCGAGCGACACCTCGATTGCGTCGGTGGCGCTCAGCGTCGGTTACGCAGGCCAGAGTGCCTTCACCCGCCAGTTCCGTAGGACCACAGGCATGTCGCCTCGTGATTATCAGAGGATGGTGAAGGAGACGGGCGAGTAAGTGTTTATTTTTGCTACCACGAACGGCACGAATAGACACGAAAATAAAAAACTCTAAAAGGGTCAGGTTCAGAATTATCGAGACCAGACCCAATCCTGTTCGGCCCGGCAGTTGCTCACGGCGTTTGATTTTTGGATCAGGGCCTTGAGTGATTGTAAAATCTGCGGAGTGGCAATGCGAGCACTCGCTCTCAGATAAATCGGCGCAGCGTGATAAGACCAGGGGCGGACACGATCTGACACTCGCCACTAATGCTTCCCGCCTTTAAAGGCGGGAAGCATTGGCTTTATCTGCCTATCAAAACAAAGAACTCTAGACAGTCAAGAGCAGATACAAGGGGTCGACCCATGTGTCGACCCGCGGTATCGATGTTTGTTGTGATGGTTGATGGGAAAGTTTTATCTGGGTCCACTCGAAGACGGAAATCATTTGCCTGTCGCCAGGCGGGCGGACACGTGGGTACCGCCCCTACTTATTTTGCGGATGGAAATTTTGTCCTGCTTTGATTGTGTGTCGGTTTCTGCACCAGTTCGCGATTTTCATCTCTCTTACTGCCGGTGGTATCTGGTAGGATTTGTTTGCCGGTGGTTTGGTTTTCACACGGTTTGGAAACGGCGGCTCGTGCCGACTAGCTCACGGTGGGATGTTTATTTCTGGTTCCATTTGGTCGTTGATTCTGGATTGCAGGATGTCAGACGGGTGGTCACATAGGGTTGCCCCCTGCATTTGTTTTGTTGTCATTCTATTTTGTTTATTCTCCATTTGAAGTTGGGGATCAAGTTGATGAGTTTTCTTCCTGTGTTGCCTTTCATGAAACGTGATTTTCTTGAAGGGCGTGAGGTGGTCAAGGGGGATCGGGGAAATGAAGGGTGGCGGAGGAGTGGTGAAATGTGCTGTAGGGGTGGCGGGGAGTGTTGCGAGTGTGGTGATATGCGGCGATGTGTGTCGACCCGCATAACTTTTCGGGGCTGGTTGATGTCAAATGTGGCTGAAACAAGCGGGTTTTCTTATGCTGCCGTTTGTTTCGTTCCTGGTCTTCACCTGAACCAGTGCTGTTCTCGCGCGCGACGCATAACTGCAGAGGATCATGGTGAATGGCGGGTCGGCGTCAAGGTGTTTCTTTTCACTGAAAAGGGAACATTTTTAAAACCGCTGGCTGAGGAGATGTTCTGGTGCGTCAGGTTTACGTAATCTGACTCAGCCGCAAAATCGGGAGTTTGTTTAGAGAGTTAAAAAAATGTCTGCGATCCATTTGCTGCAAGTCTGGTATTTTCTGAGTAGGAACTGGCGAAAACTGCTTAAAAGTTGCCTGAATTTAGTTCATAGATCGGCGTTGATGCATTATACTGGACGATGATGGAAATTCAGACCAGATCAGTGTTTTTGATTCCCTCCCGGCCTGAAATGCAAACTCGAAGAGTTCGCTTTCCCAAAGCGACTTGATTGCGTTCATTTTTGAAAAGCTTCGAGAAGGAGAACTGCCTTGCGTCCTTTCCTGAAATTATCTTGCCTGATGTTGCTGATGACTGCGTTGAATGGTTTCAATGGACCGTCGGCTGATGCTCAGGTTCAGGCTCCGAAAGTCGCTCCGCAAAACGAGCAGGCGGGGATTGAGTTCTTCGAAAATAAGATTCGTCCGGTCCTGGTCGAGCATTGTTACGACTGTCATTCGGGCGCTCCCGATCCGGAAAATGCTTCGTTTGTATTGGACACGCGCGCGGGAATTCAACAGGGGGGCGATTCGGGAAAAGCGGTCGTGCCGGGGAATCTGAAACAGAGTCTGATTCTGCAGGCGCTCGAACACGATCCCGATTTTTATGCGATGCCGCCAGATGAGAAATTGCCCGCGCAGGTGATCGCCGATTTTCGCAAGTGGATTCAGATGGGCGCTCCTGATCCTCGGAAAGGAAACGTGCCGAGCAGTCCGAAGAAGAAAACGGAACTCGCGATTGATTTTGATAAAGAACGCGAGTTCTGGTCGTTCCGACCTTTGACCACGCCAGAGGTTCCCGAAGTAAAAAGTGAAGCCTGGTCAGGTAGTGCGATTGACCGATTTATCAAAGCAAAGCTGGATGAGAAAAAACTGACTCCGGTCAAGACGGCGGATCGGCGGACGCTGGTGCGTCGCGTTTATTTTGATTTGACCGGATTGCCGCCGAGCGCGGAGGAGATAGAGAAGTTTGTGAACGATCCTTCTCCCCAAGCGTACGAGCATCTGATTGATCGCTTACTCAATTCGCCACAGTATGGTGAAACGTGGGGACGGCACTGGCTGGACCTGGCCCGCTATGCGGATTCGAACGGCCTGGATATCAACCTGACGTTTTACAATGCCTGGCGGTATCGCGATTATGTGATCCAGGTGTTTAACGAAGATAAGCCTTACAACGAGTTTATCCGCGAGCAGATTGCCGGCGACCTGCTGCCTTACGAAAACGATGATGAGCGGACGCGGAATATTGTCGCCACCGGGTTTCTGGTGATGGGCGCGAAAATGCTCAGCGAGCGGGATAAAGAAAAACTGCGGATGGACGTGGTTGATGAGCAGATTGATGTGACGGGTCGGGCGTTTATGGGAATGACGCTGGGTTGTGCCCGCTGTCACGATCATAAATTCGATCCGATTCCAATGACCGACTATTATGCACTGGCCGGGATCTTTCGCAGCACGGAGACCGTGCATGGAAATCGTCTGGGAAATCAGTTCGTTTCGGGCTGGATGACGCGTCCTTTGCCGATCAAACCCGAACATGCGGCGGCGCTGGAGAAACATGCAGCCGAGCTGAAAACGCTGGAAGAGAAGCTGAAAGACGATTCGGATCAGTTAAAACAATTGAATGGCGATACCAAACAGCAGCAACACTTGAAAAGACTGGCGGGGATTGTGGTCGATGATACCCAGGCAGTGAAAACGGGTGCGTGGAAAGAGTCGGTCTATTCGAAAAATTATCTGGGCGTGGGTTACGTGCATGATATGAACGAAGAGCAGGGGAAGAAGACGATTCGCTTTACCCCGGATCTGCCCGCCGCCGGCAAGTACGAAGTGCGTTTTGCGTTTCCAGGGAGCAGAGGTCGTGCCGATCGCGTGCCTGTGACGATTCATTCGCTGCAGGGAGCAAAAACCATTTATGTCGATCAGACAAAGCCGGGACCGATTGATGGTGTCTTGACATCGCTTGGTAATTTTGAATTTGCCGCGGGTAAAGCGGGAGCCGTTGAAGTTTCGAACAAGGTAGCTTCGGGTTATGTGGTTGTCGATGCGATGCAGTTCATTCCACAATTTAAGTTGCCAAAGCAGAATGGCGTGCTGGTCGCGAAAAAGCCGACGGTTGACTCTGCAGCAGACGTTCGTGCAGTGAAAATCAAAACGCTGGAAGCGAGTGTGAAAACGCTGACGGCTCAGATTAAAAAATTGAAAGCGAATGCCCCGCCTCCGGCACCGGTCGCGCTGGCCGTGGGTGAGCAGCCTGATCCTGCCGACTATCGAATTGCCCGGCGGGGAAATATTCACCAACTGGGTGATAAAGTGGATCGCGGCTTTCTGACGATTGCTTCGATTCAGGAGCCGCCTGAGGTTAGTCCCAAACAGAGTGGGCGGTTGGAACTGGCGAACTGGTTGAGCCAGCCACAGAATCCGTTGACGAGTCGTGTGATTGTGAATCGGGTCTGGAAGCATCTGTTTGGAAACGGGCTGGTACGAAGCGTTGATAATTTTGGTCACCTGGGAGAACAGCCAACGCATCCGGAGCTGCTCGATTATCTGGCGCAGCGGTTTGTTTCTGAAGGCTGGTCGATTAAGACATTGATTCGCGAAATCATGGTGAGCCGAACGTATCAATTGAGTTCGAAGTTTGAGGCGGATCAATATCAACAGGACCCCGGGAATCATTTCCTGTGGCGGATGAATCGCCGGCGTCTGTCTGCGGAAAGTATTCGCGATGCGGTGCTGTCGATCTCCGGCAAGATTGATTTGAAGCAGGGAGGTTCGTCGGTGGCGCATTATCCCGAGCAAGCCATCAGTCCGAACAAGAATGAAAAATTGAAGCAGAACCCGTCTGAGTTTCGCCGGAGTGTCTATTTACCGATCGTGCGGGGTAATGTGCCGGCTTCTTTGACGGTGTTTGATTTTCCTGCTCCTGAAATGCTGGTGGGGAATCGCCCTGTCACGACGGTGCCCGCTCAGGCGCTATTTATGATGAATAGTCCGTTTGTCATCGGGCAGGCACAGGCGACGGCAGAGCGACTTTTGAATGATAAACAACAGAGCGATTCTGAATGCGTTTCGAAATTGTATCTAGCCTGTCTGGGTCGTGATGCGAACCAGGCAGAACAGGCGGAAGCATTACAGTATATCGAGTCTCTGATGAAAGCAGATGCGAATTCGGACAAAGAGGCTGCACGGGTGAAGGCCTGGACCTCTTATTGTCAGATTCTGTTTGCTTCGACCGAATTTCGATTCTTGAATTGATGTCCGATTACGATTTTTAAACAGCAGTGAGTACTCACTTTTTAATAAGAATGAATGGCTATGCAACCACTCAATTTATCCCGTCGGCAAATGTTGAAGTCATCGGCTTGTGGATTTGGTTATCTGGCGATGGCGGGCTTAAGCTCTGAAGCGGCTTTGAAATCTCAGTCTCCGCTCCAGTCCAAAACGCCGCACTTCGAGCCTCGCGCCAAGCGTGTGATTTTCCTGTTCATGCATGGCGGTCCGAGTCAGGTGGATACGTTTGATTATAAGCCCCGTTTAGCGAAAGAGGACGGACAGCGACTCCCTTTCAAAGCAGCGAAGAATATCGAGAAATCGTCGCAGGAGAACCTGCGTCTGATGAAATCTCCCTGGAAGTTCAAGCAGCGGGGGGAAAGCGGGCTCTGGATTTCCGAGTTGTTTGATAACGTGGCCGAACACGCGGACGATTTGTGTGTGATTAATTCGATGCACACCAACGGCCAGTCGCACGGGCAGGCGGTGATGAAACTGCATACGGGGTCGGACAGTCTGGTACGGCCTTCGGTCGGTTCGTGGATGGTGTACGGCTTGGGCACGGAAAATAATAACCTGCCCGGTTTCATTTCGATCTGCCCCTCACGCGGTCATGGTGGCGTGAGGAATTTTGGCAGCGCGTTTCTGCCTGCCGTCTATCAGGGAACAGCCATCGGCGATGCCGACACTGCTGCCAGGGAAGCGCAGATTCGATTCCTGGCGAACAATGCATCTTCGGAGACACAGCAACGAAAACAGCTGGGGCTGTTACAGGCGATGAACGAGCGGCATCTAAAGCAGGTCAAAGTCGACCAGGAAATTGAAGGCGTGATCAATTCGTACGAGTTGGCGTTTCGGATGCAGTCGGAAGTTCCCACGCTGATGGATCTGACGGTGGAGACGAAAGAGACGCATGAATTATACGGGATCAATGACAAGACGACGGAGAATTTTGGGCGTCAATGTCTGATGGCCCGCCGTTTTGCTGAAGCGGGGGTGCGTTATATTGAAGTCGCGCTGGGAAATAATCGCTGGGATCAACACAGCGGCTTGAAGAGCGGGCACGAACGGAATTCACGGATGGTGGATAAGCCGATCGCCGGTTTGCTGGCCGATTTGAAACAACGCGGATTGCTGGAAGATACCCTGGTAGTCTGGGGCGGCGAATTCGGACGGACGCCGATCGCACAGGGGACCAATGGTCGGGATCACAATCCGCAAGGTTATTCGATGTGGCTGGCGGGAGCGGGTGTGAAACGGGGACACGTGCATGGTGCCACCGATGAGTACGGTTATTATGCGACCCGCGATAAAGTTCACATTCACGATTTACATGCCACGCTGCTGCATCTGATGGGCATGGATCATAAGCGGCTGACGTATCGTTATGCCGGCCGCGATTTCCGTCTGACGGATATTTATGGAGAAGTGGTGCACGAGATTCTCGCAGGTTAATCATGGGCCTCTTTCGGGGGACTTGTGAAGGAGAACCAGAGGCCGGCATTTTCTGTCCTTATATTATAGTGTCTGGTCCCCGCTGATGCGGCGAAGGCAGGGGGGCGTTAAGCACTGCGATACTCAGGGCTTCTGATGAATGGCGACTTCCCGATTTTGGGGGTGGTTGCAGAATTTCATCGGAATAGTTACAATCCCGAACTTAGGGTGGGCTTTGCGCGCAACTCGTTATCTCTTCATGAGATATGAGCGAGATTGTGATTCGTAAAGTACGGAATCTACTAACAGAGAAATTCAAGAACCTGAAGAATTATAATGTCTGACAACAATGACGCGCTGGTAGAAGCGGCGATGGAAAGCATCGCAGCCGCACAATCTCTTTCGGAACTGGATGAAGTGCGCGTCCAATACCTGGGGAAGAAGGGGAAACTCAAGGACCTGCAAGCCCAGCTGAAATCGTTGTCGCCCGAAGAAAAACGTGAATTCGGCAAGACGCTCAATACGATTAAGCAGAGCATTCAGACCGGGCTGGCTGAAAAGAAAACTCAGCTTGAAGAGAAAGAAAAGTCGGGTCCTGATCTCGAATCCATCGATGTGACGCTGCCTGGTGTACGTGCTTTACCCGGCTATCGGCATCCCCTGATGACGACGATGGATGAAGTCAAATCGATCCTAATCGGCTTGGGCTTCCGCTACGATGATTATCCCGAGGTGGAAACAGAATTCTTTAACTTCGATGCATTGAATACGCCCGACTGGCATCCGGCGCGGGATATGCACGATTCATTTTATACGACCAAAGGGAATGTATTACGGACCCATACTTCGGCCTTCCAAACGCGGGCGATGAAGAATTTCGGGCCGCCTCCGTTGCGGGCGATGACTTCGGGTCGCTGTTATCGGAGGGATGAAATTGATGCTTCTCACTTCCCGATCTTTCATCAACTGGATGTGATCGCCATTGATGAAAATATCAGTTTTGCAGATCTGAAATGGGTTTTGTATCAATTAGCCAGTAGCTTGTTTGGCAAAGATGTTCAACTCCGTTTCCGCCCCAGTTATTTTCCCTTCACCACGCCGAGTGCAGAAGTGGATGTGATGTTTAACGGCAAATGGCTGGAGATTCTGGGAGCCGGAATGATTCGTCCCGAAGTTCTGGAAGCCGGCGGGGTCGACTCGGAAAAATGGCAGGGATTTGCCTTCGGCCTGGGGCTAGATCGGATGGCGATGATTCGACATGGGATCACTGATATCCGGCTGATGTATGAAAATGAAGAAGCGTTTTTGCGTCAGTTTTAATGAACGTTTCCTGGTAAAAGCTGGCACGATATTTCTGGCATAGAGAGAGTACGATGCGAATAAATACTGGTTGGTTGCGCGATTATCTGTCTGAAGACTGCAAAGAGAGCGAACTGCTTGATGCCTTCATGACGGTGGGCCTGGAAGTCGAAGAAGAACATGATCTTGCGCAAGCGTTAGAGTCGATCCGGGTTGGTTTTATTCGGGAGAAGAAACCGGTTGGTGATGACGGCCAATATTTCGAATGTCTGGTCGAAATTGAAAAAGGCAAGCTGGTAACGATTCTCTGCGCCTCCGCGCATCCGGTCGAGATCGGCTGGGGAGTCCCTGTAGCAATTCCCGGCACAAAGCTTCCCAGCGGTGCTTTGATTTCCGAAGGAAAATTCAAAGGAATTCGCTCTGAAGGAATGATTTGCCTGGATGGTGAATTGGGAATGATTGCCAAGTCAACCGGTTTACAGGTTTTCAAAGATGAAGCAGCGCTCGGCGAGAGTCTGCCTTCCGTGTCTCCGTTTCAGGAATCACTGGTCGAAGTATCGGTCCTACCGAACCGTCCTGACTGTCTGGGAATGATTGGGATCGCCCGTGAAGTTGCGGCTGTATTGGACATGCAGTTAAAGTATCCTAGTCAGCGGGTGATTCAACCTGCCGCTGGTCAGAGTGAGTCTGTTGCGGTTGAAATCGATGATGCATCTCTGTGTTCGCGTTATGCCTGTCAGGTGTTTGACGGAGTTCAAGTTCGCAGTTCACCTCACTGGCTTCAGAGCCGCCTGCAAACAGCGGGCTTGCGTCCGATTAATAACGTGGTGGATATCACGAACTTTGTAATGCTGGAATGGGGACAGCCGTTACACGCATTCGATTTCGATTCACTAAAAGGAAATCGGATCGAAGTCCGCCGTATTCGCCAAGATGAAAAACTGAAATTGCTGGATGAAACTGAAGTGGATGGCGCGGAGCAACCGTTGGTGATTGCCGATGCCGAGAAACCAATTGCCCTGGCAGGAATCATGGGGGGCTGGAACTCCCAGACTACAGCTGGCTCAAAACGCATTTTGCTGGAAGCCGCCTGCTTTGATCCGGTTTGCATTCGAACCTCTTCCCGAAAGCTGCGAATCAGCACGGATTCCTCTTATCGCTTTGAACGGGGGACTGACCCGAATGACATGTTGAGCGGTGCTTTCAACCGAGCGGCGGAACTGCTTCAGGATGCAGAACTGTCCGCGGCAAAGCCAGCTTCTGCGATTACAGACAGCTATCCGAACGTACGCGAACGGACGAAATTCTCGCTGGATTCCGGCCGGTTTTCAAAGTTATTAGGAGCAGAAATCAGCGATGAGCAGATCAAAGACTGCCTTTCCAAACTGGAAATGACAGCGGATGCGGATCTGACGATTTCCGTGCCGACCTGGCGCGTGGATGTGAATAATGAAGTCGTGCTTGCCGAAGATGTGGCGCGGCTTCTGCGATATGACAGTATTGTCATGAAGCCGATGGTAGCAACGACGACCAAAGGTCGTGTTTCCGAAACGGATAGTCTCCGAACCAATGTCGCGACATTTCTGACGAGTAATGGTTTTCTGGAATGCCGTACGCCTCCGCTGACGACAGAGCAGGTTGCTTTATCGTTCAGTCAATGGCCCGGTGATTCGATCCAGGTGCAAAACCCAATTTCTAAAGAAATGACGACGCTCCGTCAGAGTCTGGTGGGGAGTCTGGTGGAAGTGACTGAGCGGAACGCGCGACGTGGTGCCAGCAGTTTTCGGTTTTTCGAGATAGATCGTACCTTCCGTCAGAATGACGACGTGATTGATGAACGCTGGATGATTGGCGGCGTGCTGGGAGGTTATGTCAATGACTCTGCCTGGATTGCCTCCGAGAAAGAATTTGATTTTCTACATGCCAAGGGACTGGTTGAAAATCTGTTTGCTCATATCAGTGTGGATGACATCACATTTGAAAAGGATACACCTGCTAAGGGATACCGTGGTGAAGAGTTCGCCGCGCTAAAGCACGGGGATCAACGGATTGGTGCACTGGGAAGAATTGATCTGAACGAACTCGGGATTAAGGACCGTGCACGCGTGCCTTTGTATGGATTCGAATTGGATCTCTCGGCCTTGGTTCAG
The DNA here is from genome assembly GCF_007754425.1 of Gimesia fumaroli. Classification (NCBI taxonomy): domain Bacteria; kingdom Pseudomonadati; phylum Planctomycetota; class Planctomycetia; order Planctomycetales; family Planctomycetaceae; genus Gimesia; species Gimesia fumaroli. The sequence goes on from NZ_CP037452.1 coordinate 2,128,916, forward strand.
GTAAAATCGCCCGCTCGAATGTTTAGCGGCCTGGCCCGGACTCAGGTGATTGCCCGTGATATTTCGATTCTGGTTCCGATTGATTTACGTTACGCTGAGATTGAGACGTCTCTGGAAAAAGCATTTGCTTCTGCGGTCGAAAATTTGCAGGTGGAACCTCGCAAAGAAAGTGATGTGGCCGTTGTTCTTCAGCCTAAACTGGAGAATGTCATTTGTGTCGATACTTTTACGGGTGAAAGTATCGGGGCTGATGCGATGAGTTTGACGATTCGCATGATGTTTCGCGACGAGGCACATACCCTGACCTCGGGTGAGGCACAGCAATTGATGGACTATGTCGTGAAGCAGCTCAACGCGGAGCACGGTGCGGTTCAGCGGTAGACTTTGAACGGATTGGGTCAGACCACCCGAAAGGGAAACGGCTTTCATCCGTACTATCAAATCATTCAACCAACACGCCTCATTTTGAGGTGTGTTTTCTTTTTTGTACTGCAATTTTCGCGACTTGGGAAGCTGATCATAGTGATCTATGCCGGGAGGCGCCTTCTGTTATAACTTTCAGATACTTCCCCCCAGGGCAGATCGGCGGCGTTTCTGATCTGAGTTGTTTGAGTCAGCGATTTCTCAATTCAATCTGCTCATTTCTAAAAAGTACAAAAGACTGTAAGTTTTGCAGTTGATATTGTTTGTCGTTTATGATTATATATAATATATAATCATGGCGTTTCGGTGCAGGCTTGCGCTATAATGGAGGTGCATGTTTTGTAATTTGAGAAGAGAGCTGTTGCGTCTAAGTAGTTGATTACAAAAAACAAACGTGCTTTTGGATATATTGCGATGAAACGACGACTTCTGCTGATTTTGGGATTATGCATTTTTGTCATGATACCCCTGAGCCGTCCACTTCTGGCAGCGGATGCCGATTTGAAAAAAGAAGTTTTTTTCGAGAAACGAATCCGCCCGTTATTAGTCAACCAGTGTTATGACTGTCACAGTGAGGATTCCGTTGAGAGTGGATTACGTGTCGATTCCCTGTCGGCATTAGTCCAGGGGGGAGAGCGGGGGCCTTCTGTTATCGTTGGGAAACCCGAGCAAAGTCTGTTGATTAGTGCGGTGAACCACAGCGGTCAATTACACATGCCGCCTAAAGATAAGTTGTCACAAAAAGAGATCAGCGATTTGACCGAATGGATTCGACTGGGAGCCTACTGGCCGAATTCAAAACCGATTGTGCAATCGAACGAGGGAAAACCTGAGGGACCGCTTTTTACTGAGCAGGAAAAAGCATTCTGGGCCTTTCAGCCGCCTCAAAAACCAAGTCTACCGCAGGTTAAACAATCTGAGTGGGTTCAGAATCCAATCGACACTTTCGTTTTATCGAGGTTGGAACAGAAAGGCTATGCGCCAGCTCTTCCTGCCGAGAAGCAGGACCTGATTCGTCGGGCGACTTTTGATCTGATTGGTTTGTCGCCTACTCGAAAAGAAGTCGATGACTTTGTCAAAGATGATTCGCCGGATGCCTTTGCGCGGGTCATTGATCGGCTTTTGGAATCTCCCCGTTACGGTGAACGCTGGGGACGACACTGGCTGGATGTGGCACGCTATGCCGATTCAAACGGCCTGGACGAAAATCTGTCTTATGCGAATGCGTTTCGCTTCCGCGATTATGTGATAGCGGCATTCAATCAAGATAAGCCTTTCGATCAGTTTGTCCAGGAACAACTGGCGGGCGATATTCTGGCGGAACAGGTCAATGATGACAGCCGCATTGAGAAAATTACCGCGACCGGTTTTCTGTCCATCGGCGCCAAGATGCTGGCAGAAGATGACCAAACCAAGATGCAGATGGATATCATCGACGAGCAACTGGATACCGTCGGTCGTACATTCATGGGACTCACACTGGGGTGTGCTCGCTGTCATTCCCATAAATTCGATCCGATTCCAATTGAAGATTATTACTCGCTGGCGGGGATTTTCAAAAGTACGAAAACGATGGAAAACTTCAAGGTGGTTGCTCGCTGGCAGGAACGAACTCTGGCCAGCCCTGAAGAGATTCAAAAACTGGAACAACATAAAAAACAGATTGCAGACCTCGACTCTCAAATTCAAACCGTTTTGAATCAGGCCGATGAACAGTTTTTGAGAGAAGAGCGAAAACGTGTGTCCGATTATTTACTCGCGGCTGAAATTAAAAAACACGCTGATGAATTGATGAAGGGGACAAAACCGATCGGCGAAACACTGCAGGCCGATTCATCGGATTCTATCCTGATCGTGGAGGCGGAAAACTATCAGACGGGGAATGTGAAAAAGTCCCTGACCGGTTACGGCGAGGGAATTGGCGTCATTTATAACAACGGGATGCTGCCAAATATCGCGGAGTATGAAATTGAACTGCCGAAAGCAGGGCGATATCAATTTGAAATTCGCTATGCAGCCGCATCTGCACGGCCGGTTCAACTATTGATTAATGATCAACTCGTCAAAAACAATGCGGCTGGAGATGTCACCGGGAGCTGGTATCCCAAGTCGCAGGAATGGAAAGTCGAAGGGCTTTATCAGTTCACTCAGGGGAAAAATATAATACGTCTGGAAAGTAAAATTCCGTTTCCGCATATCGATAAGTTGTTGATTGCAGCACCGCGGGAGCTTTCTGATAAAGAGCGGAACTTTATCGCCGATGTCGCGGCTCCTGAAAGTAAACTCATTGGCAGTCTGACAGCACAGTGGTCTGACTATCTGAGGAAAAATTTGAACGAGAAGACGTCTCCCTTGTTTGTCTGGAGCGAACTGGTACGCACGGGTAAGACACCAGAAACACTCGGACCTTTATATCAGAGGTTTCAAAGTCTGAATGATCTGCCTGAAGCAGAACGGCTGCCGCGGGCGGCTTCACTTTATGGAAATTTATTTAAAGAAGTCGAACAAGAGTGGCAGGCTTATCTGAAAACCGACGAGGGGAAAAATGCGAAAAGTCTGCCGAATGCGGAGAGCGAAGCCATTCGGCAAGTGCTGTATGATCCGAAAGGACCGTTCGCGTTACCTGCGGACCGTGAAGCGTTTTATGCTGCTGCAGTGAAAACCAAACTGACGGAAAAAAGAGCCGCCCGGAAAGAGCTGGAAAAAACACTTCCTCAATATCCGACGGCCATGGCGGTTTCAGAACAAAAGCCGGAAAACGTGAAGGTGCATCTGAGGGGAAGTCACTTCACGCTGGGCAAAGAAGTTCCTCGTCAGTTCCTGCGAATTATTGAGGGAGAGCATCAGACTCCCATCAATGATCAGCAGAGCGGTCGTTTGCAGTTAGCCCAGTGGTTGACCAGCGGTCAGCATCCTCTGACGGCTCGTGTCATGGTGAATCGACTCTGGCGCTGGCATTTCGGAAAGGGGCTGGTGAGAACGCCCGATAACTTTGGAAAACTGGGAGAGCGTCCGACGCATCCAGAACTGCTCGACTGGCTGGCGGTTCAATTTGTAGAACAGGGCTGGTCGATTAAGTCGATGCATCGTTTGATCATGTTGTCTTCAACCTATCAGATGAGTACGAACTATAATGCAGAGCTGGCAGCCGTCGATCCTGAAAATCGATTGCTCTGGCGGATGAATCGCAGACGCCTGGAAGCAGAAGCGATTCGTGATTCGATTTTAGCCGTGTGTGGAAAGCTCGACTATGAAATGGGCGGATCATTGTTGGGGGTTGCGAACCGGAAGTATGTAACAAGCACCAGCAACGTGAATCCGGTAGTTTATCAGACCAATCGTCGTTCCGTGTATTTGCCGATTGTGAGAAGTGCTTTATATGAAGTGTTGCAGGCATTTGATTTTGCCGATCCCAGTGTTCTCTCTGGTGATCGAACTCATACGACCGTGGCACCACAGGCATTGTTCATGATGAATAGTGATTTCGTCATGCAGAATACAATGGATCTGGCCGAACAGATAATGCATGAGACACAATTAGATCAGCGTGCCAGGGTCAATCGGATTTATGAGAAAATATTCAGCCGTCCTGCGACTGCGATGGAAACATCTCGGGCGCTGGACTACATCAAAATATACCGACAGGAATTGAAGTCGTTAGAGATGCCAGAAGAAGAAAAAGAGCAGCGAACCTGGCAGAGTTTATGTCGGGTCCTGATTTCCTCCAATGAATTTTTGTTTGTTGATTAAAGACTGCGAGAACGAGTAGTTTAAGAAGTTGTTTTGAATTGGAATTCAGATGAATCGATGGAAGACAAATAACGGAAGCACATTGATCTCGCGACGGGAAATGTTGCGCAGAAGTTCTGCCGGTTTTGGCAGTCTAGCTTTAGCTGCCTTACTGGGAAGTGACTGTCAGGCTGCGCAGCAGAAAGTCGTTCAGCAGCCGCATTTCACTCCGAAGGCCAAGCGTGTGATCTTTCTGTTTATGCACGGCGGCCCTTCGCACATGGATACGTTCGATTACAAGCCCCAGTTGCAGAAAGACAGTGGCAAGCCGCTTCCGTTTGACAAGCCTCGTGTTTTCTCAGCCACGACCGGAAATTTACTGGGTTCACCGTGGAAGTTCAAACAACATGGCGAGAGTGGTGCCTGGGTGAGTGAGGTCTTTCCCCATGTCGCGGGTTGCGTTGATGACTTATGTATCATCAATTCGATGTATGGTTCCAATTCCCGGCATGGTGGTGCATTATTAGAATTACATACGGGAAGTGACACGTTTGTTCGCCCCAGCATGGGGTCTTGGATTACCTACGGTTTGGGATCCGAGAATCGGGACTTGCCCGGGTTTATTACCGTCTGTCCCACGTTGACTCACGGGGGCGTGAACGCTTACAGTTCCTCCTTCCTACCAGCAGATTATCAGGGCACCCCCATTGGAAATGCCAGTATTCCGGCTGACCGTGCTTTGATCCCTTTTATCAAAAATAAGAGCGGCATTCCCTTGGATGTTCAGCGTCAGGAATTGGATTTCCTGCAGCAGATGAATCGGGAGCATTTGGAAAATTCCGGACCCGATGCGGCATTGGAAGGTCGGATCAATTCGTTTGAGCTGGCCTATCGGATGCAGACAGCGGCTCCCGAACTGCAGGATATCAGTGATGAATCTGAGACGACGCAAAAAATGTATGGTCTGGATAATGATGTCACAAAGAACTTTGGACGCCAGTGTCTGATGGCACGTCGGTTTGCAGAACGGGGAGTGCGTTTTGTTCAAATTACACACAGTTATAAATGGGATCAACATTCCGGATTGAAAACAGCGATTCCCCGAAATGCGAAGGAAGTCGATCAGCCAATTGCTGCCTTACTTAAGGATTTGAAGTCGCGCGGTTTGCTGGAAGACACACTCGTTCTTTGGGGGGGCGAATTTGGTCGGACACCAGTCAGTCAGGGTGATGACGGCCGCGATCATAATCCTCAAGGGTATACGATGTGGATGGCCGGAGGTGGCGTTAAGGGAGGATTGCAGTATGGTGCCACTGACGACTATGGCTATTATGCTGTTAAAAATAAGGTCCACATCCATGACCTGCACGCCAGCATTTTACATTTACTCGGGCTTGATCATAAAAAGTTAACTTATCAGTTTGCCGGCCGTGATTTCCGATTAACGGACGTGCATGGCGAAGTGATGTATGACCTGTTTGCCTGATTATTTTCTGTTAATAAGAAGATTTACTAGAGGTGCCTTTTGCCACAAATTCAAGTGAAGAGTGCTTTGATCGAAGCCGATGACCTGCGGGAGTTCTGTTTTCAGCTACTCACTCATGCCGATCTAAGACAAGAAGATGCAGAGCTGGTTGCTGACTCTCTGGTTGAATCAAACCTGCGCGGCATTGACTCGCATGGCGTGGCTCGCTTGCCACATTATCTGGAGCGTATTCGTCAGCAAAGCATCAGTGCCCGACCTGAAATGCGGTGGGAACAACTGGGGACGGCTGCGGGCCGCGTTGACGGGGATCACGGACTCGGTCAACTGGCGATGGTCAAGGCGGCGGATCATGCGATTGAACTGGCACACGATTCCGGTGCGGGCTGGGTTTCGATCTGTAACTCTTCGCACTGTGGTGCACTGGCTTATTATGGGTTAAGGATGGCTCAGGCGGGCATGATCGGTTTTGCTTTTACGCACGTTGATCCAATGGTCACACCACACGGAGCACGAGAACCGTTTTGTGGAACGAATCCGATTTGCATTACCGCACCGGGAAAGCACGGGAAGTCGCTTTGTCTGGATATGGCGACGAGCATTACTCCCTGGAATACGATTGCCAATGCGGCGACCGAAGGGGTTTCGATTCCGGGGGACTGGGCATTGGATGCGAATGGGCAGGGGACCACTGATCCGAATGAAGTCGTTGCCTTATTTCCGTTTGGTGGTTTCAAAGGCTCGGGGCTGGGCTTGATGATTGATGTATTGTGCGCGTTACTCGGAGGGGCCCCGATTGGTCCTGATATCCCTAAAATGTACGGCGATCTTTCAGAGAGACGATTGCTGGGAGGCATGGTCGGGGCAATCGATATCAGCCGTTTCACATCAGTCGAATCATTCCAGGAACGGATAGTCGAGATCATTCAGCGCTGGGGTGCGTTACAGCCGCTTCACGAGGGCGGGCAAGTCTATTATCCGGGTGAGCCGGAAGAGGTGACGCGCGTGGAGCGAATGAAAACCGGAATTCCCGTCGGTTGTCAATTGATTAAGCAATTCAATCAAATGGCTCTGCAGCGTGGGCTGTCTCCTCTTGACGTTTCTGAATTGCCGCATGATGTGGACAATGCCCTGGAAACTTCTCCTACCGAATCTCTGACTTGATTGAACATCTATGAACGGGCCATTCCTGCTGGCTGCCACTCAACTGAATATTTCCTTACTCGATTCTGCAATCATTCTGGCGTATCTGATTTTGATCACCGGGATGGGGCTGTACGTCAGTCGTAAGCAAAAGCAGACGGTCGACAGCTATTTCCTCGCGGGGCGTTCTCTTAAATGGCCTACGATTGGGTTGTCTTTGTTTGCAACCAATATCTCGACCGTACACTTGATTGGTCTCGCTGCGGATGGATATCGAGTGGGCTTAGTTGTGGGGAACTTCGAATGCCTGGCAGCGTTCACACTGATTATTCTTGGTCTGGTTTTTGCGCCGATTTATCATCGCAGTGGTGTCGTAACGCTGCCTGATTTTCTGGAACAGCGTTTTAGCGCGGGGTCTCGGATTGTATTAGCGATTATGGGGGTCGTCGCGGCGTTGTTTATTCATATCGGCATGACGCTGTATGCCGGCTCTACCATCATGCATGAGTTCTTCGGAATTGATGTTTTCACTTCGGTAATTGTGATTTCTGCCATTACCACCTTATATACAGTGATGGGGGGATTGAAGGCGGTTGTGATTACGGAATCGATTCAGACGGTGCTGCTAATCATTGGCTCGTTTGCCATCACCTGGTTTGCAGCGGGAGCATTGAATGAGCAGGGGATCGATTCCTTTACAAAGCTCCGGGCCGCACTTCCGGAAAAGCACATGAGCATGTTGCATGAGAGCGGGGGATTTTCCTGGTTTGCTTTCGTTCTGGGGTATCCGGTGCTGGGAATCTGGTACTGGTGTGCCGACCAGACCATCGTGCAGCGAGTTCTGGGAGGTGAGACCGAAAAAGACGCCCAGGTTGGGCCGTTATTTGCAGGATTCATCAAAGTCCTGCCGTTATTGATTATGGTCTTTCCGGGAGTCCTTGCCTATGTGCTATTTCGAGATCAAATTGGAGATAATCCGAATAGCGCGCTCCCTGTTTTAATCAGTCAACTGATCCCTGAAGGCCTGAAAGGCATGATTGCAGCCGGCTTGCTGGCGGCGCTGATGAGTACGATTGCCGGTGCTTTGAATAGTACGGCGACGTTAATCAGTATTGACGTTGTGAAAAAACTGAAACCGGAAACCAGTGATGCGCGGCTGGTGGTGGTGGGGCGAATTACAGCAGTGGTCGTGATGATTCTGGCGATTGGCTGGTCAACGATGGGGAGTAAATTCGAGAGCATCTTTTCGGGATTAAACAGTATGATTGCCTGCCTGGCTCCTCCCATTACGGTGGTGTTTATCTGGGGTGTGCTCTGGAAACGGGGGACGGCAAAAGCGTCGCTGATCACGTTAATCGTTGGTTCAATCTTAGGCGGGCTGACATTCGTGTTAGACTTTGGTTTTGGAATAATCACCAACGATTTGGGGATTCCCTTCATGCTTCAGGCTTGGTGGTTGTTTGTGATTTGTTCGGTCGTCTTTGTCGTCATCAGCCTGCTGACACCACCGCCAACTGCTGATCAGATCGAAATGATGTGCTGGAAACATCCCTTGAAAGAGATTGTTTTTCGCAAACTATCGGGGGTGACCGACCCGCGGCTGATTGCGTTATTGCTGGCGGGGATCATGTCTTCGATCTATATCACGTTTGCTTAAGCAAGTCTCGCCGGGCGGTTACTTTTCTGGTTTTGGAGTCGACTTAAGCATTTTATCAATCGTAGGTACGATATGTTTCTCGTACGTAAAACCTTCTTCTCCGTATTCCTGCTTTTCATTGTCGAATCGTTTTTTCAGCTTTCCATCAGGACCGTAGACATAGGCTGCCGGGATCGCTGCCAGATTCAGACTTTCATACAGCTCTTCATCGGGCGTACTGGAAATGAGGTTGATGATATCTGCTTTCTGTTTGGAATAGAATTCCATGAGTTCTTCACTGTTCGACTCGGGGGGAGAGTCTTTACTCCCGATATAGTTCAGATTGAATGAGACGCAGACCACTTTTTCCGGATACTTCTTTTGTAACGCGACCAGCTGAGGGAATTCTCGTAGACAAGGTTCACACCAGGTCGACCACAAATCAACGACGACAATTTTCCCCTTTTGCTTTTTGATGAATTCCTGTGCTTCTTCCCAGTTGGCAATTTCTGCCGTGACGCCATCTTTTTCAAATGTTTTTGCGCCGGGAATGGCAGGTTCCTTTTTCTCGACCGTTGCCGGAGCAGTCTCTGGAGCCGCTTCTGTTTCAGGTGAAGTCGTGGGGGCAGGTGTGTTTTGATTGCAGCCGTGCAGCAGTATTAAACAGCATACAAAACAGAGCGATTTTGCTGACATAAGTAAAGTCTTTCTGGAAGTCGTCTTTTGGGGAAACACGTGTTGGTTGATTACTTCGACACTTTAACCATTCCAGCCGCTTTTGCCTGGGGGACTGGATCTTCATAGGGAAGTGCTTTCAGAAATTCGATGAGGTCGGCGAGTTCCTGTTTTGAAAGCTGGCTTGTGTTTCCATGTTGATCGTCGTGATTATAGATGGTGAATACTTCTTCGAGTGTGTTTGCTTTGCCGTGATGCAGGTAGGGAGCCGTCCGGTAGATTCCCAGCAATGTCGGCGTATCATAAGCAGGTCCCATCTTTTCACCTGGGTTATCAACAGAGGTACCCACGTCATGCCGAACAATTTTCGCGCTGGGAACTGAGTCTGTTAGGAAAGGACCGCTATGGCATGAGGCACATTTTGTTTGTTTGGAAAAGAAGAGTTCGCGACCCCGTTTGGCAGCCGGGCTGAGTCCCTTTTTAGCATAAGGGCTTAGCGTGAATTCATGTGTATTGGAATAAGCGGCCATCGCATCCAGTGCCCGCGATAAACCTTTGTTGGGCGCATCCAGAGAAGGATTGATTTTCCCTCTGACCAGCCCGCTACCCTGCATCAAAGGACCGCGGATCGTATGCTCGAAGTCCTGCACTTCATCGCGGTCTGCAGACCAGTGAATCGGATGCGTCCAGGCCATACCAGCTAGAGATTGGGTGTTTCTTAAGCCTTCCGGATTATGCCAGGTTCTTCCATCAGATTGCCCATCGGGATGACAGCTTGCGCAGGAAATCCACAAACGGCTCGTCATAGGTTGGAGTGCCGTGTAGAACAGGCGTTTTCCCAGAAGGATTTCTTCATCCAGTGGGTTCTCTGTTACATCAATGATCGCCCGAGGACGCAGACTATCTGTGTCATAAGCGACGACATTGAAGTCCAATGCATTGTAAACGTAAAACGTGTTTCCATCGGGAGCGACTCGGACCGCGCGGGGATTATGTCCCAGTCTGAGTGAAGAACGAAACGTCAATTCGCGGTAATCATCATCGATAACGTTACAGACGTAGAGCTCATCAGTCCCGGCGAATACCACAAAGAACGTTTTTCCATCAGGGGTAATTGCGGTGTCCCACGGGTTACAAGTCACACGGGCTCCCCGAAAGGAATCCATGGGGATTTTTCGTCGGCGTTTTCCTTCACCTGGTTTTGTATCAACAATCGAAACAATCGGGAAGATCGAACCAGCACCATGGGCTACGGTAATGCGGGAGCGAATATGAGGCAGGTATGCTTTAGCGCGACGGGGGTGCAGGGTGATCTGACGCGAAAGATTGTCCGTGCTTCCTCCGGGCCACTCGTCGGTAGTTTTACCACTGGCGACATCAATCTGCCGAACCAGGGCGGTGTAGTATTCGGTTGTGAACAGGCTTTGATCGTCGTTAGAAATTGCAATGCCACGCAGATGGCTTCCCGAAGAAAATTCCCGATCGATTTTGTATGTTTGCGTATCGATTTCCACAATCCGTCCCGGATAATCGAGGGTTACGAAAACCTTTGAACCATCACTTGTAGAGACAATGCCGTACGGTTCATCAAAGACTTCTGTCTGTCCCGTGATTTTGCCAGTATCCGCGTCAAGAAAAATAACAATGTCTTCGTCGTAGACGGCGGTTGCCAGTTGGTGGCTGTTTCCCAGAAATGTTACGCCTTCCGGGTGTTTTCCAACTTTGATTTCGCTCTGTTTTTTATGGGATACCAGATCGACTATCGTGATTGTGCCACTGTCACGGTTCGAACAGGCAAGCAGTTTGCCGTCTGCGGAAATATCCATCAGGCTGTTGGATTGACCGGCGTCTGCACGCTGTGGGCCCATCAACAGGCAAAGTAGGCAGAGAGTTGTCAGAGGCAGGAATAATCGAACGGACCTTGCAATGAGATACATTGAAACCCCTTTACGAAATGTGAAGATTCGTATTGGTTTAACGAGGCAGGAAGTAGAAACCCCGCTAACCGGTTCAGGAAAGCGGGGTCTACTCATTTGATAAATGATCGTCTCAAATCGTTAGTTCAAGATTTTGGAAGTATCTTTAACGATTTTGTTGATCTTGTCTTTAGACAGATCACTCTTCTTCAAAGCGTGATTGACTTTCACTTTTCCTCCGACCCACATCAAAACGGTGACGTCAGCGTCTTTGGAAATTTTGTAAGCAGAGGGACCAGCTTCACCTTCGAAGTTTGTCAAAGGTGTGTTCTTGATTTTCTTGCTGTTAGCAATCTTCTTGAGCTGTGAGCTGGATTTGTCAGCATCGTCAGTCAGATGAACGACAAACGCTGCCATTTTCTGATCTCGGTTTGCGCCAACTTTGGCATCGATCTGTGCGATCAGATCCTGAACATCACCATTCATTTCGCGAGCGAAGATGTTAACTACAGGACGACCACCATAGCTGCAACGATAGCAGAGTGACTTACCAGCGTTAGGGCCCGTACAATCATTGACTGTATATGCGCCGGGTCTTCCGCCTACTTCGATACCAGATTTCAATTCTGCTGCAGAACTGAGCGAACTGGCTGCTACGAACATTAACGCGACTGAGAGTGTAAGCAGTCTTTTCATGTATTTCTCCTTAATTTCCAATGCTTGACAAAAAATCCTGCAGGTGCAGGGGATACGTTAGTACTAACGTATCGGTGAATTTTAATGTGAGTGAATCGGGAGTGCAAACGATTTAGCACTTTTTCTTTTGGTTGCAGGAATCATAAATTCATGCATTCTTCATCCGTCTACGGAAGTTCCTCGAAGTAAGATCGTATACATCAAGGCCTTTCCCAGATAGCGGGCAATTTCTTGGAATCCTCTCCAAACGTCTGGGAGACTACAAAACCACTGGCTTGGGATGTGTAAAAAATTCGTCCATTTGAAACAACCGCTCCTAGACACTCCCGAGAATCAATGGCGGGCCCTGTAGAAACCAGTTTGCCGTTGTCAGACAGATCAATCATATCCATATTCGCTCCAAGAACGTAAGGCTCAGAGAGCGTAAACCGACAGCAGGCATAGTTGTGGCCGATACTGCTGACGACCTTGCCTGTCTGATGATCGAACACGTTGCCTTTTCCTCGTAATGCATTGGAAAAGATGAAATCTTTACCGACGGTCACCACATTCAGGGCCGACGTGACGGCATCGGATTGCCAGACTAACGATCCGTCCTTCGCATCCAGACACCAGACAAATCGGTCCTGAGTATTTTCATTCGCACGGTTGTAACCGCCAATATAAATCCGGCCATCACGGGCACTCAACGTACATTTGGAGGTAACGTAATACTTGTTTGTCAGCCAGACGACCTTACCTGTTTTGGGATCGAGGCAGGCGGTAATGCCATTATTCTCGACGGGCAATCCACGCCGCCTGCGCTGGCTGCTGGCGTATCCAAAAAAGGTCGAGTAATACAGTTTGCCATCCAGAATGGCGATGCCACAATCGTTTCCGCCGCGTCCATACTCAGAAAAATCCTTTTCCCAGACAACTTTGCCCGTATCCAGATCCCAGGCCCAGATTCGAGGACGGTGATCTTTCGGGTAATAAGGATTGTCATTCGAATAAATCCAGCTCATCACTTCACGTCCATCTGGTTTGACCGCGGGTTTGCCGCCAAACGTGAATGCTTTTTCGGTTCCCTGGGCAGCATACTCGCCGGAACCGGAAGCATAGATCGCGATATTACCATGTACAACCGGGGGAAACTGACGGCTCCAACTGGGCGATCCGGTAAATGGTGCCTCCCAGAGCAATTTTCCAGTGGCAGCATCTAGACATCGCATGCGCGACTTTTTGATGCCCGCTTGTGGAATTAGAAGTTTCCCGTTGATATAAAGTGGCGAGGTGAATGACAGATACACATCAGGCCAATAACGTCTCCATAACAGTCGCCCCGTGTCCTGCTCGACCGCGATAATCTGTCCTTCCGCGGTATGAGTATAGAGTCGGCCGCCGCCACAGACGGGCAGATGTTTCACAGTCCCCTCCAGTCGGCGTGCCCAGCGCATTCGCAACGGGGGCTTCAGTCCCTGGGCATTCGCATTGGTCCCACCGAAGTCACCGTAGTTGGTATACCAGTCGTATTTCGCATCCGCCAGAGGACCCGTGAGTGGGCTGCGAATTTTCCAGATCTCTAAATCCCGTTCCGGCAAAGCGACTGCAGGTTTGGGAACCGTGCCGTCTGCATTCAAAACATAAAGATAACCATCCTCGCACGGGACATAAATCTTACCGTTGGCAATCGCGACCGGCGCCGTAATCGCTGCATCGAAGGCCGTCTTGAACGTGGTTGGCTTGCCTCCCGTCAGGGGGACGACATAGAGCTTCCCATCGAGGCTGCCGTAAATCGCATGATCACGCGTTATTATCGGCGGACATACCGAAGCCGCTTCACAGAGCACTTCTGTCTTCTCTTCTCCCATCGCGTGCCGACATAATCCGAGTCCGGCTTCGGGGCGGACCCGATAGACATCGTTCCCACGAATACTGACCGAGGCGAAACTGAGCAACCCCGGATCCCGGATCGATGTTTGAGTTCCTTTAACGTAGTCTGCTTTAATTTGATCGCCTTCCAGCCGCATCACTTCCACGCGACCGGCGTTATCCCGACGATGCCATTGTACATAGACATTGCCCGCGTCATCAGCACTCTGGCCGAATGTTGCCGGATATTCTGAGCCGGCATATTTCGGGATCTCTCCCACCGCACTTAGTCGGGGTTCCTTACCGGCATCCTCCAAGAATACAGTGCGGCCTCCAGCAGGAATGACGATGTTGTTCCCCGCCAGGCAGATATCACGCGAGCAGACAAAATGGTCTCGCCACGTCACTCGATCTTTGCGGTGAGCCAACCAGTCTGCGCCGCTCCAGCGGTTGCCATCGAACTCGACGACTTCTTTCACAAAGTCCCACGTCCAGGCAACTTCGCCGTTCGGCTCCACTGCATATACCTGAGCCCCGAGAGTCGCAAAGTAGACGCGGTTATTATTAACAGCGGGAGCCGAAAAAATGGGCTCGCGGCAATCAATTTCTTTGACTACCGAGCCGTCTTTGAGTGAGAGCACATAATAGTAACCGGCGGTCGTCCCGACATGCAGATACTGATCAATGATCGCCGGTGAAGCGACATTGCTGCAGTTTCCAGCGCCGCCTTTCGTAGCAAACTTCCAGAGAACCTGGTTTGTTTTCCCGTCAATTGCGAAGATCACTCCCGATCCATCCACGACGAAGATTTTTCCGTCGCTGATGACGGGAGAAGTATAGATACCGTCTGTCAGGGGAATTGCTGCTGCCAGTGACAACGGTGGCTGAAGTGATATCGATGCTACGTTTCCGGATCGCTGTCCGTTCCCTTTCAATTGAAGCCAGTCCTCGTCTGCCCGGGCGATGGAGCAGTACACAACAAGACTCATCAGTATTTGAAACAATACAGAACGCAGTCTAACTTTCTTCATCGGAATGAACTTTCTCAAGTTGCAGTTTTGAGGAACTACAGGAGGGCAACTTTTGTTACAAACAGACAATGATTCTGACTTTGACTCAACTGTTCGAAGTTGTCTGGTCAGTTCGGCAGGACTCATTTCAGGGGGAGCCAACACCTCGATCATAAACTGGAAAATTCTGAGAAGCTACTATTTTAACGTTATTTCGAAAATATCGCCGAAATTATTTTGTGCTGAAGATGCTACAAAAAAAACGGCTTCCTCTCTGGAAGCCGTTTTGAATTTTGTGAAGTCTCAACCGTTCTTACAACAGCTTGGTGACAGCTTCTCCATCGTGGGCTACTTTGAAGGGGCGACCGTCGGGTGAGAAGATTTCTTTATCGAGTGGCAGGTTGAGTGCCGTCGCAATCGTCGCATTGAAGTCGGCAGGTAAGACGCCGTTTTCATCAACACTCTGACCACCCTCATCAGATTTACCATAGAACTGGCCTCCTTTAATTCCGCCACCCATTAAGGCGGCAGAGAAGACACCGGGGTGATGGTCTCGGCCTGCGTTCTGGTTGATCACAGGAGTACGACCGAATTCGGTCGTGAGGACGACAAGTGTCTCATCCAATAGGCCCAGCGCCGCTAAGTCTTTCAGCAGATTGCCTAATGCCTTATCCAGGATTCCTGCCCGTGTGGGAAGGGTGCGATCTTCATAAATATCACGATGCATATCCCAGCCGCCAAACGTGACTTCCACGCAGCGCACATCATTCTCCACCAGACGGCGTGCCAGCATACAACCCTGGCCGAAGGAGTTTCGACCATACTTATCGCGGTCTTCCGGTTTCTCTTCATTCAAGTCAAAAGCTTTAAGCTCTTCACTGGAGAGCAGGCTGGTGGCTTGTGAATAGAAGTCCGTGTAAGCCAGGACATCTTTCGTCTTGAATTTGTTCTGAAACTTTCGATCAAATTTATTGATCAGATCAATTCGCTTTTCGAATGACGTGTCAGACATGTAAGCGGGAGACTTGGTATTCTCCAGACCGCGATTGGGGTCGCCAATCGGCAGCGGACTGAAAGAAGGATCCAGGAATCCGGCACTCGGGTGTCGGGCGGGCGCACTAATAAGAACGGTGTCGGGCAGGTTTTGATTCTGACGTCCTTTGAAACGTTGAATCCAGGGGCCCATAGATGGATGACGGGTGGTTGCGATTTTCTTATAGCTGGTTCGCATCATGTATTCACCCGGGCCATGAGCGCCGGTTTCTGTATACATGGAGTTGATCACCGCCATCTTGTCGAATTCTTCTGCCAGTGTCGGCAGGAATTCACTGATTTTCGCACCAGGCACACTGGTTTTGATGGCCTTGGTTTCCCCCTGATTTTTATGGCCCGGCTTCAGGTCAAACGTATCCAGGTGTGACATTGCACCGGCCATATACAGGTAGATCAGCCGTTTGGCTTTGCCACCTTTGGCTTTCGTAGGCGCCGCTTCTACCATTTGGTTGAAGGTCGGAAGCACACTGACTCCCAACGCTGATTTCGCGGCATATTCAAGAAACTGTCGCCGACCCACTCCGTCGAGTTTTGAAAGGAGATCTCGCATTTACTGTGCCTTTTATATTGAAATGGAATTCATTGTAATTAAATAAGGTCCCGGCTGGTTTGCCGGGACTTCAGGTTTTGCAAACTATTGAATGAACAGGAACTCGCGTGTATTTACGAGAGACCAGATCACGTTTCCGTAACCGGCCGGTCCGTTCTTTTCGATTTCATCCATGGCAATTTTGGATTCTTCGCTATCGGGACGCCGACTTAAAATCGTCATGAAAATGACATCAACGCCGTCCTTAATCGTTTTCTGTTCGATCACGTTGTTGTAAATCGTCGAGCCTTTTTCCAGCATCATGTGTGTCACTGGTCCGTTGAACATAAACAGGATTTGTGGCACCGAACCGGAATCAGAAGAAGCAGAGATCAGCTCACGATCCGATTGACCAAACGTTCGCAGGAAGTGGCTAGGAGAGACCGGGGAAGGAAGTTCCGAAGCACGCGCCAGCAACTGGCCTTTGTACTTATATTTCTTTTCCCGTTTGTAACGCGTTTTGTCGATCTCTGCCCGCTTCTTTACATCTGCTTCCAGAACTTCTTCAGCGGTCGCCGTATTCAAGTCGACTGCGATAATTTCCGACTTGAGATCTGAAGGCAATTCCCGATATTCATCCGGATCAACCACAGCCAGGGTTAAAAACGAATCCCAGGCTTGCTCTGCCGTCATCCGACGCAGTACCGGACCTGGAAAATGATACTGTTCGCTTAAAGAAACATCGGTTGTGGATGCTTCTCGCTGATAGGTTTTCGTATTATACAGAATTCGCAAATATTCCTTCATATCGAAATTGAGACGTTTCATCTCGGATTCGAGATACTTCATTAATTCAGGGTTTTCCGCGACAGTATGATCCATCATGTCATCGACTGGTTCAATTTGACCACGCCCGAAGACCTGTTTCCAGAGTCGATTGGAAATCGTCAAAGCAAACCGGGGATTGTCTTTGGAGACCATCCAGCGGGCAAATGCCTGGCGGGGAGCTTCCCCTTTTTTGATATCAGCCGGTTTCCCGAAAATTGTTTTCGGTTCCACGACCGATTTCGGTTTCGCATCGGTATAGGCATAGTCATGAGGCAGCCGAATCTTGCGATTTGCCTGATCGTTGACGACCATCATATTCACCCGGATCATCCGGTTGAATCGCCCCTGATTGCGGCGTCGGTCTTTTTCTTCCTGACCCATTTCCTGATATTCTTTTCGCAGACGTCGGTTCGGGTCTTCGCCGGTATAGAAGCGTTTGTCACGACCACTGGCGCGGGTTGAGGAACCGAATGTAAACGCTGCCATCTGGTAGAATTCTTTTTGCTTCCAGCGATCGAACGGATGATCGTGGCACTGAGCACAGCCAATCCGAGTTCCCAGGAAGATCCGCACGGTGTTGTTCATATTATCCAGTGGCATGCCGGAATCGCGTTGCAGATATCCGGTGGCAGGGTTTTCCCAGATCAGTCCTTCGGCGGTGATCATCTCTTCGACCATTTTGTCCCACGGCTTATTTTCAGCCAGAGACTGTTTAATCCACTGTCGATAAGGGGAACCGTCCACATTGTTATTCAGGCGATCCGTGTAACGAAAGACATCAGCCCAGTAGTTGAAGTTGTGGCTGGCATAACCATCGCTGTCGAGCAAACGGTCAATCAAACGCTTGCGTTTATCTGGATGACGCGATGCCAGGAAGTAACGCGTTTCCCGATAGGTGGGAATCGTTCCTGTGATATCGAGATAGACGCGACGCAGGAATTGTTCGTCGGTCGCCAGCGGGTTGGGTTTGACTTTGTATTTGGAATAATTGGCTTCGACCAGTTTATCGATTTTTTCGGCTGATTTGAGTGCCGTCGCAAGTTTGATGGGGCTGACCGGTTTGGATTTCACCATGAACCGGGGAGGCAAGGGCTCTTCTTTTTTCGGTGCCGCTTTTTTCGCTGCTCTTCTGCGCGGTGCCGCTTCAGAATCGGGCAGGCTTGAAAAAATGAGAAACGTTAAAACGACAGCACAACTTCCATACAACTTCCAGTGCCGCGTAAGTCCACCCGGGCAACTGACCTGTTTTCCTGACATGCAATAACTCCCTCAGTCGTTCCTTGAGTAATCAGATATGACCGAACACCAGACTATAACAAAGATTATGATCTGGCCTCGTATCATTTATTCTACACAAAACAGATCAGGAATAACTAATGCAAACTCGATTAATTTTTTCTTAAGAGTTTGGATTTATTGAAACAGACAGGGTACAAAAAGTAACTGTTCACAAGGGGAGTGAACTCCGTTTCAACTGATTCAAGTGCTATGAATCATTCAGAAATACCTGATACCATATAACACCTCTCTTCTTTCCTGAATCTCATTGTTTATTTGTGAATAATTTTCAGTTCTTGACACAGCCGTGATGTTTTCTAAGCTACGCCTCTTATGCGTCGCGCGCGAGAAAACACTTTCTTCAGTTGATTCCTTTTTCACCTGATGATGTTATCACTATAAAACCCTCTGGTTTGACGCAGTTCAGTATCTGGTCAGTTTGCATACATGTTGGACCTTCACTGTCAAAGTTATGTCGTTCGACACACTTCGAACGCATATCGGCACTTGGTCGGTGCTGATTCAGCATCTGTTCGTCGCGTTTGAGCAACTGATGGCGCTTGACTGAATCACGCCGTTCGTGAAGATCAACCTCTCGCAAAGCATCGCTGAGAAAATAAATAAAACGGAACAGAATCAGCATCAGTAACCTCATCAGAATTGAACTCCTCGGTTTAACTCTTGATTGCAACGAAATTGTGCACTCGCTCTTTTGAAAAAAGGCGTCATCCCGGCTCAGACATTCTACTCGATGGCCTGCTGTGCGTCCTGAATGAAAATCGGGCACCGGTGCAGAGAGAGAAGTGAATGGGGGATGTCTGTTGTCACTCTTACTTGATTCAGCCGGGCAGTCTGGTACAGTGAAGCTTCTTCAATTTCGTCAGCGTGCTCAGACTTGAAACTTCATTCAACAACCAGGAGCAGTTTTCGTGAATTCTTTTCCCCGCTTCATCGTGATGCAGACGCTGGTCTGGTTTTGTCTGATTTCTTTCACACCGTTGAGTTTGTCCTTCGCGAACGAGAAAACACAGCGACCCAATATCGTGGTTGTGCTGGTCGATGATCTCCGCTGGGATGAACTGGGCTGCATGGGACATCCTTTTGTCCGCACGCCCCACATCGATCGCATCGCCCGGGAAGGGGCGCGCTTTCGCAATGCGTTTTGCTCAACACCTCTCTGTTCTCCCGTCCGGGCCTGCCTGCTCACTGGCCTGTATACTCACAATCACGGCATCTTTGATAACATCAATCGCAGCCAACACAGTCATACACTGAAGACGTTCCCGCAGGATCTGCAGCGCGCCGGTTACGAAACCGGCTATGTCGGCAAGTGGCATATGGGCAACGACGATACCGCCCGTCCCGGTTTCGATTACTGGGTCAGCATGAAAGGGCAGGGGACCTCCTTTGATCCGGTCTTGAATATCAATGGCGAGCGCATCCCGCAGCAGGGACATACGACCGATGTCCTCAACCGGAAAGTCAATGAATTCGTGAAACAGAAAAGGGACAAACCTTTCTGCCTCTATATCGCCCACAAGGCGCTGCACCCGGAATTGACCCAGCGCGACGATGGCAGCATCACCGACCCCTCTGCAGCGAAGTTCATGCCCGCCAAACGGCATGAGAACTTATACACGAACGATGCCATCCCGCGTCGATTGAATGTCGTCGATTCTCTGGAAGGCAAACGCGCACTCAAACGCACCGTTCCCGGACTGCCTCCTCTCAGTCAGCAAACAGGCACCAGCGACGAAGTCATTCGGGATCGCCTGCGAATGCTGGCCGGCATCGACGAAGGAGTGGGCCAGTTATGTGACCTGTTGGAACAGCAAAACCAGCTCGACAACACCGTGTTTGTCTTTACCAGCGATCACGGCTACTGGTACGGCGAGCATGGTTTGAGTGTCGAACGGCGTCTCCCTTATGAAGAAGGCATTCGTGTACCGCTGCTGGTGCGTTATCCCCCACTTGTCAAAGCGGGCACGCTGATTGATGAATTCGCCGTCAGCGTTGATCTCGCGCCGACCATTCTGGATCTGGCACACGTCAAAGCCGACCGCAAGCTGGATGGCGTCAGCCTGGTTCCGTTATTAAAGGGAGAACATCCGACAGACTGGCGGCAGTCGTTTCTGATTGAATACAACAGCGATACCGTGTTTCCCCGTCTAGTTAAGATGGGCTACAAAGCCGTCCGCACGCCGCGCTGGAAGTACATTCAATTTAACGAGCTGGAAGGGATGGACGAGCTGTACGATGTCCAGAACGATCCTTATAAATTCGACAACGAAATCGACAACCCCAAACGAAAGCAAACCATCAAAATGCTGCAGGCTGAGTTGAAACGATTAACGGAGTAAACGGCACGCCCCTTTGTAGCTTTTCTCTGCAAGGTAAAGTGAATGAGAACTATTATTGGAAATCCGTCAGTATTTGCAGTTGAATACGAATTGGATTTGGAAGACTTGGCAAAACACAAGAATTCATCCCGCCGATTGGGTGGGTTACGCTTATGGTTGCATGACAAATACCTGGGGAAGATTGAAGACGTTTCTTTTTGGGGCAGCGCGATATATGTTTTAGTTTTCTTGAGAGATCGGCCTCGTGGGGCGAGTACTCTGTTTGCTGATGAGTCCAGGGTTCCAGAGTTCTGGGAGTTGGTAGATATCGATGACTGGAGTCTAAACGAGTCATTCGACGATTTTCTATGTGTCTATTATTGTACCGAGAATACTTCGGAAGTGCATTTTAAATGGACACTGTCGCAAAATCCTCATTTCTCATATGACAATTATCCAGAAGGAATTCATCACGCACGAGTTCCTTATCAAACCTATGATGATGTCATTAATGAGTTGCTTGAAGCTGTTTATCCTGATGGGTACGAAAAGCAAAACTATGATGATCTCCCCCCTGGATTGACACCACTCATATAAACATGCGACTGATCAGTAAAAGCGTGATAGAAAAAGGTTTAAAAAGGGCAGGACTCTGTGAGTGATGAGCCCAGCCTCTTTTCTTTAGGGAATTCTTAAATGCAGTTACCACATTATTATCGCCGCGGAATTTTATCCCCAAGGAATAAAGAGGCACAATTACAATTGAATGCCTGGTTTATCCAGCATCCAATTCTAGTTGATATTATTTCTTTGAATGACGATGCTGCATTCTATTCAATCTGGGAGTTGGGAGTATTTCGGAAAATCAACAGCTTATGTGGATGCATAATCGATGATTATGAGGAAGAAGTAATCGAACCTGAGAAATTGAACTCTATCATTTCCCTGATTGATAATGAATTTCAGAATCTGGCAACAAGCCCTGTGAAGCAGTTCCTGAATGCATTCAGGGAATTATTAATCGGTGCCAGGGACAGAACTATGCCGGTCTACTTTATATTATGAGGATAGAAAAAGGAGACAGATCTCTTAGGTTAACGGGACCTTTTTATTCTCAAGTAAATATACCTCGCTAAAGATAGAAAAAATGTCACAAGACGAAACTCTCTTCCATTTCGGATCTGATGTTGATACTTATCCGCTGGATCAGCCCCTCGTTCTTCGCTCTGGTATCGCAGTCTTTACAGACGATTGCGAAAAGGTGGATGAATCTGGAGATGATGTCAAATTTCTGAAAAGCTTACCTGAGATAGAGGTATGGTATGGTGCAATTACTCCCAGCGTTTCCCCTTTTCTAGCAGTTACAACTCCGGTACAGACCAGACTCCCTACAGCACGACGTGTTCTTGAGCTGCTGCGAGCGTCATGCTTTGAGAGTGAGCACATTAAATCACTTGATGTGGTCAATATCCCATTCCCCGGCTACCATCCTCGCACGAAAAATGACGAGATCCATTCTGACCCCCAGGAGCAATGCCTCTTCGCAAAAGATGAAAAGGATCAATATGAACTGGATGACAACATCAACGACCCAGAATGGAGACTGCGCGACGAGCAGTCTAGGGGATGTCATGCCTCTCTCCGCGCTGCTGTGCTCGAAAATCATCTCTACTACGTTCAGATACATGCCAAACCAAAGGTGTATGATGGCTCTGAGTATCGGGAGTATGTCATCGTATTTGCAGTCGGCGTTTCGCGAGCGTCTGGAAACTTAATTGGTATGGTGAGTTTCCAAGTCTGCCACAACCTCTGTGACTAGTTAGTGTTTCTTAATTTTTATTGATGATCAATAAGAGGGCAGAACCAATCCTGTTCAGCCTGGTTGTTACTGTCAGTCATAAAAACGGGACTTGGTATCTCGTCCCCTCTTAATGGCGATTCATGGGTAAGCCCGAATTGCATTCGGGCCGAGCGCAGCGAGCAGGATGTTCCAGTGCCAGCTTGCAATAACATGAAGGCGCCGAGTCAAAGTCCATGTCCATCAGAAATACCTTTCTCAAACGATGGTATTGTGACCTCCTGTTGTTTGCAACAACCCCGAATTATATTCGGGGCCGCCTAAGGCAGATGAAATCAATCAGCACTGATGCGTCGCCGATTTCGCTTTTTTCGATCACTTTTCCCCTCTCGTGCTTCATTCTCCCCTCAATCGATCTCTATAATAAATTAAATTAATTTATTCCGGCGTGCCAAATCGCCCTTTATCAATCCCACCTGAGACCTCAACAGGACCCTTTCATGCCGCTGTACTCCTCTTTGAAACCGCTTCGATGGACGATCATACTCACTGCTGTTTTTTCAGTATTCCTGATCAGTCTGACAGTGAGTGCAATTTCAGCTGATAAAACGGAAGATGCGAAACCCAAGGTCGATTATTCGTCCGAGATGCCCCGCATCTTGCCACGGACGCCGGCCGAAGCACTGAAGTCGTTCAAACTGCACGATGATTTTCAGATCGAACTCGTTGCGTCGGAACCATTGGTCCGTGATCCGGTCGCCATGTGCTTTGATGAGCGCGGGCGTGCCTACGTCATCGAAATGCCCGAGTACAACGATGCCAACAAAGAGGGCTACAGTTCGGTCAAACTCTTCGAAGATACCAACGGCGACGGTAAGTTTGACAAGAGTTATCCCTTCCTGACCGATATGACATTGCCGACCGCCGTGATCAGTTATAAAGGGGGCGTCTTTGTCGGCGCACCCCCTTATGTCTATTACTGCAAAGACACGGACGGCGACCGCAAAGCCGATGTCCGCGAAATCGTGATGACCGGCTTCGGACGCGATAAAGGGGACGAAGGCATGATCAATTCGTTCCGCTGGGGACTCGATAACAAGATTCATTTTTCCACAGGCACCGATGGGGGTGTGATTACTGTTGCCGCCGACAAGGAGAAAAAAACGTACAACACCCGGGGGCGCGGCGTCATTCTCGATCCCGAAACCCGTACGATTGAACTTACTACAGGCGGCGGTCAGCATGGAATGAGCCTGGGGATCTGGAATCGCAACTTCGTTTGTTCGAACGGCGTTCCCATGCAGGTGCTGATGTACGATGACCGTTATATCGCCCGCAATCCCTATCTGGCACCGCCGGCAGCCCCGGTTTCCATTGCTCCCGGCGGCAAATTTACAAAACTGCTCCGCATCAGTCAGATTGAACCCTGGCGCATTCTGCGAACGCGATTGCGTGCCCAGAGTGCGAAAGGGGATTATGAAAAAGGGAACCCATCCGGTTACTTCACGGCGGCCACTGGGGTCACCGTTTATCGGGGCGATGCCTGGCCTTTAGAATTTCAAGGCAACATTTTTGTGGGCGAGCCCGCCAATAATCTGGTCTATCGCGCCGCGCCGAAACCCGACGGATTGTCTCTCGTCGCACCGCGTGCCGATCAGGATGCGGAATTTCTGGCCTCGACCGATGTCTGGTTTCGACCGGTCCAGTTTGAAAACGGACCCGACGGCGCGTTGTACGTTCTCGACATGTACCGCGAGCTCATCGAAGGCGCGCCCTTCATCCCGGAAGACATTCTGAAACACATCGATCCGATTGGCGGTCAGGAAATGGGGCGCATCTATCGCATCGTTCCCAAAGGCTTCCAACAGCCGACACTGCCCGATTTCGAAACACTTTCCTCAAAAGAACTGGTCGCGTTATTGGAAAGCGATAACGGCTGGACTCGCGATACTGCCCAGCGTCTGTTGTTCGAACGTCAGGATACCTCCGTCAGCAATGATTTAATTCAACTGGCAAGAAAATCCGGCAAGCCGATTACCCGGGCAACCGCACTCTGGTCGCTGCAAGGGACAAAATCACTCGATGAGGGGACGCTGCTCAAAGGGCTCAAGGACGAGAATTTTCAAGTCAGAAAACAGGCCTTGCAGATCGCAGAGCAGTATGCAAACTCAGCTAATATTCAGAAACAGATGCTGGCACTGGCCAGTGATCCATCGCTGGAAGTCCAGTATCAGGCCGCTTTTTCACTGGGCGCTTTTGAATCCTCAGCACGCAGTCAGGCACTCGCTGATCTGCTGACACGCCATGTGGATAACAAATGGATGCGCATGGCCGTTCAGAGTTCTCTGAACGAGGGAGCCGGTGAAGTCTTTGAACTCCTGGCGAAGAATCCAACGTTACTCAAGCAGAAACCGGCTCAGGCATTTCTTATCTCGTTGGCAGTGCAGATAGGAGCGCAGAAGGATTCAGAGAACGTAAAGAATCTCCTGGCGTCTCTGAAATCGTTGCCGGCAGCAGATCAGAAACTGGCCGAAATTTTATTCCGCAATTTGCTCTCTCGCGCATCGGGAACCACGAAAACGGTGATCGCCCAATCGTCCAGCGAACATACGGCGAAGCTACTCAAAGGAATGATGCAAACCGCGATTCAGCAGGCTACCAATGCCAAACTGCCTGTAAAAGCCCGCGTGGATGCCATTCCGACATTGAGCATTGGGAAATTTGACGATACCGGGGATGTCTTCGAAGAACTGCTTACCGTTCAGCAGCCTCTGCCAATCCGCCAGCGCGCCATCACAACGCTGGGGCTGGTCAACGATCCTCGAGTTGCCGCACTGCTCATTGAGTCCTGGCCGGGCTTCAGTCCGCAGCTGAGAATGAGTGCGGTCGAAACTCTGTTTTCCCGTAAGCCCTGGATGGTGAGTTTGCTCGATTCGATCAAGGCAGGCAAGATTAACCCCGGCGATATCAGCCCCGAACGGGTCCAGTTGTTAAAGACCAATCCGGACAGCAAAATCAAAAAACGGGCCGATGCCCTGTTTCATAATCAGCGATTAACGGGGCGCTCCGATATCGTCAAAGAATATCAGGCCGCGCTCAAACTCAAGGGAGATCCCGCGAACGGCAAGCTGGTGTTTAAGAGAGCCTGCTCTGCCTGCCACCGTCTGGAGAATGTCGGCGTGCAACTCGGTGCCGACTTGAAAGCCATCAAGGATCGCGGCACGGAAGCGGTTCTGCTCAATATTCTCGACCCGAACCGGGAAGTGAAGCCACAGTATGTGACCTATCTGCTCGTCACCACGCAAGGCAGAACGATTACGGGACTGATCAAAGAAGAAAATGCGAACAGCATCACCATCGCCCGCGCCGATGGAACACAGGATACGGTGCTCCGCATTGACATTGATGAAATGATCAGTTCGAAGCTCTCCTTCATGCCCGAAGGACTTGAAAAGCAGATCAACAAACAGGAAATGGCCGACCTGCTCGCTTATCTGAATGCGACTAAATAGTCGATTTTCTGAGAAAGCGAGTCAGGTCACAATTCGCACGAACCCTCGGCGAAATTCGCTCGGCGTCTGTCCGAAGCGGCGGCGAAAATGAATGGTAAATCGGGAAGGATCGGCATAGCCGACCCGCGCGGCAATCTCGTGGATGGGACGATTCGATTGTCGCAGCAGATTCGCTGCTTTCTGTATACGCAGTTCAATCAGATAGTCGCTGAATCCCAGCCCCAATGTGTCGCGGAACAGACGCGCCAGATGGCCTGGACTGCATCCGGCGATCTGCTTTGCCAGTTCCGGAAGTCGAATCGATTCATGGAAATGAAACGCCAGATACGCACAGGCGCGGGATAAGGGATCGCGAGGCAGAGATTGGTCGTGGGTGGCATCAGCCAGCCGAAACCAGATGGCATCCAGATGAGTCAACGCTTCCTCTTCCGCTTCTTCCACACTGCCGGCGACAATCGCATCTACCAGCGGTCGATGTGATTCAAATAAAACCGAAAGATCGGGCCAGCATTCTTTGATCGTTTTAATGCGGAACGCATTCTGTGCCTCAAACGCGGCCTGCCACGACTGAGCTAAACCCGGTACATCAGCCAGTTCGATGATTGCCTGATGCAGCCCCCGGTCATCATTGGTAAAGCGGCGATAATCTCCTTTTTCGGATGCGGTTTGCAGTTTTTGAAACCGCTTGAGTAACTTCTGGGGATCGCTGCCTTGCTGTACGTTTTCTGCTGCATAACGCGCGGCAAAACTTTCCAGCGTCGCACGCAGTCTGGTTACGGATTTCATTGGTGTCTGATTCATTGTCTCTGTTTTTCGAATACGTCCTATGTGAATTCGCGCGCCAAACTGCATCTATACAATATTGTATCCGTTTGCACAGAAAGTAAAATGGATGGTTCCCGGGACTGCTTGTGAAACTGAGTTTAAGTAGAATGAGAGTCTACATCCATTGAATGAACGCGCTAAGGAATCTCTGATGAAACCGATCTTGATAATTCTCGTCTGGTTACTGATCCCGCTGACCGGATTTGCAGAGCAGAAGCTGCTCCTGCAACGTGATTTTGAAACGGAGTCCGTCGGAGAACCGCCTCAGGGCGGGACGGCATTTCTTCCCGGTTCGAAACCCGACGTCAAGGTGGTGGGATTGGGCGCGAAGCAGTCATCTCGGTGCCTCAAAGCAGTGCGTTCGGATTCCGGAAGGCTGACCGCGCTCGCGTTTGAGTTTTCTAAAACACAGCAGCGAGTTCTTATTGAACTTTCGTTTGCGTTTTCGCCGGGCAAAGGGCGTTCGTTGAATCTCTGGTCCTTCGAGCCAAAGGGACAGGATGCCAGCCAGTTTAATCTGTGTATTCAGAATGGTTCGTTGCAGCAGTACGACGGACGCACTAAAACCTGGCAAGTGATTTCGCGCAATGTAAAGCCATCAACCGATGCGGACCATCCCGTGTGGCATCGCCTGAAGATGGTCTTTGATGCGAAGCAACCGGGAATTGATTTCTGGTTGTCCAAACCGGGAACGCTCTCTTTACCGAAAAAGCCCACAGGCACACTCCACACATATCGTACCAATCTGGATATCGCAGGCATCGCACTTGTGTCTGGCAAACGTTTGGCACCGGATGCCTGGTATTATGTTGATGACCTGATTATGCAGGGGGGGCGACAGATCCCCTCGCCGGGAATGGTCAAACCGGTGCCGAAACTGGTGACGCTTTGGACCGGTCCACCGATTCCGGCTGACTTCGAAAAAATTCCCTTCGTACCCGGAATGACGCATCAGACGATTCACCGTGCTACGAAAGACGGTTATAAATTTCTGCACGGCGCCGCCATCATCGCCTACAAGGGAACGTTATACGCGAACTGGGCCAACAGTCCGAAGAATGAGAACGGTCCAGAGGAAACACTGCAGGGACGTCGTTCGAACGATGGCGGCAAGACCTGGTCGGATCTGGAAATAATCGGCCCGGGCTTCGAAGGCTCCGATCGCCACAGTCATGGCGTATTGCTGGTTCATCAGGGGAAACTCTGGGTCATCTGCAGTCGGTTTGGGATCGGCAAACCGGCAAAGCGATTTCCCGGCTTGCAGGCAGAAGCGTTTGTTTTGAATGAAGCCACCGATGCATGGGAGTCACAGGGTATTGTCATGCAGAACTGCTGGCCTTATGACGAACCGGTGCGCATGGAGAACGGAAATCTGATTACCGGCGGACAGGACAAAGATGGCTTGCCCGTTGTCGCCATCAGTCACGGAGATGACCTTACTCATTGGGATACCGTGTTGATTCCGTTTCCGCCCGAGTTGAAGCCCTCCTTTGCCGAAACCACGGTGATGGCAAACGGGAAAACCGTGCGGGCCATTATTCGCGGCGGCGCGGGCGTGGCCTGGATTGCGACCAGCGACGACTTTGGCCGGAGCTGGTCTCTCGCAGGGCAGAGTAATTTGCCCATGCCGCGTTCCAAAGCCTACTTCGGCAAATTGAGCACGGGACAGGAATATCTGGTTTCGAATTTGAAGAACCGCGATGCATTGGTGATTTCCGTGAGCAGGCCAGGGGAAACCACGTTGAGTCGGATGTGGAAGATCCGTCACGGCAAGTCCGGGCCTCCCCGCTTTACCGGTTTCGCCAAAGGCAAGCAGTGGTCGTATCCCTATGCCCATGAGCACGATGGAAACCTCTGCGTCGTGTATTCCATCGGCAAGGAAGATTGTGGCCTGTCGATTCTGCCCATTGAATCATTGCAGGTCCCTGCAGATTCAAACTCTGAACAGTAAAAACCAGCGTTTTCTTTTTTCGGCGCTCTTCTGAAACTCCCTTAAAGTCTTTGAGATTCCCACATCGAAAGATTCGGGATCGCAGTGCGCGAATACGGCGCAAACTGATTTCGCGAAATTTGAAAATGGTCTGCTTGTCAAAGCAGTCCGTCATTCTAAGGTTGCAACAGTAAAGAAAATTGAGTGGCCACTTCATGTTTCAAAACGTTCAAAAACTGAGTTAATAACCTCCCCTCATTGAAGGAGTTCGTTAGATGAAACGCTTATTAAAGACATCAGTGGCATTCGCGACGATATTAGCTGTTTCGTTTTCAGCCACGTTCACCCATGCCGCTGAGAAAAAAGACATTGTCGATACCGCTGTCGCCGCAGGTTCTTTCAAGACACTGGCGGCCGCATTGGGGGCCGCTGATCTCGTAGACGCCCTGAAGGGCGAAGGACCATTCACCGTTTTCGCTCCCACGGATGCGGCATTCAAAAAGCTGCCGGCGGGTACAGTGGAAACTTTGTTGAAGCCAGAGAACAAAGACCAGCTCATCGCGATTCTCACGTACCATGTTGTACCGGGGAAAGTCGCCTCTCAGGATGTCGTAAAATTAAAAGGGGCTAAGACTCTCAATGGGCAGCGCGCCGATATTCAGACGCAGGACGGGAAGGTCAAAGTTGACGGTGCCAGTGTGGAAGCAGTTGACATCGAGTGTTCCAACGGCATCATCCATGTGATTGACAGTGTGATTCTCCCCAGTGATAAAAACATCGTCGTCACCGCCTTGGAAGCAGAAAAATTCAAAACACTCCTCGCGGCGGCAACAGCAGCCGGTCTGGCAGATGTGCTTGCGAATAAAGGGCCGTTTACGGTCTTTGCTCCCACCGATGAAGCGTTCGCAAAACTTCCGGAAGGTACTGTCGCCAGTCTCTTGAAGCCGGAAAATAAAGAAAAGCTGGCAGCGATTCTGAAATACCATGTCGTGGCAGGACGCGTTTACTCCGAAGATGCGTTGGCTGCGGGCAAAGCGAAAACACTACAAGGCAAGAAGGTGAAAATCAGTGCTTCGAACGGTGTCGCTAAAGTAAATAGTGCGAAGTTGCTGGCAACAGACATCGATGCATCAAACGGCGTGATTCACATCATCGACACAGTGATCATGCCTCCCGATGGTAAGAAACTCAGTGCCTCTGAAGCGTGCGAGAAAATCAAGCACACAGTGGCACGCGGGGCCAATTTGTATAATCACGGTCATTATGGCGAAACAACAAAATTATACAAAAAAACGATGCAAACCATGCTGAACAGCGTGGATAACATGCCGGAAGAAATTCGCGTCAATATGAAGCAGGCACTAACCCACTCTGAAAGGATGCACTGTGCTTCACAGCAGGCATGGACTCTGCGACATGCCTTAGATCATGCTTACATGCAAATGTCAGCACTCTAAATGGAAAGTACTCTTCCGTTCTGAGCTCCCGTGGTCATGGCGTAGACTGCGGGAGCTTTTTTATTTCCAGGTGAGTAACGCGTTCAGTCAATGTTTGAAACCAATGCCTGGATGGAAACTTCCAGCTTTCCAGTACGAAACATCGCCACAATCGCGACGTGCTCATAATAAATTTTCATCGGATCGTGTGGCTGCTGAAATCCTTCCAGGAAGTGACGCCGCAACCGGGAGACGAGTGTGATCCAGATCGACATCAAACCCTGTTCTGGTGATTTCGCGACAATCGACTGATGAAACTTGATGTCCAGTTCCGCGAGTTGGACATAGTCATGCGTTTCACAGGCGACTTTCATCTCATCCAGAATCGATTCCCATTCCGCGAAATCAGATTCATCCAAGTCAGAAAAAATCGATTTCAAAGCAAACGATTCGACCGTCTGCCTGAGTGGGATGACCAGCTCCTGCATCGAATCAGAAGAAGAGGGCGCCACGCGCACTCCACAGTTCGGTTTCGACTCCACCATGCCCTCGTGAGCCAGTTGTTTGAGGGCTTCTCGAATCGGCGCCCGGCTGACCTGGAACCGCTCGGCTAAACTCACTTCGCGTAACGGTGTACCGTCTTGAATTCGACCTGTTATGATTTCCATCCGTAGCAGGTCTACAATTTCTTGCTTCTGATTCTGTGCTAGCTCGGTTTGACTCATTAGGCACCGCTTCTTTGTCTCTGGCTAAAGGGCTGAGATTCTATTGTTGATCCCATTTCAGACAATTGTAAACAATATTGGTCTAAGAATCCAGTTCTGGTTGGGAATAATAAAGAGTGCCATTTTGGGTTAATGTATTCTATTAATAGTGTTACATGTTTTCGTTGCTGACGGTGGTGAAAATCGCTTTTGGTTAAATTGTATACAATTAGGAATGTCTTTAGTTGACAGGCAATATTACTTCCGCCAGACTAAAAGAGATGATGTCATGTTGACTTCCGGGAAGTTGTTCGCGCTCGCCTGGTTTGGCTGTGGAGATATTTAGATGACTGTTTCGTTTCCTCGATCCCCTGAAAGTAGCTCAACAAACTTTGTTTTAAAGTCGTTGGCGCTATTGTTGCTGACAGTCAGTGGCAGCTTTACTCCTTTTGCCTCGGCGGCGGAACCAAAAGCGAATTTTGGAAACCGTCTGGTCTATCTCGATCAGGATGATCCCTATTACGTCTCGCAGAAATTTCCTAAGCTCATCACCCCCCAATGGTATGGCGACAAAAATGTCAAAGCCGTCTGCGTGCTCGCCATTGATGACATGCGCGACATTAAGAAATACGAAGCCTATCTGCGACCGATTCTGGAACGACTCAAAGAAATCAATGGTCGTGCCGGCGCGAGCATTATGACGTGCCGCGTCGATCCGAACGATTCCCATTTACAGAAGTGGATCAAAGAAGGAGTGAGCATTGACGTACATACCTATGACCATCCCTGCCCGCTGTTAAAGGATCGCGACTTCGAAAAAGCCAAGGGGACCGTAGATCGTTGTATTGATCTATTGAATGAGATTCCCAACAGCCAGCCCGTTGCCTATCGCATGCCTTGCTGTGATTCATTGAATACAGTCAGCCCGCGATTTTTTACCGAGATCTTTAACAGCCGCTCACCCCAGGGAAACTTTCTACAAATTGACACGTCGGTTTTTCATGTCTTCACGGCCAATGATCCCGAAGTACCCAAGGAATATGTGCTTGACGCCGATGGGCAGGGCAAAGTTGAAAAGTACGTTCCCACCGATCGCGGCTTTGTGAATACGATTTTTGACTATCCTTATCCATACCCCATCTCGCGACTCTGTTGGGAATTTTCCTGCGTGACCCCCAGTGACTGGTCGGCCCAGCATCGACAAAAGCCATTCAATCCGCTGACCGTGCAGGACTGGACCGCCGTCCTGGATGCAACCGTGGTCAAACAGGGCACATTCAACCTGGTCTATCATCCGCATGGCTGGATCAGCAACGAACAGATCATCAAACTGATTGACCATTCCGTAGAGAAACATGGCTCGGCCGTCCAGTTCCTTTCGTTCAAAGATGTGCTCGAACGGATGAATCAAAATCTTCTGGCAGGCCAACCGTTACGAAGTGCCAGCGGCGCTGATAATGGCGTACGACTTCTCGACCTGAACAACGACGGTTTTATGGACGTTGTGATCGGCAACGAACGCGTTCAGAAAACCCGCATCTGGAATCCGAAGCAGCAGGCCTGGAGTGAATCCGGTTTCCCTACACGACTGGTTTCTCAACCAGATTCCGAAGGGAATCAGGCCACACGCGGTCGCTTTGGTGTATTGGATGGGGAAGTGATTTTGTTAACACTGACGCCCGAAGAATCCTCCGCCTGGCGATTTCAAACGGGAGGTTGGGTAGAAGACAAACGGTTGCTCGCAGGCTTACCGACAGGTAAGGCGGCTCTGTTCACACTCAAGGACGCCATTGATCAGGGAGTCCGATTGCGAGATTTGAACAATGACGGCCAATGTGAACTCATCGTTTCCAGTCCGTCTCAACAGGCCGTCTTTGCCTGGTCTGAAGCCGATTCCTGCTGGCAGAAACTTCCCCGGGCACTCCCGGCAGAATCAACCATCGTCGATGGGCAGGGCCGCGATGCAGGTTTGCGCTTCGCGGATATCAATGAAGATGGTTTTGCGGATGTTCTCTTTTCCAATGAGGATCGGTATTCGCTGCATCTCTTCACATCATTAAAAGAGGGATGGAAAAAAGTTTTTCAGAAGCAGCGTCTGGATGGCGACGATATGCCCGCGATTTCACGAAATGGTACTAATAACGGTGCCTGGTTTCATTCAAAACATCTCTGGGTACAAAATGAAAATACAGCCAAGATGAAACATCTGGTTGCGGGTAAATCGTTTGATGAATTATTGGAAGAAGGGGGGCCACAACCCAAGTCACCTGAAGCGGCCTTAAAATCGATTCAAGTCAAACCGGGCTTTCATGTCGAGCTGGTCGCAGCAGAACCACTGGTGCAGGACCCGGTCGCCTTTGACTGGGGTGCGGATGGAAAACTCTGGGTGGCAGAAATGGCCGACTATCCGCTGGGTGTCGATGAATCAGGGGAATTCGCCGGCCGCGTGCGTTATCTGGAAGACACCAACGGCGATGGAAAGTACGATAAATCAACTCTGTTTATGGAAAAATTAGGCTACCCGACGGGAGTCATGGCCTGGAAGGACGGCGTGATTGTGACCACCGCGCCGGAAGTCTTTTATGCGGAAGATACAAACGGTGATGGCAAAGCCGATCGGCACGAATCACTATATACCGGTTTCGGTGAAGGCAATCAGCAGCATCGGGTGAATGGCCTCCGCTGGG
Organism: Gimesia fumaroli; assembly: GCF_007754425.1. Taxonomy (NCBI): domain Bacteria; kingdom Pseudomonadati; phylum Planctomycetota; class Planctomycetia; order Planctomycetales; family Planctomycetaceae; genus Gimesia; species Gimesia fumaroli. Next base: position 2,162,397 of record NZ_CP037452.1, read on the forward strand.
GTCTCGATAACTGGATTTATCTGGCAAACGGAGATTCCGGCGGCGAACTGATCTCGGCAAAGACAAAAGAGAAACTGAAGCTTGGCCGTCGTGATTTGCGGATCAGACCTGATGTCGGCTTGATGGATCCGCAGTCGGGGCAAACCCAATTCGGGCGGGAACGGGACGACTGGGGCAACTGGTTTGGCAGTAACAACAGTAACCCCGCCTTTCATTACGCACTGGCAGACCATTATCTGCGACGTAATAAGAATCTGATCGCTCCGAATGCGAAAGTCCAGGTTTCCATTCAACCGGGGGCGGCGACGGTCTTTCCCATCAGTCGCACTCAGAAACGCTTTAATGATTTAAACAAAGTCAATCGCATTACATCCGCCTGTGGCTTGTGTTTTTATCGCGATCAATTACTGGGACCGGAGTTTGTTGGTAATTCTTTTATCTGCGAGCCCGTTCACAATCTGGTGCATCGGGAAGTTGTTTCACCCAAAGGAACTACTTTCACCAGCCAACGTGCAAGAGACGAACAGAGTTCCGAGTTCATGGCGTCAACGGATAACTGGTTCCGTCCCACCATGGCGCGCACGGGCCCTGATGGAGGCTTGTGGGTCGCTGACATGTATCGACACGTGATTGAGCATCCGCAATGGATTCCCAAAGCGATGCAGGAAAAACTCGATCTGCGGGCCGGGAAAGATCAGGGCCGGATCTACCGCATCGTCCGCGACAATACGCCGCTGCGTACGGTTTCCCGTCTGGATCAGCTGAATAACGCCGAGTTGGTACAGGTTCTGGAAAGTCCGAATGGGACACAGCGCGACATGGCACATCAGTTGATGGTCAGCAGAAAAGATAAGGCGGTCATCCCGGAATTAAGGAAAATGGTGCATCAAGGTAAATCTGCCACCGCCCGCCTGCATGCGTTGTGTGTTTTGGAGGGGGTGGGGCAGGTTTCGAATGAAATCGTGTTAGCCGCTTTGAAAGACAAGCATCCCGGCGTGCGCCGCCATGCGATTCGGATCAGCGAATCAAAGTTGAACGAATCTCCGGAAATCGGGCAGCATTTACTGCAACTTGTCAGCGATCCAGATCCACAACTGCAAATGCAATTGGCCTATACTCTCGGCGAGTGGAACGCACCGCAGGCGGGGACGGCGTTAGCACAAATGGCGCTCGCTCATGATGACGATGCCTTTTTGCGTACCGCCATTCTGAGCTCGGTCGGTAATCATCTGGATTCATTTACGAAAGCCTTTTTTCAGGAGCTGAACGGCAAGCAGCCGCCCACACAGATTTTCAACTCTTTGATCACGATGGCGGTTTCCGCGAATCAACAACAGGCGCTTGCACAAATCTATGAAAGGGTAGGCCAGCGTTCGGCTGGGAAACCGTTCGAATCATGGCAGTTTCAGGCAGTTGCGACATTGCTCAATTCATTGAGCCGGCGGAATCAGACGCTTCCTGAATTTTATCAGCGAGCAAATCCACGTCTGCAGACAGCCCTGGATCAATTAAAGCTGCTGTTTCAGGAAGCCCGCGCCGTTGCCGGCAACGAAAGTACGTCTGTCGAAAACAGAAAGCAGGCATTACCATTACTTGGTCGAGGATTTGAACAGCAGGAGCAGGGTCTGGAATTACTGGCTGATATGCTTTCACCGCGCAACTCGCGACAGCTCCAAAGTGCGGCGGTACAGTCACTCACGCAGTTTGGCAGCCAACGCACGCCTGAAATGTTGCTTGAACGCTGGAAAAGTTTTGGGCCTGGCTTACGTGTGGAAGTGTTGAATGCGTTGTTAAGTCGTCAGGCTTGGGCCAATTCTGTGTTAACTGCTATGGAGCAGAAAACGATTCTGGCTTCCGACATTGATGCCTCCAGCCGACAAATTTTACTGAGCCACAAAGACAGTAAACTGCGTGAAAAAGCAAAGACCTTGCTCGCTTCTTCCATCGATTCCAATCGAGAAAAAGTGATCGAAAAATATTCTTCGATTTCTTCACTTAAAGGGAATCCCAAAGCCGGACATCAGATTTTTGTCAAACGATGTTCCGTTTGTCACCAACTCAATAAGGAAGGCAAACCGATTGGTCCTGATCTGTCTGCGTTAACAGATAAATCAGAGCGGGCCTTGTTAACGGCAATTCTGGATCCGAATCGGGCCATTGAAAGTAAGTACCTCAGTTATCTCGCCGTCACCGTGGATGGTTTGACCTTCAATGGCCTGCTCGCTGCAGAAAGTGGAGAGAGCATCACGCTGATTCAGAACGATGGGAAACAGAAAACCTTGCTGCGTGATGATCTGGATGAATTGTTGAGTACGGGCAAGTCCTTGATGCCGGAGGGGCTTGAAAAAGATGTGACGCACCAGGATCTGGCCAATCTGATCGCCTATCTGAATACGGCTGAACCGCCACGAAAAACATTTGTCGGGAATGAGCCGGCGATGGTCGAAGCCGAAGCACTACGCGGCGATTATTTTCTGATTCCGCAGCTTGCGGAGATTTACGGCAATACTCTGAAATTCGAGAACAAGTACAAAAACCTGGGATACTGGCAAAGCGAAAATGACCGCGCGGTCTGGATGTTGAATGTTCCCCAGTCCGGGAAGTACGATGTCTATCTCGAATTTGCTGTTCCCAAAGAAGCCGGCAACCGGGTGTTACTTGAAGTGGCGGGGCAGCGTCTTTCCTGGGGTGTGCCGGGAACAGGGAGTTGGGACGTCTATCAAAGCCGAAAAGTCGGCACTATCAACCTCCCCGCCGGAAAACCAAGGTTTACGATTCGCAGTGAGGGAAAGATCAACAATGCTTTATTAGACTTGAAAACGATTCGCTTGCGTGTTTCCAGTCAGAAGTAGATCTTTCGCCCCGTAGCTGAGTTCATTCCCGTTCAGGAAACACAGCGTTTCGCTCTGAATACGTTTTTTAATGCCCGGCCTGTTGCGCAGTGATAAATTCTTGCGTTCCTGCAGGTTATACCGATTGTATGCTCAACCGATTACCTGTGATCCAAGCGAAGAAAAGTTCGATCGATCTTGGAATAATCGGTGGAAATAAGGTGTAAACGCCAACATTCTGCCGTTATTGGGGGTAGTTAAGATGAGATCAACCTGAAGATTCAAATTATGTTTCCACTTTTCAGGGATATTACGCTGACTTTCACAAAAAACGATTGCGTAAATTTTTTTTATACACGATGATTCTGTATATCTATAAATACCTCATTTTTTAATATCAGTAGAAATTGTGGTCAACCAGCGATTTCCAATGAGGAAAGCGATGGCCTATGAAATGGATTTCATACTCATCAGGCAGAATAGTCAGAATGTTTTGTCTCCTGTATCCCTGTGTAAGACAATCGATCTGAGGGAAGTCACAAGTGTCGGACGAAGGTTTTAATAATCGTGCCAGTGAAGAAGAAACCGTAGATGAATTTCCGCCTGTTGATATCAGCCAGGAAGAAACGGTCGACGAAATTCCGCCGATCAATATAAATGAAATCGATAAAACGATGATTGGCGCCGATAGCGGCGCGGAGAAATCAGGTAATCAGCCGGTTGGTCCTTCAGCAGACAAAGCAGCAGCGTGGATTGGACGTCAATTAGGCAAATACCAGATCACCGGCCTGTTGGGGCAGGGAGGTATGGGAGTTGTTTATCAGGCGCATGATTCGACGATCGAACGTGACGTCGCAATCAAGTTGCTGCCGGCAGAACTGGCTTCTGATAAAAAAATGCTGGATCGCTTTCTGGCAGAAGCAAAGGCGGCAGGCCGTTTAACTCATCCTCATGTGGTGTCGATTCATGAGATCAGCCAGGAAGGCGATGTCTATTTTATCGTGATGGAGTTGATGACCGGCGGCAGTGCCGACGATCATCTGGAGTCAATCGGCCCTTATTCTCCCCTGGAAGCGACTCGCATTATTGCAGATGCCTGTGAAGGGCTGATGGTCGCTCATACTTCCGGCCTCGTTCATCGGGATATTAAGCCGGGGAATTTATTGCAGTCAAAACATGGGACCATCAAAGTTGCTGACTTCGGCTTAGCCAAACGGGTGATTCAGCAGTCACAGCAATTGACTCAGGACGGGCAGCTGATCGGAACGCCTTACTTCATGAGCCCCGAACAATGTGAGTCGAAAACGGTTGACAATCGAAGTGACATCTATTCGCTGGGAGCAACTTATTACACACTGCTCACCGGCGATCATCCCTATGAAGATGCCGGCAGCATTGTACAGATTATGTATGCTCACTGTCATGCCGATGTGCTTGATCCGCGGGATGTGGATTCTAAGATTCCGGATAAGTGCGCCGCGATTATTCAGAAAGCTATGGCCAAAAAACCGGATGATCGCTACCAGACAGCAGAGGAAATGCTGACAGACTTAAAAGCCGTGGAAACCCAATCCGAACGATACGGCGATACGAAAGTTCTCAATCAGGACGAACTCAAGGATGTCTCAAAACGTAAAAATGAAACGTCACACTTGCAAGGCAAAATTTTTAATGCGGTCATTTTTACAGTCACATTTCTGTTGTTAACTCTGGTTCCCTACTATTTCTGGACGAACAGAGAACAGCATGAGACGACAGGACAACCCTCCAAAGCAAGTCCAGCGAATCAGCCCCTCGCGCAAGGCATCACTGCCGACAAAATTATTTTAGGCACATCAACTGCCATGACAGGGGCGAATAAAGAGCTGGGCAGTAATATGGTGATGGGCATGCAGGCCTGTTTCAAATCGGTGAATGCATCGGGCGGCATTGGTGGCCGCAATCTTGAACTGATTGTCAAAGATGATGGCTATGAGCCTGATCAGGCACACAAAAATATGCACCAACTTTTTGAAGGCGATAAAGTATTTGCCGTGATCGGAAACGTGGGAACTCCGACTGCAGAAGTAACCGTCCCTTATGCCAATGAAAATAAATACCTCTTCTTTGCGCCATTAACCGGCGCACGCAGCTTGCGACGTGATCCTCCCGATCGCTATGTGTTTAATCTGCGTGCCAGTTATGCTGACGAAACAGAGGCCATGGTGCATTATTTTGTAGAAAAGAAACGTGTGTCTCCGGACAAAATCGCAGTCTTTGCGCAAAACGATTCTTTTGGTGACGATGGTTTTGCAGGCGTTGCCAAAGCATTAGAAAAATACAAAATACAGCCAGAAAATATTCTGCGTGTCGGCTATGACCGGAATACCACACAAATTACAGAAGCCGTCAAGACCATCGAACAGAATCAAGACCGTGTTGAAGCGTTGATCATGGTGGCGACCTTCAAGCCGGCTGCGTTGATGGTTCAGCAAATCAAGGATCGCAAACTCAACATACAGGTGGCTGCTGTTTCTTTTGTCGGCAGTGAGCTGCTGGCGCAGCAGTTCAAGGAAATGGGGGCTGATTATGCTGAAGATGTGATTGTGACTCAGGTCGTACCCTATTATCTCTCCAGCGCAAGTGGTGTGTTGCGATACCGGGCGGCTATGAAAAAGTTCTACCCCTTGTCAAAACCAGGCTTTGTTTCTCTCGAAGGCTTCCTGGCTGCGGAATGTTTTGTGGAAGGCTTGAAGAAAACGGTCTCATCCGGAGAAGCCTTGACCACGGAGAATGTCATCGATTCTCTGGAACAGATCAAAAATCTGGATCTGGGGATCGGGCCAATTATCAATTTCGGGCCGTCACGGCATCAGGCATCTAATCGCGTCTGGGGGACCATATTGGATAAGAAAGCGCAATACAAAGAGCTGGAGATGCAATAACTCCTTTACTCTTAAAGCTTTGCGGCTGATTCTCAAAAGGAGAATTGACTGACTGTGGAACGAAAAATCAGCAGTTCTGCAGTAGCAATTGTCCTCCTACACACGTTATTGAGAAGACGCTGGCTTTGTAATTCAGCGCCCCTATTTGGCTCATTTTTGCGTTTCTGCGCAGAATTGGGTGTCATGCCGCACTGTCATTGCAGTTTGCCTGTTTTGAGAGTCTGCTGTTTCTGATATGCCAGAGCGAACTTGCGTTGGACTGAAACTAAAATCATCAATGAGAACCGAGACTTCAGAATGTCGTAAAGGGCCAACATGAATTCTGAGAATCGAACAGAGATAATTTCAACAGATGTCGTTGCTACCGAGTGCATCACTCTGGAAGTGCTGGCGAGCCAGTTTGTCGATGAGCATCGGCGGTGGTTAAATCCTTCTATCGAAACTTATGCCCTGACATATCCGGAATATGCTGTTGAGATTCGTGAGAGTTTCCCCGTCTTGATCGCGATGGAACAGTGGAAGGGGAATCAGGAGTTTTCCAGTTTGCGACGGCAACTTCCTGAACCGGCCAGTATCAAACAGCTGGGGGATTGCCACATCACTCGCGAAATCAGCCGTAACCGAACTGCGATCGTATATGAAGCAGTGCAGGGGAAATGGAACCGCCGAGTATTAGTGAAACTGCTTCCCTGGAAATCAGAAATGACGCCACGCTGGCAAGAACGGTTTGAGCGCGAAGCTCGTCTGGTTGCGCGGCTACGTCATCCGAATATCGTGTCGTTTTATAAATCGGGAGAAGATCAGGGATATTGTTATTCTGTCACGCAACAGGTCGATGGGGTTGGCCTGGATCAAATCATTGGGTACTTCGCAGATGAGACTCAGTCTTCTCAAAAGAATACCGGAAAACAGAAATGTCGTGATCAGACAGCAGCCATCGCATGCAGTTTGCAGGAAAATCGCTGGCGTGCCTTTACTGGTATCGCATTACAGGTAGCGGATGCTTTGAGATACGCGCACAGCCGCGAAACGTTACACAATGATCTGAAGCCGGAGAACATCTTAATTGATGCAGCAGGGCATGTCTGGGTCAATAATTTCAGTCTGGCCCAGTTTGCAGAAGGCGCACTCAAGCAGCAGTCGGCAAAGACATTGAGTTACCAGGCTCCCGAACGGTTTCAGGGACAGAATCATGAGCAAAGCGACATTTATTCTTTGGGGATGGTGTTGTATGAACTGGCGACTCTCTCGCTGGCGTTCCCTTTTTCAAATTCAAGCGAACTCGTCGAGCAGATCTTAAATCAGGAACCGTTAAGACCACGCGCACTGAATCCTTCGATCCCCATCGATTTCGAATCCATCATTTTAAACTGCATCACAAAGTCACAGCAGCAGCGGTATCAATCCGTCGAAGCACTCAGTCTCGATCTTGTTCGATTGATTCATGGCAAATCTGTCAAGCGTCGCACAAGCTCTCCCGGCGTTTTCAACAGGAAGTGGTTTCCCTTCTGGAACCGCAATTCAGGTCAGCAGGCAAAATAGAGACGGCATTAATAGAGTCTACCCAAACGAATGTGTCTCATCTGCGGAAGGGAGGCCCGTTCCTGTCACGTGGCCGCGGTGGCTGTCTGTTGTCTCGTGGGCGTGGTGGTCCGTCACCCCGCTGGGGCCGTCGATTTTGTTTAGGCCTGTGACGTACTGCCTCTGGGAATTTGGATTTAAATTGCGCTTCATATTGATTGTATTTATCCCACAGCAGGATGCTATTCAGTTCATCTCCTGAATATTGATAAAGCTCAGAAAGCTTCTCTGTGGCATTCAGCAGGGTCTCATAGATGTCAGCAGACTCTGATTGTGTTTTCTGCCCTGTTTCCAGAATCTTGATGGCATCTTCCATGAGTGGAATTGCTTCTGCTTCACTCCCTTTTCTTTCCAGAATATTTGCCAGCATGATTTCAAACCTGGCTAGCCAGGTTTGATGTTCTGGCACTTCCGGAAATTGGTCCGCGAGTTCTCTCTGTAATCTGATGGCAGTTCTCAACGAGCGTTCGCCTGTATCATGGCGAAGTCGTACTTTGTTTGAATCCGGACTTCCATCAGTCAAAATATCCATTGCATGCGCCAGTTTATTATGGGCATGGATCAGCGAGATTTTGTATTCCGGGATCGTTGGATAATCGGAAACCAGGCGGCTGGCATGTTGAATCGCGTTTTGCAGACGTTTCGCAATGGTCTCTTCAATGTCCCTGGGAGTTGCATTGCGAAGCTCGATTCGCTCATAGGTTTTCACCACAGCCTGTCGATAGTCGGCAACATGCGGATATTCTCGAACCAGGTTCTCCAGAATTTGAAGCACGCGCGCCTGTTTTTCTGTATCCGCCTGAGATTGCGGATATTGATTTGAGATTTGTTCCTGCAGACAGAGGGCCAGTAAGTAGCGATACTCCGGTTTCGCATGATCGGAATTCACTAGCGGCTCCAGGATATCAATGGCCTTCTGCGAGAGAGCCTGATTCGCCTCTGATTCGTCTTCCGTTGCAGGGAAGCGAGGCGCCTGATGAGGAACAGAGTGTAGTTTCACTTGACCGGGACGTACTTTATGCGACATCAGAAAATAGGAACGTGCCAGTTCAAACCGGAGCGCAGGTTGATCCGGGTTTATAGCGAGTTCCTGTTTCAGCAACTGCTCCGCTTTCTGATAGGAATCCTTGGCAGCCGTCAGTTGATTCAGGTACCAGTGAATTCGACCGATTTCATTGAAGAGTGTGGCAATCGTGAGCGGATCTGCTTCAACCGAGTTTTGATTGTACATTTCGAGCGATTTTTGATACGCGGCAAGTGCTGATTGATAATCTCCCAGTCGGCGATGAATGTCGCCGACCTTGTGCTGTGCATTGGCCGCTTTGATTTGAAATTCGCGTTGTGATCCTGTTGATTCGGCCAATTGTTCATAGAACTGAATCATTCCTGCCAGCAAATCAGCTGATTCCCGGGACAAGACCGGTTCTGAATAGTCGGCTGCCGACGCGTTGCTTTCTGTTGACTGGGCACGGCTGGGGACAAATCGATTGAATACGCGATCCAGGGCTGCAGTCGCAAGTTGAGCTGATGCTTCTGCTCGCTTTCGCTCCCGTCGTTCATTTTCAAATCCGACTGCCAGTGAGATTCCCAGCAGTAGCAGCAGGCTTAATGCAATTCCGGATAAGCTGGCAATCGCCGGGTTACGACGGCTCCAGCGCCACAACTGCTCGAAGAGGGTCACGCGTCTGGCACGGATCGGCCGATTTTCGAGAAATCGATTCAGGTCATCTGCCAGGTCGCTGGCCTTTTGGTAACGATGCTTCGTATCTGCTGCAATGGCCTTCTGGATGATCGTTTCCAGATCGCGGGGAATTTCGGGATTGATCCGTCTGAGCGGTGGAATCGCCCCCCGCGTAATCAGTTCGATCATTGCATGGCGGCTGGTGCGTTCAATTGCGGGACGTTTAGTTAACAGTTCGTAAAGTGTAATTCCGAGACCATAGATATCACTCTGGCGGCAGGTTTCGCCTCGAAACATTTCGGGCGCCATATAACCGAGTGTGCCTGCCATGTCGGTGGATTTACTCAGATCGCTCTGTTCAGCCGCACGTGCCAGTCCAAAGTCCGTGATGCAGAGCAGACCATCGCGGTCTAAAAGTAAATTTCCAGGCTTGATGTCACGATGTAAAATACCGCGATCATGTGCATGTTGGAGCGCATTCGCGGCCTGAATGCCGAGCGCTGCAATATTTTGAGGAGAGCCGACATACTTATCAAATTCTGGACCAATGTTATGGGGATGCTTCGGTTCGTTTGGCAGATTCACTTGCGAGTCATCGCTGTGAGAAAGTGAAGTGTCACTGCCGGCCTGTGTCAGAGAATTATTTCCTGCTGCGATCTGTTTCAACTCGCTGTCGACAGCAGTGACCACGATTTTCTGTGTCAGTTCATCCAGACCAACGCCTTCAATCAATTGCATCACATAGTAGTGAAAACCGCTATTCTCGCCGACACCGAAGACCGGTACGATGTTGGTGTGATGTAGTGAAGCCGTCAATTCGGCTTCCCGGCGAAAACGCCTCAGTTGTTTCTCATCCATCAGCGAATGACGCGGTAACAGTTTCAATGCGACCCGCCGATTGAGTGATTCCTGGATGGCTTCATAGACCACACCCATGCCACCTCGCCCAATTTCCCGGACGATTTTAAAGTCACCCAGCTGCTGTGGTGTGCTGGCGCCTAAGGAGACTTTTCCATGAGACTGGTCGGCATGTTTTCCACCTTCCAAAGCAGCAATAGCAGGAAAGAATTCTGCAATCTCACTGGCAAAATCAGGGTGGCGTTTTGCGTATTCAGAAACCTCAGGCTTCTCGCCGTTCCGAATCTGACTGATAAATTCATCAGCGATTTGTTCCAGATCAGGCTGATCCGGAGGCGTCAGATTCTTCGTGGCATGATTTGAATCGGGAGATAACACTGACTGCTGTCCTG